>JBLIBL010000004.1:0-80204 GCA_047633355.1 Polaribacter sp.
TAATTGCATAGGCATAAAGTTCAACTGAAAAAATAGATGCTAACTCTAACATTCGCTTCTCTAGCCAAGCTTTCCGATGGTCACAATTATGACTAGTGATTGGATCGTCACCAAATAGATAAGCGCGCCTCACACAACGAGAAATGCAGTGATAAAAACCAGGGGTTGAATCATCAACAAGATATTTACGGGGAATAGCCATTTTCAGTCCTTGAAAATCATTTTGATAAATGGAGTATGCCTAGTGAAAATACTAAGTTAAACCCGTGAAAGATTTAAAAGGTTACGGCAAACGCTGATATAGATGTGAGATAATGACTATAATCGGGGTGGCTGGTTTTATTCTTGTTTCTAGCCAAGCTTTCCGATGGTCACAATTATGACCAGTGATTGGATCGTCACCACATAAATAAGCGCGCCTCACACAACGAGAAAAGAAGTAGGGTGTCATGTATATTGTAATATATAAGATGCTCGCGTTCAGTTTGAACAGGTTGACCACTAGGAAATAATCATTTTTCTTAAAATGACTGAAAAGATAACCAGTAGTGATTTATTTAAGAAGACACCTTGGCCAAAATCGTAATTAGACAAGCGTCGCCAGAATTATGATTGACGTGAAGTATGTTAACCCTATTCAATGATAGTTAAAAAATCATATCAACTGGCATAAAAAAACCGAAGAGCCTGTATTTTAAAGGGCTAATCGGTCTTTATTGGTTCTTAATGAACCTAATGTTGGTGCGAATGGTGGGACTCGAACCCACACAACCTAAGTCACTGCCCCCTCAAGGCAGCGCGTCTACCAATTCCGCCACATTCGCATTTAAAGGATAAAAAGGTCTTTATTGGTCGTCAATTTTCTTTTTTGCTTCTTCTTTTTCTTTGTTAACGATTTCTGATGCATCTTTTAGATCAACAGGAGTGGCCTCCGCTTTAATCGTTGCTTCTTCAGCGGTTGCAGCTTCAATTGAATCTGTTGAGGTTGGAAGCTCTGAATCTAAATCTATTTTTTCAACAGGCTTTTCATCTAAGAATAGCTCGTCAACCGATACTTCAGGGCTTGAGTTTAGGTAACTGATTGATAATGCGGTAGCAAAAAATATAATGGCCAGTACCGTGGTCGTTTTAGTTAATGCATTGCCAGAACCCGCGGCACCAAATACGGTATTTGCGCCACCAGCTCCAAAAGATGCGCCCATTTCTGCACCTTTACCTTTTTGTAAGAGAATGATGCCGACTAATGCGATGGCAACGACTAAGTAAACGATTAATATTGATTCTTCCATTTTTCTATCCTGCTAATGAGTATATTTTTAAAAATTCTTCGGCTTTTAGTGAGGCTCCACCAATTAAACCACCATCTATATCGGGTTGGGAAAGTAATTCTTGGGCATTGTTGCTGTTCATACTTCCACCATATAAAAACTGTAAATTGTTTGCTATTTCTTCATTCTGTTCTGCAAACCAATTTCTTAATGCTTTATGTGTTTCTTGTGCTTGTTCTGGAGTGGCTGTTTTACCTGTTCCTATTGCCCAAATTGGCTCGTAAGCTACGGAAGCTTTGGCAAATGCTTCAATACCAGCAAGCCCGACTACCGCTTTACATTGCTCAAACAATACTTCTAATGTTTGTCCATTTTCACGTTGTTCAAGTGTTTCACCAATACAAAGAATCGGTTTAATATCATTTTTAATTGCTGATGCGAATTTTTTTGCGACATTTTGATCGCTTTCACCAAACATTTCTCGTCTTTCTGAATGGCCAACTAGTAAATATTCAATAGCGTAATCTTTTAGCACTTTAATGCTTAATTCACCAGTGTAAGCGCCGCTATCTTCCCAATGAGCATTTTGTGCCCCTAATAATACATGGCTATTTTTACTTAAGCCTTCTATATCGGCACTATGAATACTTGGCACAATGACTAAACAGTTAGCTGTTTTACTGGCATCTGACAATGCAATTATTTGACTCGCTAGCTGAATAGCCTCTACTCTGGAAGTGTTCATTTTCCAGTTTCCAGCGATTAATTGTGTTCTTGTTTGTTTCATTGTTACCAAATAATTCGTATTTAATTGTTTTACTAAAAATTCTTAGTCTAATTGTCACCCATAAAAAGGGCGCAAATATTACCTGACTGAGAGAGTAGATACAACTGATTAAGGTTATTTCTAGTGTTAAATTTGTTTACAGTATTACGATTAAGCAAAAATAATGTCGCATGAGTCATTTTTAGTCTTATGTTCGCTCAAAAATTTAATGAACGCCTCTTCTTTTAAAGGTTTAGAGAAGAAATAACCTTGTATATCATCACAATGATTTTTTGCTAAAAATTCAAACTGCTCCTTTGTTTCAACGCCTTCGGCGATCACTTCAAGCCTTAAACTTTTAGCCATTGAGATGATGGCCAATGTAATCGCTGTATCACCGTTATCAACGAATAATTCATCCACAAATGATTGATCAATTTTAAGTGCGTCTAGAGGAAAGCGTCGTAAATAAGATAACGAGGAATAGCCCGTTCCAAAATCATCTATGGCTATTCTAATATTCATTTTTTTAATATCTTCTAATATGCCAATAGCTTTATTAACATCGCGCATAACCATGCTTTCTGTGATTTCAACTTCTAATAGATGTGGCGGTATACGGTAGGCTTTTAAGGTTTTTGAAATAGTGGAAGCAAGATCAGCTTGTTTAAATTGAAGAGCAGATAAATTAATCGCAATTCGAATGATTATTTGTGATTGCAAACATTTCGCCAGCACCATACACGCTTGATCAAGTACCCAATCTCCAATCTCTTTAATCATTCCGGTATTTTCAGCGACTGGAATAAACTCAGCAGGACTAATATTACCGAGAATTGGGTGCACCCAACGTACTAATGCTTCTGCACCGATGATTTCATTTTTAGCTAAGTTGAGTTGAGGTTGAAAAACTAAATTGAGTTCATCATTCTTTATTGCACTTCGTAACTCATTGGCGAGTTGATGACGCCTATTGGCTAATTGGTTTAAATGAGACTCATAAAACTCATAGGTGTTACGTCCTGCCTCTTTTGCTTTATACATAGCTGCATCGGCAGATTTCATTAATGAATCGACGTCGACACCATCACCAGGATAAAGACAAACACCTATACTGACGGTGCTATTGACTTGAAAACCGGATAAATCAAACGGTCTATCAAAACCAGCCACAATTTTTTCAACAACATCAATGACTCTTTCGGTCTTTTTGATTCTATTTAATATGATGACAAACTCATCGCCACCAAGACGCGCCAATGTGTCATCTTCTCTAATGTGCTCCTGTAAACGTTGGCTTGTTGACCTTAGTAAATCATCGCCAATTGCGTGACCGAGCGAATCATTAACGTCTTTAAAATGGTCAAGATCCAAAAACATGACCGCCATCATAATATTTTCTCTAGAGGCTGCTTTGATCGCAATTTTAATTCGATCCATACAAAGGGCGCGATTAGGAAGTTGTGTTAAAGAATCATAATTTGCCAAATACTGTAAATCTTTTACCGCACTTTCTAATCTTCTTCGATTGATTTGAAGCGCTTCATGGGCGCGATCTTTCTCATGCTGATTTTTTTCGATGGTTTCTAACATTAAATTAAAAGAACGGGCAAGCGATCCGATTTCGTCCTCTCCATAATTAGGAACTCTAATAGCATAATTATTGATGTGGCTTATCCGGCGACTGATTTGCTCTAAATTAACAATTCGAGATGAAATGCTTTTTTGCATTTTTTGAGCGACAAAATAGATAATAAAACTAAGGATCAATAAAACAACTAAGCTGTAAATGTAATAAGTTCGAGTTTGTTTATCAAAATCGCGGCGTGAAATTTGTAAATAAACAACTCCCGCTAATTCATTATTTTTCTCTATAACTTGCCATACATATAAAAACTTTGAACCCCATCTGACTTTATTGGCGCTCTTATATTCAGAACTACTAATGTACTTGCCATTTAAGCTTTCTTTGATGGCAATTTGTTGACCGATGGCATCAAAAATTGCACCACTTGAACGGGTGTCTAAAAACGCATTTTGCAGAACGGTTGATACAGCCGCAAATTCATTATTCAATATTGGCTCTAAAGCTAGTTCAGAAAGTAACTGTGCTTGAGAAATAGCACCTTTTATCATAGCGCCTTTTTTAGATTGATGATTATTGATGCCGATCGCGAGCATTCCCAAACCTAAAGCTGAAATACAGATGGTGAGAATGATCAATATAAGACGATTTTTTATTGAGCGTCGCCAAATCATTTGAATCTTTCCAGTCTTAACCTATAAAAATAAGCTAAATCCATTTTATAAAAAAAGGTTGTCAAAATGTATGTTTTTCTTCTGGTCAATTATCCATTCTTCCCAGTATAATACGTGGCTTTTAATAGATGCAATTTTTATCCTGTTTATGTGGTTAATTAAATGGGTTTTATTCTTATTATTCGCTTGTATAGAATTGGTTTTTGACTTAAAAAATCTTCAAAAAACCAAGTAAGTACCCACTATCTAGACTATAGTAATTTCACTAACATAAAACTAGAAAAATTTATGATTAAAATCAAAAAAGGTTTAGACCTTCCGATCACTGGACGCCCTAAACAAGAAATTCATGATGGTCCGCCAATTACCCAAGTAGCGTTGCTTGGTGAGGATTATCTCGATATGAAAGCATCTATGCATATTAGAATAGACCATACAGTTAAATGTGGTGATTTAATTTGGACAGACAAGAAAAATGAAGGTGTTCGTTATACTGCACCTGCTAGCGGTAAAATTGTCGCTATCAATCGCGGTGCAAAGCGTAAATTGCTTTCCGTTGTGATTGAAATTGACGGTAATGAAAGCGTTGAATTTGAAAAAACACCTCAAGAACAATTAGCTTTGATTGGTAAAGAGAATATTACTGAAAGGTTAAATCAAGCTGGTCTGTGGGCGGCGTTACGAACTCGCCCATTCGGCAAAGTTCCGTTACGTGGAACATCTCCCGTCGCGACCTTTGTATCGATAATGGACACTAATCCATTATCGGGGGATCCTCAGGTCGTTATTAAAGAGAAAGAAACGGAATTTAATAATGGATTGACGATTTTAAAACAACTGACAGAAGGTGAACTTTTTGTCAGTTATGATGGCAATCAAGGACTAAATATTAGCAAGAATGAAGTGGCCAACTATCAAGCGTTTGCTGGCGTTCATCCTGCGGGTAATGTTGGTACACATATTCATTTTTTAAAACCAGTAAATGCAAGCAGACAAGTTTGGCATATCAATTATCAAGAAGTCATTACTATTGGTGAGTTGTTTGTTACTGGTCGTTTGAATTGTGAACGTGTCATCGCCTTGGCAGGTCCTTTGGTTAAAGAACCTCGTTTAATCCGCACCATGCAAGGCGCTAATATTGAAGAATTATTAAAAGACCAAATAAATCCTAATGATGAACGAGTTATATCCGGTTCTGTATTCAACGGTCATATCGCGGTTCACCATAGAGCTTTTTTAGGACGGTATCATAACCAAATTAGTGTGTTAGCGGAAGGAAGAGAAAAAGAATTTTTTGGTTGGATCCATGTGGGTGTTGATAAGTTTTCAGTAACTAAGGCTTTTATCTCGCATTTAAACCCTAGTAAACGTTTTGATTTAAATACCTCAACTCATGGTAGTGAAAGAGCGATTATGCCTATTGGTAGTTACGAGAGAGTAATGCCCTGGGATATTTTGCCAACCCAACTAATTAGAGCAATTGTTGTTGGCGATACCGATGGAGCACAAGAGTTGGGTTGTTTAGAGTTTGACGAAGAAGATTTAGCGCTTTGTACCTTCGTCTGCCCTGGAAAATATGAATACGGTCCCATCCTACGTGATGTGTTAACCACCATTGAGAAGGAAGGCTAATGAAAAGTTTAAGAGAATATCTTGATCATTTGGAACCGCATTTTGATAAAGGCGGTAAATATGAAAAGTGGTACGCACTTTACGAAGCCGCGACAACGATTTTATACACTCCAGGTCATGTCACACGATCGGCTTCTCATGTTAGGGATAGCATTGATTTAAAAAGAATTATGATTTTTGTATGGGCTTGTACTTTTCCAGCAATGTTTTGGGGAATGTATAACGTGGGTTACCAAGCTGTTGATGCTATGGCAATAACGGGCGTAGCTGAGTTTGATGGAGTGCGTGGCTGGTTTATGCAGCTTTTTGCTGTTGAATATTCCAAAGATATTTTTAACTCACTGTTTATTGGAGCTCTTTATTTCGTACCAATTTATGCAACAGCATTTATTGTTGGTGGATTTTGGGAAGTGTTGTTTGCGTCGGTTAGAGGACATGAAATTAATGAAGGGTTTTTCGTTACATCTATTTTGTTTGCATTAATTCTGCCGCCTGACATTCCTCTATGGCAAGTGGCACTAGGCATTAGTTTTGGAGTTGTGGTTGCTAAAGAGGTATTTGGTGGTACCGGTAAAAACTTCTTAAATCCAGCGTTAGCTGGACGAGCCTTTTTATTCTTTGCTTATCCTGGTGATATGTCTGGGCAAGTATGGAATGTTGTTGACGGCTACTCTGGGGCAACACCTTTGGCTGCAAGTGCTGCCGCAGCCGTTAACACTATTGATTGGGGCATTACTGAAGATTGGTGGAATGCTTTTTATGGTTTGATCCCAGGATCGATTGGTGAAGTGTCAACTCTAATGATTCTGATTGGCGGATTACTACTCGCTTACTTAAGAATTGCATCAATTCGGATTATCCTCGCTGTGTTCATAGGCATGGTCGCAACGTCCTCTCTGCTTAATTGGGTTGGTAGTGATACCAACACGATGTTTGAAATGCCGTGGTATTGGCATCTGGTGAGCGGAGGTTTTGCTTTTGGTATGGTATTTATGGCAACCGATCCAGTATCGGCTTCCTTGACCAATAAAGGTAAATGGTATTTCGGCTTTTTAATCGGCTTTATGTGCGTGATGATCCGAGTCGTAAACCCTGCATTCCCAGAAGGTATTATGTTGGCTATCTTGTTTGCCAACTTATTTGCTCCTCTTATCGACCATTTTGTGGTCCAAGCCAATATCAAAAGGAGGGCTCGACGTTATGTCAGCTAAAAATGAATCCTTTACAAAAACGTTAATTGTCACAGTCAGTCTATGTTTAGTTTGCTCAATTATTGTCTCCAGTGCAGCCGTTTTTCTGAAAGAGAAACAAGTCAAAAATGCTTTACTGGATAAGAAAAAGAATGTGCTGTTTGCAGCCCATCTATTGAAAGCCGATACTGACATTGAGGCTGTGTTTGCCAATATTGAACGGAAATTCGTCAATCTTGATTCAGGCAAATTTGTTGAAGTTGAGAACCCTCAATCATTCAACCAGCGTAAAGCAGCTAAGTCTGCTGAGTCTAGTGTCGCTATTGAAAAAGATTTAGCTCGTATCGGACGACGGTCTAAAGTTGTTCCTGTTTACTTGGTCAAAAATAATAGCCGAGTCGAGACAATTATTTTGCCGATTCATGGTAAAGGTCTTTACTCAACACTCTACGGTTTTGTTGCCCTTGAATCAGACAAGCAAACAGTTGTCGGATTGAAGTTTTACGAACAAGGCGAAACACCTGGGCTAGGTGGTGAAGTTGATAATCCAAAGTGGTTAGCTTTGTGGAGCGGCAAGAAATTACTTAACGCAAAAGGCCAACCAGCTTTAACGTTAGTTAAGACTATACCAAAAAATGAGTATGAAATCGATGCGCTTTCAGGGGCCAGTATGACCACACGCGGAGTTCAAATGATGTTGGATTATTGGCTAAGTGAGCAAGGCTTCGGTGTTTTCCTTTCTCGTCTTGACGTAGTTAAAGGGGAAGCATAATGGCTATTGATGCTAAAGAAATAAAACAAGTTTTAATCAAACCAATTTGGGATAATAACCCTATTGCGCTGCAAGTCTTAGGTGTTTGTAGTGCATTAGCGGTAACCAGTAAGCTAGAAACGGCATTAGTCATGTGTTTAGCGTTGACCGTAGTCACCGCTTTTTCTAACCTGTTGATCAGTTTAATCCGTACTCAAATACCTTCAAGTATTCGTATTATTGTTCAAATGACGATTATCGCTTCTCTGGTAATTGTGGTTGACCTAATGTTAAAAGCTTATGCCTTTGAAACAGCTAAGCAAATGTCGGTATTTGTTGGTCTAATTATCACTAACTGTATTGTTATGGGACGAGCTGAAGCTTATGCGATGAAGAATGGGCCGGTGATGAGCTTTTTTGATGGTATTGGAAATGGTTTAGGTTACTCGGTGATATTGATAGCGGTTGCAGTTGTTCGAGAGTTGTTCGGCTCAGGCAGTATTTTAGGATATACCATTTTAACGCCAATAAAAGATGGCGGTTGGTATCAAACAAACGGCTTACTGCTATTACCACCCAGTGCCTTTTTTATTATTGGATTTCTGATCTGGGGGATCCGAACTTGGAAACCAGAGCAAGTCGAGGACGTTAGCTAATGGAACATTATATTAGTCTATTTATACGCTCTGTTTTCATAGAAAACATGGCACTTTCTGCCTTTCTTGGAATGTGTACTTTTCTTGCGGTATCAAAGAAGGTTCAAACAGCCATGGGTTTAGGCGTTGCGGTTGTTCTGGTACAGGTTATTACCGTGCCCGTGAATAATTTACTTTCAACCTACTTATTACAAGAAGGTGCTCTCGCATGGGCAGGCTTACCTAATACTGACTTGAGTTTCTTGGGGCTAATTGTTTATATCGGCGTTATCGCAGCGCTGGTACAAATACTAGAAATGACTTTAGATAAATTCTTCCCCGCTTTATATCAAGCGTTAGGAATTTTTCTACCACTGATCACGGTTAACTGTGCCATCTTAGGTGGTAGTTTGTTTATGATTGAGCGTGATTATGATATTGCTGAGTCTGTTGTTTACGGTATCGGTAGTGGATTTGGTTGGGCGTTAGCGATTGTTGCTCTTGCTGGAATTAGAGAGAAAATGAAATATAGTGATGTACCTGAAGGTTTAAGAGGTCTTGGCATTACTTTTATAACTGTTGGTTTAATGGCATTAGCATTCATGTCATTCTCAGGCGTTCAGCTTTAATAAAAAATATGAACCTCTCTCGACTCTTCTAAATAGAGGGGTTAACAGAAAGACAAAAATGCTCATATTAAATATCGAGCTTAAGTCATAAAAATTGAACTTAATGATAAGTTTAAGGATTTAATTAAATGTTTGAAACAATTTTTGTAGGTGTCTCAATGTTTACCGTGGTTATACTAACCTTGGTATTAATTATATTGGCAGCCAAGTCAAGCCTAGTTAGCAGTGGTGCTGTTCGCATCGGTGTTAATAACGAGGACGATAAAACCATAACAACTAATGCTGGTGGTAAGTTACTAAATGCTTTATCTGATGTTGGTGTTTTTGTTCCTTCAGCATGTGGTGGCGGTGGTACTTGTGGTCAATGTAAATGTATTGTTAAATCTGGAGGTGGTTCAATACTGCCAACAGAAGAAGGACACATCAATAAGCGCGAAGCGAAAGATGGTTATCGTTTATCTTGTCAGGTGAGCGTAAGACAAGATATGGAAATTGAATTACCAGAGGAAATCTTTGGGGTTCAAAAATGGGAATGTGAGGTTGTGTCTAATGACAACAAAGCCACATTTATTAAAGAATTAGTTTTAAAGTTACCTGAAGAAGAAAGTGTTCCTTTTAAAGCGGGTGGTTATATTCAGATTGAATGTCCTCCGTATAAGCTAAGTTATAAAGAATTTAATATTGACCCAGAATATCACCCTGATTGGGATCACTTTAAAATATGGGATGTAGAATCGGAAGTTAAAGAGCATGTTACTCGCGCTTATTCAATGGCTAACTATCCAGGTGAAGAAGGGATCATCATGTTAAACGTACGAATCGCTTCACCACCGCCAAGAAATATGACTTTACCAGCAGGTAAAATGTCATCTTATATATTTAATTTAAAACCCGGAGATAAAGTCACTATTTCAGGACCTTATGGTGAATTTTTCGCCAAAGAAACTAAAAATGAAATGGTCTTTATTGGCGGCGGTGCGGGAATGGCTCCAATGCGATCGCATATTTTTGACCAATTAAAACGGTTAAATTCCGATCGTAAAATTTCGTTTTGGTATGGTGCAAGAAGTAAACGTGAAATATTTTATGAAGAAGATTATGACCAATTAGCCAAAGAGAATGACAACTTTGATTGGCATGTTGCGCTATCAGATCCAATGCCTGAAGATAACTGGGATGGCTTAACTGGGTTTATTCATAACGTCTTGTACGATGAATATTTAAAGCTTCACGAAACACCAGAAGATTGTGAGTTTTATATGTGTGGGCCGCCAATGATGAATGCTGCGGTTATTAAAATGTTAGAAGATCTTGGTGTTGAAAGGGATAATATTTTCTTAGATGATTTTGGTGGTTAGGTTTTCAAAACCATTGCTATGCAGCCTCTATTAACCAGATCTGAATTGACACGATACATATTTAGGAGTTCGCTATTAATAACTCTGTTGATAATATTTTCATCTTGCGGTGAAAATAATAGTGATGCTGACGAAACTGAATATCGTCAGTTTATAGGTTTTACCATGGGTACAACCTATCAAATAACGGTTGAGTCAACACAAGAAAAAGAATTATATTTGAAACAAAAGATAGATGCTAGATTAATTGAAATCAACCAATTGATGTCCACTTACATTAAAAGTTCTGAACTTTCGTTATTTAACCTAAATAAATTGGACTCCTGTATTCCAATGTCAGCAGAAAATTTGTTTGTTATCAGAGAAGCAAACAGAGTAAGTAAACAGACTAATGGAAAATTTGATATAACACTCGATCTGTTAATTAAAGAATGGGGATTCGACTCTAAAAAAACTAACAACCATATTCCTGAAGAAGCGACTATCTTAAAATTGTTAAAAAAAATTGGATATTCAAAATTACAGATACAAAATAATTGTATACTAAAAGAAAACAAATCTCTTTCGGTTAACCTTTCAGCAATTGCAAAGGGCTACGGAGTTGACCAAATTGCAAAGATTATTTCAGACACTGGAGTCAAAAACTATTTAGTAGAAATTGGTGGCGAGACAGCTTCCAAAGGCGTTAATTCAAAATCAAAATCATGGCGTTTAGCGATTGAAGCACCAATAGAAAAAACCCGCCAAATTCAAAAAATATTTGAACCTCATAATTTGGGTGTTGCAACTTCTGGCAACTACAGAAATTTTTTTGAAAAAGATGGCAAACGATATTCGCATACTATTGATCCAACAACAGGAAAACCGATTACGCATAATTTAGCATCAGTGACGGTTTTACATCAACAAACTATGTTGGCCGATGCTTACGCAACTGCATTTATGGTGATGGGGAAAGAATCATCATTGGCATTTGCAGAAGAGAATAACATTGCTCTTTATCTACTAATAAAATCTGATGAAGGTTTTGTTGAACGTCATAGTTCTGAGTTTGTTAAACATTTTCCGCTAGAACCTAGTAGCTAAATCTAAAACCTAGAGAATGAATTTTGCAAACATTTATTATCACATTTATGTTGTTGTTAATCGTAGTAACAATTATGTCCGTGGGTTATATCTTCCAAAAAAAGAAAATAAAAGGTAGTTGTGGCGGAATCTCAGATCTTGGCTTAGAAAAGGTTTGTGATTGTGATGAACCCTGCGATAAACGCAAGGAAATGATTCAGCAATTAGATCAGCAAAAACGTGAAGAAGAGTTAATTAATATTAAAAACATTTAATCAACTCGATCGAATAACCATTCGGTTATTTACTCTCATTACTTGGTTTTCAATTCTAAAACGCATTGCATATAACCCATTCACTTCTTTCAGCAAAGGGTCGACAGATTTTTTTTCCTCTGGCGTGAGTGATGTATAATAATTAAGTGGTCTTTGCATCATCCATTGAGAGAAAGGCATTATACTTCGTTGCTCTTCAACGGTTCCAATTCTAAACTGATGGGTACCTATCATTCTTGGTATTTCGACAGATTGGCCTGTATGAATATTATTGGTTTCTTTTGCATACCATTCAGTTAACCTATTGGATGTGTCTTCTAATACAGGCCATTGAAACTCGAATAAATTTTTCAAAATGGGATAAAGAGTTTCGGGTATTTCATCATTTGCTAAAAGCTCACCTTCCACTTTTGATGCGTCTTTCATTCTTTCTATCCATTTAGAAACTTTCGGGGCTTGTTCGGAAATTAAGTTTTTAGGATAAGGGTCTCGATATAAATGAGCCCATAGTGATGCAATAAAACCAAAATCAGCAATGCAAGGTTTGCTACCTAATAAAAATTTATAATGTGTGAAATGTTCATTTAATGTTGGTAAAAATTCTTTTTCGAACCAAGTTTCTAAAGCAGGAATTGTGTGTTTGGTGATTCCTAGTTTGGGAACCATTGCTTTAAATCGACTACCAATTTTTTTACCAAAAAAGTGTTTTATAAAGCCCGGCATATTGGGAGTTATGATATTGCCAAATTCTTTGTATAAAAATGGTTGATTTACAGTATCAAAATTCCAACGGTAATGCATTGCTGGCATCACTAGCCATTCATCGCCATAAAGCTCTAGTAAGAGTGAAATTAAACGTTGTTTGGGCGTTGTTGGATATACAGGGCGAGTTGACGGTAGTTCCTCCAAATGGTCGATGATATTGGTAGTATCTTGAAGATACTCACCACTAGGGGTTTTTACCACAGGTATATATTTAACACCTGTTTTCGGTACTATAATTTTTTTATACACACCTGCGGTTGATAATACATCATCAAAATTAAATAACTTGTATCGTAAGTAAGCGCGCGCTTTTCCGCTATACATTGAAAAATCAGCACCATAAAGTGTATAGTCTGCCACGAGATCACCAAATAGACTTTTTTGAAGTGTTTTTAGTATAGCTTGTTTTCTTATTGTAAATAGGTGACTTCTTTAATTTGTTCTTATAATGTGAAGTAATTAGATATCAGAGGATAATTCTAATCAAATGACAACTCAACTTAAATATATTGATATTGGGGTTAATTTAACCAATAAGCGCTTTGATAAAGATCGAGAGTTGATTATCCAGAATGCCGAGAAACTTGGTGTGGTTAAACAGATTGTTACAGGTACCAATTTAATTGAGAGTCGTAAAGCATTTGAGTTGAGCAGACGCTTTCCTCAAAGATTGTATTCGACAGCTGGTTGCCATCCGCATGATGCGAAAGACTTTGAGCTAACAGATGTTGAAGTATTACATCAGTTAGTTAAAGAGACTAACGTAGTAGCTGTAGGAGAGTGTGGTTTAGATTTTAATCGTAATTTTTCACCTAAACAAGAACAATTGAGAGTGTTTGAACAGCAATTAGAACTAGCAGTTGAATGTCAAAAACCAGTGTTTTTACATGAGAGAGATGCGTTTGAAGCGCAATATAAATTGCTTAAAGATTACGCGCACAATTTGAATGGGGGCGTGGTACATTGCTTTACTGGAAAATCCCAACATATGCAGGCTTACTTAGATTTGGGTATGCACATAGGTATTACAGGCTGGATTTGTGATGAAAGGCGGGGCGTCGAGCTATACAATAATGTCCATTTAATTCCGAGTGATAAACTATTACTAGAAACTGATGCACCCTATTTATTGCCAAGAGACTTGAGACCAAAACCAAAAAGTAGTCGGAATTTACCACAATATTTACCTCACATAGCTGAGACGATCGCTAGAGCAAGGAATGAGGATCTTGTTGAGCTTACTGATCATTGTTATTTGAATACTGAGCGGTTGTTTGGATTGTGAAAATTAACGCCCGAGAAAAAGTTATCATCTTACATGGATTAGGTCGCTCGCCACGAAGTATGAATAAGATTAATCGAGAGTTGGACATGGTAGGTTATGAAACACTTAATATAGGCTACCCAAGTCATTTTTTAACTTTTGAGGAAATATTAAAGAAACTAATACAAACAATAAAGCCACGAGTAAAAGAGAGTACGCAACAAGATCAAACAGTTCATTTTGTAGGCCATTCATTTGGTGGGATTTTGATTCGGGGCTTATTGGCAAATAAGAATCTTTGGCTTCCTGAAAATTCTAAATCTTTGACCTCAAGTAGATGTGTGATGATTGGTACGCCCAATAAAGGAACTTCAATTGCTAACTTTATGGTGAGTCATTTTTTACTAAAACACCTAACTCCAAAAGTGAGCAAAGAATTGGCTTTAAATAGCGAGTTACTGCAAAAATTACCAGAACCAATAATCGAAACTGGTATAATCGCTGGCAATAAGGCTTTCACTCCGTTAGTGCCCGTAACATGGTTTTATAAAAAAGCCAGTGCCAACGCGCCGGGAGATGGCATAGTAGAGATATCCAGTACCCAGTGTAGCGTTATGTCCGACTTTATTGTTATGCCCTTGCATCATTCCTTTATGATGTGGGATAGTCAGCTTATCAAACAATCTATTCATTTTCTTGAAAATGGTCAGTTTAAACATTGAGTTTGAAATGGTTAAACCGATTGGTAAGAGGATGAAAAACTAATTAAGTGAATCGTTATGCCTGCAGATAGCAACTTAAATAAAGAGCCTAATCAGTTTGTGTTATTAAAACAACGTCGATTTTTTCCTTTCTTTTTAACTCAGGCATTTGGTGCTCTAAATGATAATGTATTTAAAAATGCGCTAATTATTATGATTGGATTTAGAGGCATGTCAGCTTTAGGTTTGGATTCCAAATTATTAGTTACGGCTTCGGCTGTGATTTTTATATTACCATTCTTTCTTTTCTCTGCAACTTTCGGTCAACTTGCGGACAAGTTTGAAAAGTCAAAAAGTATCCAATACATCAAAATAGCAGAAATTGCTATAATGCTTTTAGCTACAGTCGGCTTATACCTCAACAATACCGAAATTCTTTTGTCTGTTTTATTTTTATTAGGCTTTCAGTCTACAGTGTTTGGTCCAATTAAATATGGCCTTTTACCTCAACACTTAAATGAAGACGAACTAGTTGGAGGAAATGCGTTAATTGAATCTGGTACGTTTTTAGCAATACTGATTGGAACTATCCTTGGTGGTGTGATTGCAGCTTTAGAAATGGATGTTGCTTTTTGGTTATCGGTGACAACTTTAGTGATTGCATTTGTCGGTTATTTTACTAGTCGACAAATACCTGTGACTCCGCCAGTAGCACCAGAATTAAAAATTAACTGGAATCCAATGACCGAAACGGTCAGAAATTTAAAATTTTTAAAATCGAATAAAGTTGTATTTTTAGCCGTTCTTGGTATTTCTTGGTTTTGGTTTTATGGTGCGGTATTTATTGCACAAATAGCGAGTTACACTCAATATACATTAGCTGGTAAAGAAAGCGTGGCGACTTTAATTCTTGCTGTTTTTTCTGTTGGTATTGGGATCGGGTCAGTATTTTGTGAAAAATTATCAAGTGGTCGAGTAGAAATTGGTTTAGTGCCTATTGGCGCTTTAGGTCTGAGTTTATTTGCAATTGACCTTTATTATGCAAATACGCAAACAGGGCTTTCCGCTATTTATTCTTGGAAAGAGTTTATTGATTATACTGGTAGCTTTCGAATCCTACTTGATATGGTAATGATTGGGGTTTTTGGTGGGATATTCACTGTGCCCCTTTATGCATTAATTCAACAACGAAGTGATGAAAAACATTTATCCAGAGTGATGGCAGGCAATAACGTTGTTAATGCACTATTTATGGTCGTTTCCGGTTTGTTTTCAATGGCTTTATTGTCTATGGATTTTTCAATTCCAGAATTATTTTTGATAACAGGGATAATTAATATCTTTGTCGCTATTTACGTTTTCACTAAGGCTCCAGAATTTATTACTCGATTTATTACTTGGTGTTTGATTAATACCCTTTATCGAATGAGGCATTTAAATTTAAGCTCAATCCCTAAAAAAGAAGGCTGTGTTTTAGTTTGTAATCATGTCAGTTTTGTTGATGCATTAATTATTGGCGGTTACTGCAAACGTAATGTGCGTTTTGTTATGGATTATCGAATTTTTAAAATGCCGATCGTTGGCCGATTCTTTAAAATTATTGGCGCAATACCAATCGCTCCCGCACACGAAGATGAAAGCGTTATGAAACAAGCCTTCGATAGAATTGCAGAAGCATTAAGTGGTGGTGAAGTGGTTTGTATATTCCCTGAAGGAAAATTAACCGCAAATGGTGAGTTAGGCGAATTTAAGCAAGGGATCGAAAAAATAATTTCTAGAACACCAGTGCCAGTTGTACCAATGGCTATTAAAGGCTTGTGGGGAAGTTGGTTTAGCCGTTCAGGTGGTGAGGCTATGAAAGGATTACCAAAACGATTTTATTCCAAAATAGAGCTAGTGGTTGGTGATTTAATTCCCGCAGAACAAGTGACAAGTGAATATTTAAAAGAACAAGTTTTAGCATTGAAGTGCGCTTGATCTGTATTAAATTAAGCTAGTAGCCGGTCCGAGAATAAAAGGAGTCGTAGATAATGATAAAACAATACAATGAGACTCAGTTAAAAGACGAATTAGAAAAGTTAAATTCAAGTACTGATTTACCTTGGGTGATAGAAAATGACAAGCTATTTAAGACATTTAAATTTCAAAATTTTGCCACAGCATTTGGATTTATGACCAGCGTTGCAATTTTCGCTGAAAAGGTAGACCACCATCCTGAATGGTTTAATGTTTACAGCAAAGTGGAAATTCATCTTACAACCCACGAAGTCAACGGTATTTCGGTTAGAGATTTTGAACTTGCTCGAATGATAGAAAAACTCACCTTGCCTAAAAAAATAATTGCGTAAGACGTATCTACGTAATTGTTACGCAGTATTGTTTTTGCAGTTTAGCAACAAGGAGAGTTTGTGGGTTAATTAGCTGTTGTCGGACATATTCGAATGCAACATGATAAAGTCATTCTAATTATTGAGGTTACCGCTAAAAACACTCTTGTCAGCGTTTAACTTTAAAACAACCTAATCAAATATTAATATTTAAGTTTTGGAGGCTACATGAGAATGTTACTGGCGATTTTATTTGGCAGTGTTTTGTTTACTAATGCTAGCAATGCAAACCAATCTGATCAAGATCAAATTATCGACAATGTTCATTCAATGTGGAAAGCCGTAGAAACTAATAATTTAAAAGCCTATTTAAAACATATTCATCCAGATTATTCTGTTTTTGGTGAAGCTGATGTTTATTTACATCAAGGTAAAGATAAAGAAGCGATTGATTACGGTGACTATTTGGGGCGTGTAGAAGGTGTAAGAACTTTTATGCATCAACCGGTAGTTATTATTAGAGGCGATACAGCTTGGATAACTTATCATTGGAATGATGCGGGTTATAGCAGTGGCAAACGCTTCACTTCTCGAGGTAAGGCAACAAGGATTTTTGTTAAAGAGAAAGGCCAATGGCTTTGTATTCATTCTCATTTTACCGCTGTGCCTTAATACTAAATTTCGTTCTCCACTATTTAACAAAAATTTAATTTGCACAGAACAAGTGATAAGGCAGTATTTACATGAACAAGTTTTAGCTGTGTAGCACACTCTATTCGAATTAAGTTAAGGATATATTATGATAGGAAAATGTATTTGTGGAAAAATTCAATTTGAACTGCAAGGTACTATCCCAAATCTTTACCAATGTCATTGTAAGTTGTTTTGAATTCAGCTCCAACGAACTAAAGAGTTCCACATATTTCAATCAGTAAGTTTTTATAAACTTCCGCTTGTTGTTCAAGTGCTTGTAATTTTGCTTATTAATCTTTGGAATTTTCTCTTCTAAAATATGTTTTTTGCTTTCTAAAGCCTGAATTTTCGCTCCATTGCTTATATTAATAGTGATGTTGTCATTGTATGACTAAATCTCGATAGACTGATTACTAGCATGACTTGTTTTATTAATGCCTAATAAAACACACATAAGTAGTGTTGCGCTCATAGCGACGCCCCATTGATTTTTTGACATATTGATATCCTCATATTATTTATAAAAGTGAAACTTCAGTGTTTCTTATGTCGTAAGTCAGGCGAAAAAATTTGGGTAACAATTAAATTTTTGTGTAATTTACCGCATTGTCACCAGCTCTTCAGCAGAAGTAGGATGAATAGCAATCGTATTATCAAAGTCAGCTTTAGTGGCTCCCATTTTAACCGCAACAGCAAATCCTTGAAGCATTTCATCTGCACCTAAACCAATAATATGAATCCCTACAACTTTTTCATTATCTCCAGCACAAACTAATTTCATTTTTGTTGCTTGTCTGTGTTTGGTTATTGCTGTGTACATTGCGGTGAATCCTGATGTATATACTGTCACATCGTCACCATATTCCTCGCGAGCTTCTGCCTCCGTTAAACCGATTGTACCGATGGCGGGATGAGAGAATACAACGGTCGGGATTAATTTGTAATCGAGTTTTTCATTCGTTTTACCATTGAACAATCGCTCGGATAATCGTCTTCCCGCAGCGACTGCAACAGGTGTCAGTTGCGCCCTTCCTGTGTTATCTCCAACGGCATAAATGTTGTCTACGGAGGTATTTTGGTATTCATCTGTGACTATATAACCACGAGCGTCTAATTCGAGTTCAATACTTTCAATACCGAGCCCGGTTGTTATCGGTGATCGCCCAATGGCGTAAATGACTGCATCCATATCTGGTATTTCAGCATTCGAATTAGTTGAAATTTCAAATTGCCCGTTGCTGTTTTTTGTCAATGTTGTGATCTGAGTTTGTCTATGAATAGTAATGCCTTCATCTTGCATTTGTTGAACCAGAGTTTCTCTGATGATTGGATCAAACTCTCTAAGCGGATCATCTTTTCTAACCAACAGATGAGTTTCACTGCCTAACGCATTTAGCAAGCCTGCAAGTTCGACCGCAATATAACCTGCGCCAACTATTACCACCTTTTTTGGTTGGTTTTCTAATGCGAAAAAACCATCTGAATCTAATATATGTTCTTTACCCGGAATTTCAGGAACGCTAGGTTCTCCACCCGTCGCAATAAGGATTTTATTGGATGTAATTAATCGATCTCCCACTTTTATAGTATGAGAATCCTGAATAACTGCCCAACCCTTAATCACATCGACGTTATTTTTACTTAATGCATTATCGTAGGAAGTATGAATTCGGCTGATATAAGCTTCTCGGTTATCGACTAAGGTTTTCCATGAGTGGGATTTTAACTCAACGTCAAATCCATAATCCGGGGCATATTTAAAAGCGTCAGCCACTTGTCCTGCAAACCACATGACTTTTTTAGGGACACAACCAACGTTGACACAGGTTCCTCCAAGCGCTTTCGCTTCGATGATCGCACATTTTTGTCCATACATAGATGCTCGGTTAACTGAGGCAATTCCACCACTTCCCCCGCCAATTGCAATGTAGTCGTATTCGTAACCGTGAGAAGCTGTGTTTGTCATAATAATTGTGCCTTTTTTGTCTGTATGTCTATCTTTAATTGCTGAATGGTTTAAATGTTCGGCTAAACTTGCTTGTATATCAATATGCTGATATTTTGCGCATTATCAACCCTTTTGGCAATTTAAGTATGACTATACTGACGCAAAATAGTAACCCTTTATTATTAAATAATCCTATCGATCGGGTGTCTAGCATTCGACCTGAGCATGTTGTTGCAGCAATTCAACAGGTTATTGATAATAACAAAAAAGAAGTTAAGCGTTTAAAGGATAGTTTAACTTTGAAATTAAAGAACTCTAAAACTTTTAAATGGGAAGATTTTATGTACCCATTAGAAGTGATGGAAGATAAATTAGGTAAAGTTTGGTCTCCAGTGTCCCATCTGAATAGTGTTTGTAATAGTGACGAATTACGTAAAGCTTACGATGATGCTTTAGCTTTGCTAACCGATTATTCGACTGAACAGGGTCAAGATAAAGAGCTTTTTAAACTAACTGAATCTCTCTACCAATCACGCGATAAGTTAAATTTATCGTCTACAAAAATTCATATATTAAAAGATGCACTGATAGGGTTTAAATTGTCTGGGTTAGATTTAAACGAAGAAGATAAAAAGCAATACGGGAAAATTCAGTCAAGATTAGCTGAGCTATCGTCAAAATTTGAGCAGAACCTTATGGATGCAACAATGAGTTGGAGTAAGCATTTTGATAATGTCGCATCGCTTGCAGGTTTGCCAGAAACAGAAATTGAAATGTTAAAAGGTATGGCAAAGGCAAAAGACAGAGATGGTTATTTGGTTACTTTAGAAATCCCAAGTTATATTGCAATTATGACTTACGCAGATGATCGTGAGCTAAGAGAAGAAGTGTATCGAGCTTACGTTACTCGGGCTTCCGAATTTTCAGTAGATAAAAACATAGATAATAGTCAGGTAATGGAAGAGTTACTGATTCTAAAAAATAAAAAAGCAAAGCTATTAGGTTTTAATAATTACGCTGAATTATCTTTAGAAAGTAAAATGGCGAATGACCCAAAAGAAGTATTAGATTTTCTATATGATTTAGCTAAATCAAGTAAAGCACAAGCAAAAGCGGAGTACTCTGCGCTCATCGCTTTTGCATCTGAAAATGGAATAGAGGATTTTAAGGCTTGGGATTCTGCTTATTACAGTGAAAAATTAATGCAAAAGGAATATCAAATCTCCCAGTCACAACTAAGACCTTATTTTCCGATTGATAAAGTAATTTTAGGGCTCTTTGATTTAACCAAACACCATTTTAATGTAGATATTGTAGAAAAAGAAAAAACGGACGTTTGGCATAAAGATGTAAAACACTATCAGATATTTAGGAGTGAAAAAAATCAAAGCATGGCTTCAGAAAAGCATTTGATTGCTGAATTCTATTTAGACCCTTATGCTAGAACTCACAAACGCGGTGGCGCTTGGATGGATGATTATCAAGGAAGATTTAAGTTACTTGATAAAAATAACGATCAAATTGCCAATCAAATTAAAACGCAGATCCCGATAGCCTTTTTGACCTGTAATTTCACTCCAGCGGCAGAAGGAAAGCCTGCTTTAATTACTCACGATGAAGTGGTGACATTATTCCATGAGTTTGGTCATGGTATTCACCATATGCTAACTCAAGTTGATGAGTTATCTGCGTCTGGAATTGCTAATGTGCCTTGGGATGCGGTTGAATTACCTAGCCAGTTTATGGAAAATTTTTGTTATCAAGCTGAAGTCCTAGAAAAAATTAGCGGTCACCATGAAACGGGTGAACCGTTGCCAAATGACTTATTAAATAAGCTCATCAAGGCGAAGAATTTTCAATCTGCAATGATGATGGTTAGACAGTTGGAATTTTCTATTTTCGATATTAAGATTCATAAGGGTGATGGATTATCAGTTGGTCAAGTTCAAGAAATTTTAAATGAAACAAGAGGCGAGGTTTCAGTTTCTACACCGCCTGATTTTAACCGTTTCCAGAACGGTTTTTCGCATATTTTTGCTGGTGGTTATTCCGCTGGGTATTACAGTTACAAATGGGCAGAGGTATTATCAAGTGATGCATTCTCTCTGTTTGAAGAATTAGGTGTTATGAATTTAGAAGCCGGAAAGAAATTCTTAGTTGAAATTTTAGAAAAAGGTGGCTCAGCTGAACCTATGGAGTTATTTGAACAATTCAGAGGTCGAAAGCCCAATGTTGAGGCGCTGTTAAGACATTCTGGTATTGCAGTTTAATTAACATGGTAGAGATGTTTTGATTGCTGAATTTAAAATATTAGATAAGCAAATTATTAGTTCAACCAATGCTGGTTGTGAAAAGGTAAAAGAGTTCGCTCGGCAATATGACCTAGAAATCATCGAGTCAATCAGTGATTTATCTGATGAGCAGGCTGTTTTTGAATTTAAAAATAATAAATTATTTTTAAATATGTTTTTGGATGGAGATAGTTCTAGCATTCATTTTGATTTAGATGAAGGAAGTGTTAGTTACCGTGCAAAAAAGGTTAGTAAAAGTAATGAATTAATTGCTCGTGCCATTGGCTGTAAATCAAACTATAGACCAAGAGTTCTAGATGCTACAGCCGGAATGGGAAGAGATTCTTTTATCATGGCGAAATTGGGTTGTTATATTTTGATGCAAGAGCGCTGTTTGCCAATTTATTTATTACTTAAAAATGCTTTAAATAGGCTAATTGATAATCAACCGGAATTAAAGAACTCTCTGTATTTACAAAAAACAAATAGTATCGAGTCTTTTGAAAAACTGGATTCATTTGACGTGATTTATTTAGACCCTATGTTTCCTAGCCGGAAAAAATCTGCATTGGTTAAAAAGGAAATGCGTCTATTTAAAAAACTAGCAGGCGAAGACCAGGATGCCGATAGCTTATTGAGTCGGGCCTTAGATGCAAATGTAAAAAGAGTCGTTGTTAAGCGCCCTAAAGGCGCTCCAGAACTAAAGTGTTTAAAACCTTCACATCAAATTAGTTCCAAAAACTTTAGATTTGACGTTTATCTGATTAAGACCTAATAAACTCTAAAATATCCGCGCTGGTACTTTCCGCCTGAGCAAATTCATTATTATTGCTAAGGGTTGAATTTATATCACTGAAAAATGTTCCCATATCATTCAGTGAGGTCATCATCATTGAAGTTAATTTAAAACAAGTTTGCATTGGATTTTTTTCAAGTCGACGGATCGTATTAACGTGAAACATTAAACCATTTAATCGCTTTTGGTATTTTTTAGGTGCATCAGTCACACAGGTCGTTAGCCAGTCGGTACGTTTTGCTTCAAATGCTTCAGGATCACTTTTATGAAGTGATGCCCATTCTTCAAAATCAAAATCAGGCAAGTTTGTAAAACAATTTTGCAAATTCTGTTGGTTATTTTTATCGTTTGATGTTGGCATATTAATCCCCCGGCTGTGTTCTAATATTTGCTAACTCCGCTTAAATTAGAACGCGTGCTTGTTAATCGGATGTTTAGCTTACAAACAAAAGTATTGGATTAAAAGGGTAATAATAACCATAAAAATCTCTTGTGGAGATTTTTATGGTTGTTTTTTGAGCTTTTTCTAGTGGAGTACTGTCGTTAACCTGTTGATTAATGCGTAAAATAATCACTTGTAAATGTTTGTTAGTTTGCTGGTTGAAATATAATCAATAGTAATTAGAAAGCTATAAAAGTAGACATAAAAGTCTATCCAAGTAGAGTATTTTGATTATATTAGTTCAATCAACCCATAAGTTAAACGACTAGAAGTCTTCATTTTTAAAATACGCCAAGCATTATCCAAAAAATTTAAAGCTAAACTAGCCTCCATTTCTATATAAACTTTTGCTCCTGGAGCTAGAATAGCTTGAATGTTTTTAAGAGTTTGTTGAATTAAATCGAGTTCATAGGGGGGATCTAGAAACACTAAATCAAACCTTTCAATCGTGTTTTTTAAGAATTGCTCTGCTGTTTGATTTATACAGGTATTTTTTTTTTCTGAATGATTATCGGTTCTAGTTTGGTTGGATGTAAGCGTATCCAAGTTGTTTTTTATATTATTGATCGCCTTTAAATTGTTATCCACAAAGCTAACGTTTGAGGCACCTCTTGAAAGCGCTTCAAAACCAAGCGCTCCACTTCCTGCAAACAAATCTAAACATTTTGCTTGGTAAATGTCTGCTGATAACCAATTAAAGAGGGTTTCTCTTACTTGGTCTAGAGTGGGTCTTAGTCCTTGCGCTGACTCAAACGACAACTTTCGACCTCTAAATTGACCACCAATTATTCTCAATTGGCTTACTGTTGGGCTATTGTTTGATGTTTTACGAGCGCCAATTTTGTTGCTTTGTTTCTTATTTTTACTCGATTGCGGCATAAAAATTTCTATTGCTCTACCAAGAGTGAGGTAGTGTTCGATTAATCGTAATCCCATTAGCGTCTTGAGTAATATATCCGCCAGTTCGTAAATCCTTGAGTATTCGAGCGACCATTTCTCTAGAGGCGCCAACACGGCTAGCAATATTTTGCTGTGTTAGTTTTTCGGGGATGATTCTGACACCGTTTATTTCTTCAGAAAGGGTTAAAAATGTGACTGCAATGCGCTGGTAAACATCCATTAATCCAAGTTTTCTAATCGTTTCAGTTGCTTCAATCAATCGTGTTGATAAGTTTTCAATTAAGGCAATAGAAAATGCGGGATAGGAAGATAGGCAGTGCTTAAAATCAAATTCTTGCATTACTCCAATTTTACATTCTTCAAGTGTCATCACAGAGGCTGTTCTTGGGATCGATTTAACTAATCCTAGTTCACCAAAAAAGTCGCCAGGTACATGGGTGTTAATGATGATTTCTTTGCCACTTTTATCATTTAGATAAACTTTAACTTTACCTTCCAATAAAAAATAAAGACTATGTGAATCATCACCTTCGGTGACTATTTGTGTCTTTTTGCGGAAATTACGATGATGCACATGGGACAATACCTCATCGATTTCTTTTTGTTCTAAGTAATTAAATAGATCAAAAGCGTTAAGATCGATCATAAAACCTCCTTTTGTTATTTGTATTATTATAAAAAAGACAAAAATAAAAATATATATTGTAATTATTACACATTTTTACTGACAAGAAGTACCCTATTTTAAAAGGTATAACCTGCGTATACTACGCAACGAATCGTCTGCAAAACATCTATTCGTTCTCATTTTTATCTATAGATGCACTATTTTAATGTTTTATTAATAGAAACATGCAGATAATAGTAATAATTTAGTAGAATAATCATTGTGTTACATTAAAACGACCATGGTATTCAATTAAGTTTGTATCATTTTTTTTAACTAATAAAGCGAGTTTTGAGGGTTAGATTTGTTTGGTTTGATTAGAAATTTTCCCAAGCATTTAGTACTAGCCGCATCAATGCTGATTTGTCAGAATCTGCACGCGGGTAAACTAAGTGAATCAGGCGCTCATAAGAGCATCTACGTAACTGAGTGGGCAAAGTTAAAACATAAAGCTGAAATTGGTGATCCAGAAGCATTATTTGCTTTAGGAAATTATTACTATGAGCCTCCAAAAGGAAGTAGTTTTAGACAAAACTACTTGAAGTCTGCGGAGTTTTACTTTCAATCGGGTATTCGAGGTAATGCGTCTGCTCAGTATAATTTAGCGCTTATGTTTCACCGAGGAGTTGGTGTTGCTAGTAACTACATTCAATCGTATGCTTGGTTTAAATTAGCATCGAGCAATCAAAGTCCAGTCGCAATAAATACTAACCTTGTTTCTAGTCAAGCGTTAGAGACTTTAGAGTCAGAATTAACCGCGAAAGAGTTGATTAAAGCAAAAGAGTTAGCTCAAGCTTATAAAGAAATTGTTTCAAATAAACGCTATCGAGATGCTAAATTTCCTGATAAGTAGTTCTCTGAGAAATAACTCCCTGAGAACTAGTCCATTCTTTAAAGTAGGTTCCTGAAAGATAGCACGCAAATAGCATTATTTTTATTAGGAAATAACCTTTACGCTAGCGCTGATTTTTGGGCCTCGATTATCTCTTTAATTCCCTGTTGCCCCAAACTCATCATTTCAGTTAACTCTTCTTGAGTAAAAGTCGCTCCTTCAGCGGTTCCTTGAATTTCAATAAAGCCATTTTCTTCATTCATGACAATATTCATATCGGTTTCAGCAACGGAGTCTTCAGGGTAATCTAAGTCAAGCACGGGTGACCCTTTGTATATTCCCACAGACACTGCGCCAATCATGTGTTTAATAGGATTAGTTTTAATTTTCTTTTTTCGTATCATTTGATTAATAGCATCTACTAAAGCAATACAGCCACCAGATATTGACGCTGTACGAGTGCCTCCATCGGCTTGCAATACGTCGCAATCAATGTGAATAGTATATTCACCTAATAAGTTCAAATCGATCGCTGCTCTCAACGAACGGCCTATTAATCTTTGAATTTCTTGGGTTCGACCACTTTGTTTACCGCGTGCAGCTTCTCGATTATTTCTAGTGTGAGTCGCTCGTGGCAACATTCCATATTCTGCAGTCAACCAGCCTTGCTTTTTGCCTTTTAAAAAACGAGGAACACCTTCTTCAATAGTTGCGGTACAAAGTACTCGGGTTTCACCCATTTCAAACAATATCGAACCTTCAGCATAATTAGTGAAGTTTCGGGTAATTTGAATCGGACGTAATTGGTTACTGGTTCTGCCGCTTGGACGCATAATATTATCTCTTTTAAAATTAGGATGTGATTTTAACCAATAATCAATGAATTTGTTGTTTTATCTAGCTGTTTTATCGAATATTTTAAAGGATCACGTTACAATTTCTACTTATTGGAGAGCGAATCAAGCTTGTTGAGTTATACAATTATAAAATAGGTCATTAAATGAAGCAAAAAGTTAGTAAAATTAAAAGCATGACAGCATTTGCGAGACAAGGCATAGAAAAAGACTGGGGTTCTGCAACTTGGGAGTTACGTTCCGTTAATAGCCGTTATCTCGAGACTAATTTCAGACTACCGGAACCATTTAGGTATTTGGAATTTAATTTAAGAGCGCAGCTTAGGAAAAAATTACAAAGAGGAAAAATTGATTGTAATTTAAAGATCGATACCTCAATTGCGTCAACCGGTGCTTTAAGTTTAGATAATGACCTGGCATATTCCCTTATCAAGGCCCATAAAGAATTCCAACAAATTGCCAATAGCGAGCAACCAGTAGACCTTACCCGATTATTAAATTGGCCAGGAGTGATAAAAAGCGCCCAAGTTGATGGTGATAAGATGGAAGCGGAATTGTTAATTGGTTTAGATGAATCAATTGAGCAGCTAATTAGCATGAGGGAGCGTGAAGGCGATAGCTTGTCAGAAATTATTAAACAACGCTTAGAAGGAATGAGTCAACAAGTTGAATTAGTAAGAAACGAAATGCCTGCGATAGTGCAATGGCAAAAAGATAAAATTTTGAAACGTTTCGAAGAAGTAAAACTTGAGTTTGAAGAACAACGAATTGAACAAGAAATGGTGATAATTGCTCAGAAAATTGATGTAGATGAAGAGCTCGACCGACTTGATACTCATATTAAAGAAGTGGGACGTTTAATAACGAAAGGCGGTGCCGTTGGTAGAAGGTTAGACTTTTTAATGCAAGAGCTCAATCGGGAAGCAAATACCTTGGGATCAAAATCGATTAATAGTAAAACTACTGCTGCGTCAGTTGAGTTGAAAGTTTTAATTGAGCAAATGAGAGAGCAGATCCAAAATATTGAGTAGTTATCAAATGAAATGTTTATTGATTAGATCTTGTAAAACTTACCTGACCCTCTATCTTCGGAGCCACGAGAAACGTTGTACCGTTGGGGCGATTTTGATCAGAGCGAGAGTTACACCCTCTATGTTCGACAGCTAATTTATTTGGCTAAAACTTACTGGGATATGGTGCAGGATAGACTTTTTACAATAAAACATCGGTTGGTGAAGAATTAAGTCTGCAACATGTTGGTCAAATTATGAATGGAAATGTAATAATACTCAATGGCACCTCAAGCTCAGGGAAAACAACTTTAGCTCGTGAGCTTCAATCTCAGTGTACCGAAGTTTAATTACTTTGTTCTTTGGATGCCTTTTTGGACATGACACCTCATGGTATAGCTGCAGGGTCAAAGAATTTTCCAGAGCAATGCGCACTAAAGATCATTGATAGTTTAGTAATTAACATATGACAGATTATTCAAATGAACGCTCAACAGTTGGCTAATTGTATTCTTCCCGATATTGGTTATGTAAAGTACCTAATGGATGTTTTGGAAGAGATAGGCACTAAACCCCTTATGCAAACTTTTTCCAAATATATCTCGTCTAAGTTGATATTGAGTTAACTATATCAATAAAAAATAGTCATTTTTTTAATGATAATCATAATTGTTGGTCAAAATAATAAAATTATTTGAATAAAAACCGCTAACGCATTGATAAAAATAGTATTATTCCGTTGGCATAACTATTGCTTGTTCATTATCCACAGTACAAAACAAAATAATTAACAAAGGGAAGAAATATATGTCTAACTTTAATTCAAAACTAACAATCGCAACAACTTTAGCTTTATTGCTAACGGGTTGTATAACCATCAATGCTACATCTTTAGATTTCAATGAAAGCAAAAACCTAAGTCTATCAGCAAAAGAAATCACCCAACTAAATATCGACGCAGCCGCAGGCTATTTGAAAATTATCGGCGATGATTCTATTAGTGATATTCAAGTAACAGCAAATATTGAAGCTTATAATGAAGATTTTAAATTAAGCCTTAAATCAAATGGTGATTACGCAGAGCTAGAGGCAGATGCCAACCCCGGCAGTCATATTCAGTGGGGTAATAACAGTGCTAAAATCGATCTGACGGTTAGGTTGCCGAGTAATATGAAGTTAAAAGTCAAAGACGGATCTGGCAAAATTACCATTACTAACATCAAAAACAACGTTAAAATCGATGATGGCTCTGGCAGCATGGATATTACCGATATTCAAGGTAGTTTAGAAATCGAAGATGGTTCTGGCAATATAACTGTCGACCAGGTAAGTGGTAATATAAATATTGATGACAATTCCGGTAATATGGAGATTGAGAAGGTTGGAGGCACTTTAAATATTGAAGATGGCTCTGGCAACATAATTATTAATCAGGTAAGCGGTAATATCGATATTGATGATGATTCCGGTAATATGGAGATTGAGAAGGTTGAAGGCACTTTAAATATTGAAGATGGCTCTGGCAACATAACTATTAATCAAGTAACCGGTAATATCGATATTGATGATGATTCCGGTACTATAAATATTGAGATAGTTGGAGGAAGTTTAAACATTAAAGATAGGTCTGGAGATATCGATATTACTGACGTTTCGGGATTGGTCACAATTGATGATGGCTCTGGTGATATAAATCTTAAAACGCTACACAAAGGTTTAACTATTGTTGAAGAAGGAAGCGGCGGATTAAAAATGGATGATATTAAAGGCTCGGTTTCAATTAAATAACTTTTGCTAGGAGCGTCGGGCGAATGTTGACTTGGAACTTACATTCACAGTTCAAACACCTCGAACTTAGTTAAATAACTTAAATACTTTCGAGGTTTATTGTTGAATAAATTTGCAGCCTCTTTTAAATTTTTTTATTGACCAGTAAACGCCCTGTTTTTCTAAGAGTGTCAATTACTTCCAACGGTAATCATTGGGTATTCAATAAATAATTTTTTTAATATAATTTATCGCTTAACCGGCACAGGTTTATTCCTTTCAGCAATCTTCTTCAAAGCGGCAAAAACAGGCGGAAACGCAGGTCGTTTTAAATAAGTTCCTGTCCCAGCTTCAACTCTCAATTCACCATTCGCATATTTAAGCTCGCCATTACAAATTGTGTTTGATGCAATTCCTTTCACTTTCCATCCCTCAAAAATATTAAAATCAATATTTTGATGATGAGTGTTTTTGGAAATCGTTTTAGTCGCTTGTTGATCCCAAACGACGATATCGGCATCCGCGCCAACTTGAATAACGCCTTTACGAGGATAAATATTAAAAATCTTTGCGCTATTTGCCGAAGTTACCGCAACAAACTCTTGCGGCGTTAAACGGCCGGTATTAACACCATGTGTCCATAACATTGTCATACGGTCTTCAACCCCGGCAGTGCCATTGGGGATTAATGTAAAATCATCTTTTCCAGCGGCTTTTTGATCTGCACAGAAACAACAATGATCGGTCGCGGTCGTTTGCAAATTGCCCGATTGTAAACCTTTCCATAATGCATCTTGATGTTCTTTAGAGCGAAAGGGTGGCGACATGACATGGGCTGCTGCGAATTCAAAATCTGGATTTTGATAAACACTGTCATCAATTAATAAATGTCCTGCAAGCGCTTCTCCGTAAACTCTTTGACCGGCATTTCGCGCCCGAGTAATTTCATCTAATGCGTCTTTAGTCGAAACATGGACTAAATAAAGTGGTAATCCAATAACTTCCGCCAATCGAATTGCACGACTCGCCGCTTCACCTTCTGCTGCAGGTGGGCGGGATAAAGGATGCGCTTCTGGTCCAGTCATTCCCATTTCTAATAATTTGCGTTGCAATTGATAAACTAGTTCACCATTTTCTGCATGAGCGGTGACTATTGCACCTAGCTCTAAGGAACGAGAAAAACTGTTATATAAAACTTCATCATCCGCCATAATGGCGTTTTTGTATGCCATGAAATGTTTAAAACTATTCACTCCCTCTTCTCGAACCAATGTTCCCATATCTTTATAAACGCTATCATCCCACCAAGTCACAGCAACGTGAAAAGAGTAATTTGAACAAGATTTTTCTGACCATTCTCGCCAGGTTTTATAAGCATCCATAAGTCGCTGTTGCGGACTAGGGATGACAAAATCGATGATCGTTGTTGTTCCACCAGCAAGCCCTGCAGCAGTGCCAGTAAAAAAATCTTCTGAGGCAACCGTTCCCATAAATGGAAGTTGCATATGAGTATGTGGATCAATTCCACCCGGCATAACGAGTTGACCGGAAGCATCGATGACCTCTGCTTTAGACGGCACATCTAGATCAACTCCAATGGCTTTTATTTTGCCATCTTCACAATAAATATCGGCTTTGAAAGTTTGATCGGCGTTAACAATGGTTCCACCACGAATAATAATAGACATAGTCAATTTTCTCCTCTCTTTTTGTCTTAAAGACAAATCAATCTCGTCGCTGCAAAATTAAGTACAATACACCAGCAATAAATAAACCCACAAACCATGCATAATTGTAAATGCTGTTAAATATCTGAGGTACATCGCTAATTAGATCGGCTTTAGATAGAAAACCGGGTAAGTTTGGTAAAATTCCGACAATTAAAGCAATGATTCCAGCTTTGTTCCAAGCACCATATTGTCCTTTGTGATCAAACAATGCTTCTTGATCTAGTTGACTTTTTCGGACAATAAAATAGTCGGCTATTAAAATTCCCGCTATTGGCCCAAGTAATGCGGAATAACCAATTAGCCAGACAAATAAATAACCACCGGAAGTCTCTAATAGTTTCCATGGAAAAATGGCAATTCCAATTCCTGCAGTAATATAACCGCCCATTTTAAAGCTAATCTTGCGTGGATTAAGGTTAGAAAAACCATAAGCCGGCGCAACAACATTTGCCGCTAGGTTAGTGGTTAAGGTTGCCAATACTAACGCTGAAAGTGCAACAACTACTCCAAGCCCCCCCATTCGTCCCGCCAGAACAATAGGATCCCAAATGGCTTCACCATAAATAGTGACAGTTGCCGAGGTAACCGCGACGCTAATAAAAGCAAACAAAGCCATAGGCAGTGGCAAACCGATCGCCTGACCAATCATTTGGTCTTTTTGACTCTTGGCAAAACGAGTAAAATCCGGAATATTTAAAGCCATCGTTGCCCAAAAGCCGACCATAGCCGTTAAACTAGCCACAAAAACTGTCCAAAACTGTCCTTCTTTAACGCCACCTTGAATAAATTGTGAAGGTGCTGACAACATTTCGCCAAACCCCCCCGCTGTAAAATAAGCCCAGCCTAATAGTGTAAAGCCCATTGCAATTAAAAATGGGGCGGCATAAATTTCTAAACGACGAATGCTTTCGGTACCATTTTTAATAAAATATAAATGCATCACCCAAAAAGCGATAAAACAAACAAACTGGCCGAAATCAATTCCTAAGAAAGGCAGAGCATCGCCGGCGATAGAGTTTCCGGATAAACCATTGACGATAACATAAATGGCTGATCCACCAACCCAAGTATTGATCCCAAACCACCCACACGCAACCAAACCTCTAGCGAGAGCTGGTATTCTTGCGCCTTTGGTACCAAAAGCAGAGCGTAGCAAAACAGGAAAAGGAATACCGTGCTTAGCTCCCGCATGACCAATTAACATCATTGGCAGCAAAACAATCACATTGCCTAGAAGGACTGTTATGACTGCTTGCCACCATGCCATTCCTTCCGCGACTAATCCTCCAGCAAGCATATAAGTGGGAACACAAACCACCATAGCCACCCACAAAGCAGCATAAGATTTCCAGTCCCAAGTCCGAGTCTCGAGAGTCGTCGGAGCCAAATCTTCATTCCATAAATCATCTGATGTTCGTGTTAAGTTGTTTGGAGTGTTATCACTTGATTGGTTCATGTTTCTCCTTCTAAATTTGTATTATCAACTTTTCGTACTCATTCTCCCCAGGCAACTCCTTGGAGGGAGAAAATTAAGGCGATATTGTGTTTTGAAAGATTATTACTCTAAATCAGTTAGTCTAGTATATGCATCAGGACGACGATCTCTGAAGAACTGCCAGTTATTACGTACATCTTGGATCATACTCATATCCATATCATGAATAATTAATTCATCTTGATCACGGCTCGCTTCTTTTTCGATTTGACCACGTGGGTTAACAAAATAACTTTGACCATAAAATTCACCAATGTCCCAAGGTTGTTCATGGCCAACACGATTAATCGCACCAATCCAGCAACCATTCGCGACCGCCGAGGCTGGTTGCTCAAGCTTCCATAAGTATTCTGAAAGTCCGGCCACAGTTGCCGATGGATTTACGATGTACTCGGCACCATTTAAAGCCAATCCGCGCCAACCTTCCGGAAAATGCCGATCGTAACAAATATACACACCAAGTTTGCAGTATTGAGTTTCAAATACTGGCCAATCTGAGGCCCCTGGTTTAAAAAAGAATTTTTCCCAAAAACCAGCGACTTGTGGAATATGCGTTTTACGATACTTACCTAAATAACTTCCATCGGCATCGATGACTGCTGCAGTATTGTAATAAACACCACTGACCTCATCTTTTTCGTAAATGGGAACAACGATCACCATTTTATATTCAGCAGCAAATTCCTGCATTAATTTTACAGTAGGACCATTAGGTATTGCTTCAGCACTCGCATACCATTTAGGATCTTGACTAGGGCAAAAATAAGGCTGAGTGAAAACTTCCTGGAAGCAAAGAACTTGTACGCCCTTTTCACCGGCTTCGCGAATGTAAGGAATATGTGCCTCGATCATCGCTTGGCGGATCGTTTCTGGGTCATTATCGGTTGAAGATTTTAATGCTAACTGAATAAGACCGCCTCTAAGTGTTGCTCTTTTTGTCATAATTATTATCCTTTTTTAAATTATTTTTTATTTAGTTCTTTAATTAACACTAGCTCATTGGATTAAGTGGATGCTCCGGCCATGTCAAATACGGCAGTCCATTGTCTACCGGCAGCATTTCAATACATTCAGGTACCGGACAAACATGCACACATAAGTTACAACCAACGCATTGATCATCAATTACAGTGAACTTTCGTTTTCCGTCTTCAGCCACCGCAAATTCTATCGCCTGATGACTAGTATCTTCACAAGCAATATGACAACGCCCACATTCAATACAACTTTCCGGGTCGATAAACGCTTTGGTATCATAGTTGATGTTAAGTTCGTTCCAGTCGAGTGTGTTGGGTATTGCCATCCCTTTAAATTCATTAATTGAGGCATAACCTTTGGCATCCATCCAATCGGACAAACCTGCGATCATGTCGTCGACGATCCTGAAACCATACAACATTGCTGCGGTACACACTTGTAAACCATCTGAACCTAGCGCGATGAATTCCGCAGCATCACGCCAGGTTTCAATACCGCCAATCGCCGAGATCTGCAAATCACGAGTCGCCTGATTGCGGGAAATTTCCGCTACCATGTTAAGCGCAATCGGCTTAACTGCGCTTCCGCAATAGCCGCCATGGGTGCCTTTGCCATCAACCACAGGGGTCGGAGCCATTTGATCTAAATCTACAGAAACAATCGAATTAACCGTATTGATCAATGAAACTGCATCCGCGCCACCTTGTTGAGCAGCCTCCGCAGACCATAAAATATTCGTTATATTTGGGGTTAATTTGGTAAAAACCGGAATATCGACCGCTTCTTTCACCCATCGAGTAACTTTTTCGACCATTTCGGGCACTTGACCAATAGCCGAACCCATTCCCCGTTCACACATGCCATGCGGACAACCTAGGTTTAGCTCCAATCCATGAACGCCACTTTCAGCGATGGCAATCGCGAGATCTTTCCAAACCTTTTCATCGATGACCGCCATCATCGAACCGATGATAACGCGGTCAGGCCACTCTTGGCGAACTTGACGAATTTCATCTAAATTAGTTTGTAAGGGTCGATCTGAAATCAATTCAATATTATTAATTCCGAGGATATGCTGATTACCATTTTTATGCACACCGTAGCGACTAGACATATTGATCACTGCTGGATCTTCGCCAAGTGTTTTCCAGACAACCCCGCCCCAACCTGCTTCAAAAGCGCGAACTACGTTTATATATTTATCAGTAGGTGGTGCAGAAGCTAACCAAAAAGGATTGATACTCTCGATCCCAGCAACTGTGCACTTTAAATTAGCCATTAACTCTCTCCCCCAACGCTCAAACATTCAGACGATTTTGACAAATAATCATTAATCGCATGAGCCGCTTGTTTACCATCTTCCACCGCTTGGACGGTTAGATCTTCGCCAGAAGCAATACAATCACCACCGGCAAATAGACCTTTTATTGATGTTTGATAATCGTCGGATACCACTATTTTTCCTTTTTTAATCTCAAGATCTAAAAAAGTGCTTTGAGCAAGTTTCTGTCCGATGGCTATTAGCACCATATCGGTTGGTAATTGGTAACTCTCTTCGCTCGAAATGAGCTGATTATCTTTACTCTGCATACGAGCAAACTCTAGACTTGCCATCGACGTATGATCAATAAATGACTTAGGGGCAGAATAAAACCTGAAATTAACGCCATTTTGACGAGCTAAATCAACTTCCCATGGCGTGGCGCTCATTGATTCTTCGCCGCGTCGATAGACTATTGTGACATTCTCCGCGCCTAATCGTTTCGATTGGATTGCTGCATCAATAGCGGTATTACCCGCACCAATCACGATCACTTCATTTCCGACTGTGATAGAGGATTTATCCTCTGTTTGGCGAATTTTTTCGATAAACTGAATAGCATCAATTACTCGTGCATCACTTTTATCGTCAATTTCTAGTTGATTAACATGACTCAAACCAACAGCAGTAAAAACAGCATCAAAATCTTCTAGTAAGCTGTCTAAAGTCAGTTTGTCGCCGAGTTTTTGACCATACTGAACCTTTTGGCCATATTTAATATGAATTCCCCCAATATCCAACAAAAATTCAATTTCTTTTTGAGCAAAATCATTTGCCATTTTATAGGCAGCAAGACCATATTCATTTAATCCACCCGCTTTATTTTTCGCTTCAAAAATGGTGACATCATGCCCCAACATTGCTGATCGATGGGCACATGCAAGCCCCCCTGGACCGGCTCCAATTACCGCTATGTGTTGGCCACTAAGTGATGCGCGTTGGAAGGGATGAGCGATATCTTGTTCAATCAGATGATCGACCGCAAACCGCTGTAGTGAGCCGATCTCGACCGGTTGATGTTGTGAAACATTCAATACGCATGCTTGTTCACATAAAATTTCAGTCGGACAGGCTCTTGAACAAGTTCCACCCATAATATTTTCCGAAAGAATTGTCTTTGCTGAGCCGATTAAACTACCAGATCTGATCTGGTGGATAAAGGTAGGTATGTCGATGGAAGTTGGGCATGATGTTATGCAAGGTGCGTCATAACAATATAAGCATCTATCAGCTTCAGCTTTTGCCTGAAGGGGGCTAAGAGGTGCATGGAGATCATCAAAATTGGCATCGAGCGCTTCTTTGCTCAGTGCTCCATTACGCTTAGTATTACACAATCCTAGGGTCATGTTGATTCCTTAAATCGGCTAATTTTTTCTGCGACATATCTTACAACAAGCGGGAACAGTATTAAATCCTGACTATTTAGTCAAGAAGTAATCAATTGTATAATGTTTAGATGAGTTTTATTTTCGTTCACTTTGTTCTTAACCGAGAAAAAACACAAGAAAGCTTTGAACAAAATTATTTTATGGCATACTTCACATTAACTATTCATACATTGTTAAATAAAACGATTGTGGGATGTAAAAGTTCATTGTCATCAAGTTTTGACTCAAGCTTCTAGCTTTAAAAGAGTCTTCTGTTGATTTTTAAGGAAAGTTGTTAAAATATGGTAGCCAAAGCTAATTTATTTGTTGTATCTGCGCCTTCCGGTGCCGGTAAAACTAGTTTGTTAAAACAGTTAATTAAAGAGTTAGGGTGCGTGCAAACTGCAATTTCACACACCACTCGCGATAAGCGCGAATCGGAAGTGGATGGCAAAGATTATCATTTTGTCACAGCAGACGAGTTTAAATTTTTAATAGATGAAGGTGCTTTTCATGAATATGCGACGGTGTTTGGCAATTCATATGGTACAAGTAAGTCTTCTATTACTACACAAACTAGTCAAGGTATTGATGTTATTTTAGAAATTGACTGGCAGGGTGCTCGCCAAATTAAACAGCAGATCCCTAAAAGTCGTTCGGTCTTCATTTTACCGCCAAGTCAGGCGGCTTTGGAATCTCGATTACAAGGACGCGGTCAAGATGATGATTCTGTGATAAATCAACGAATGAGTGAAGCAATTAGTGAGATGTCTCACTATAATGAATATGATTATTTGGTGATTAATGATGACTTTTCCATGGCTGTAGAAGAGATCAAGGCAATTATTCAAGCCGAAAGGCAAAAATTACCTATTCAACAACTAAAACATGCTCAAATGTTGAGCAATCTTTTGGAGTAATAGGTTATATAAGGTAAACTATGCGACCTTTTTTGATGCTTGATTTTGAGCAGTAGTATCATTAAAAATATAAAGCTTGGTGGTATTTTTGCATCCACTAGCAGATTAATAAGATTAACATTACAGTTCGGAGTTTCAGATGGCACGAGTAACAGTTGAAGACGCGGTAGACGCAATTGGTAACCGATTTGATCTAATTATGGTTGCATCTAAAAGAGCACGACAAATCGCAACCGGTGGAAAAGATCCTATGGTCGATTGGGATAATGACAAACCAACGGTTGTTGCATTGAGAGAGATTGAAGCAAAATTAGTGACTAAAGATAATATTGATAAATTAGGCGCGCCTCCAGCGGAAGAAGTACTGGACGTAGAAGTAAACGAAGATTTTATTGTTTAAAAGTCCTGTGTCATTTCTCTTAAACGTTTCTTTTTGCTAAAGCATAACTTTTAGGAGAATGGCTGAGTGTATCTATTTCGTGGACTTAAAGAGCAAGTTCAAAGCTACTTAGATGCATCTCAAGTTGAAACAATTCAACAAGCCTATATTTTTGCTCGTGATGCACATGAAGGTCAATTGCGCTCGAGTGGCGATCCTTATATTACCCACCCCGTAGCGGTTGCAAAGATCTTAGCAACACTTCATTTAGATGCCCAAACTATCATGGCAGCTTTGATGCATGACGTCATCGAAGATTGTGAGGTTACTAGAGAGCAAATTATTGAGCTCTTTGGTGAAAGAGTGGCGTTGTTGGTAGAAGGTGTTACCAAGCTAACTCAAATCAAATTTCGTTCGCGTCAAGAAGCACAAGCTGAAAATTTCCAAAAAATGATGATGGCGATGGTAGAAGACCTGCGTGTGGTTTTAATAAAACTAGCTGATCGACTCCATAATATGAGAACTCTAGGCGCTCTAAAAACGGAAAAGCGTGTTCGAATTGCAAAAGAAACTATGGAGATCTACGCGCCAATAGCTAATCGATTAGGTATGTTTGCGATTCGGCGTGAGTTAGAAGATTTAGGCTTTGCTGCACAATATCCATTAAGAAACCGGATACTCAAGGAGTCTGTCAGAAAAGCATCAGGTAACCGCAAAGAAATTGTGACTAACGTTAGCCAAAACATTTATAGTCGATTACAAGCAGAAGGAATTGATTCTGAAGTTGATGGACGGGAAAAAAGTGTTTTTAGTATTTATCAAAAAATGCAGGAAAAAGCGGGTGTCTTTAAGCAGGTCATGGATGTCTATGGTTTTAGAGTCGTTACAGACAGCGAAGATAAGTGTTACCGAATTCTTGGCCAATTACATAATTTATATCGTCCTGTTCCAGGACGCTTTAAAGATTATATTGCCATTCCTAAAACTAACGGTTATCAATCTTTACATACTACGCTAAAAGGCCCTTACGGTTTGCATATTGAAGTTCAAATTAGAACCAGTGAAATGGACAATCTGGCAGAAAATGGCGTGGCCGCTCACTGGATTTATAAAACTTCATCTGACGTCAATCGTGCAGAACTCAAAGCTCGTGAATGGATGAATAATCTATTAGAGTTAAAAGAAAATACAGTTGATTCTCTAGACTTTATCGAAAATGTAAAAATTGATCTTTTTCCCGATGAAGTTTATTTATTTACGCCGAACGGTAACATTATTGAACTACCAAAAAATGCTACGCCTGTCGATTTTGCTTACGCTATACATACCGATGTTGGTAACAGCTGTATTGCTTGTAAGGTTGATTCTAAAATCGTTTCGCTTTCAAGTCTTTTAATCAATGGACAAACCGTAGAAATTATTACTGCTCCCGGTGCAAAACCAAATCCAGGATGGCTGAGTTTTGTTTCAACCAGTAAAGCGCGAACAAACATTAGGCACTTTATTAAAAATTTAAGACGAGATGACGCAATCGATTTAGGGCGGCGGCTATTAGAGAAAAGCCTAGGGAATATTTCATTGGATTCGCTTGATGAAAGTGTCATTAAAAAAGTTGAAAGAGAAACACATAAAGAAAGTTTCGATGACATTTTGGCTGAAATTGGTTTAGGTCAAACAGCAAGTGTCATAATTGCTCATCGGTTAGTACCAAGCGTTGAAGAGTTAATTAACACTCATGATAATAGTAACCGACCGTTAGCCATAAAGGGAACGGAAGGCATGATGATTGAGTATGCTAAGTGTTGTCATCCAGTACCAGGCGATTCGATAGTCGGTACAATCAATAGTGCTGGTGGATTTATTTTACATCAACAAGATTGTAATAATATTTCTGATCATGAAAATAAATTAGATAAATATGTTCCGGTTCAATGGGAAAAAGATGTTGAAGGAACCTTTAGAGTAGAGTTAAAAGTTGAAGTGGTTAATCGGCATGGTGTGTTAGCTAAAGTGACAAACTTGATCGCTGAAGATGGTGCGAACATCGCCAACATTAATATTGATACTAAAGATGGCTCTTCAAACCTTTTAAGTTTTTTGATTGAAGTTAAAGGTCGGTTGCAGCTAGCTAATTTAATAAAACGAATCCGAACATTAGACTTTGTGTTAAAAGTTTCAAGAAATAGGTAAACATATGACAAAATCAATTATAAATACCGCCAACGCTCCAGAAGCGATAGGCACTTATTCACAAGCGGTAAAACATGGTAACTGTTTGTATGTATCCGGTCAGATACCTCTCGATCCAAAAACAATGGTTTTTGTTTCTAATGAAATTAATGAACAAATCCATCAAGTTTTTAAAAATTTACGAGCAATTTGTGAGGCTGCAGGTAGCTCTCTTGATCAGATAGTTAAACTGAATATATTTTTGACCGATCTAAGTTGTTTTCCAACGGTTAATCAAATTATGGCGGAATATTTCGAACAACCTTATCCAGCAAGAGCAGCTGTTGGTATTAAAGAATTACCTAAAGGTGCTCAAGTCGAAATGGATGCCATTGTAGGTTTAAGCTAGAGTTAAGTCATAATGCAAAACCCTAGAAATGAAAAAATTATTAGTTTATTAAATCGTCGTCAACAAGACTTAACTGTTTTTATGGACGAGGTTCATAAACCGCATAACCTTGCAGCCATTATTAGAACTTGTGATGCCGTTGGGGTTAGTGAGGTTCACGCCGTATTTCCAAAAGATGGTCGCTTAAAAGCTCATGAGAAAAAGATGGAAAACACAGCCATGGGCAGTTGCCGTTGGGTGACAACACATCGACATGAGGATTTAGAAAGCGGTCTGAATCAAATAAAAATCGAAAACAAACAGATTTTTGCGGCTCACTTTTCTGATAGGGCGGTCGATTTCAGAGAAATTGATTATACAAAACCAAGTTGTATTTTGGTCGGTTCAGAATTACATGGCGTTACTGAGCAGGCTGCAGAAATGGCTGATGAACATATATTAATTCCAATGCTAGGCATGGTTGAATCACTTAATGTTTCAGTCGCAACCGCCATTATTTTGTACGAAGCGCAAAGACAAAGAGAAGCAAAAAAAATGTATGAAACTCGTCAGTTGGAGGATGCTCATTGTGAATCATTAAGATTTTCTTGGCTGCATCCTCAAGTGAAGTCTTTTTGTGATAAAAATAAAATACGATATCCATTAATCAATGAAAATGGAGATATTGATGATGAGGAATGGCGTCACGAGCGTCAAATGCTAACAACTAAAGAATAAATTATTGTTTGAATATGCTAACTTTCACTAACAAAAATGATTTTTACGCTTTGACTCAATCCGCAATTATTGACCTTCGATCTAATTGCAAATTCACCGCTCAACATTTCAAACATTCCTGCAATATAGAACTATCTAGTTTAGAAAATAGACTTCATGAGCTTCCTGAGTCAAGCCAAATCATTTCCATTATAGGTGAAGATAATGAGTTGCAAATTGCTAGCGATTTTCTGATAAAAAAAGGATATGAAATCCTATTTAGGGTTGAAGCTAAAACTGAGGCAACTTCGGACGTAAACTCTGACACAACTTCCTTTTTTAAAATTTATAATGAATTTGACTGGTTCGAGTCCGGTAAAACGAGTTATAGACTATGGAAGCCATCGTCTGTCGTTAGTCTTTTTCATGATCAATATGCTCACTTAATTGCCGACAATACAAGTGTCGTAAAAAACTCATTAAAAGGATTAGATTTGGCTTGTGGAGCGGGAAGAGATAGCGTCTTTATGGCAATGCAGTGCTGGGATATGACGGCAGTAGATTACAAGTCATCGGCTCTTTTAAGAGTGAAGAGCCTTGCGGAGAATAACGATTGCGATGTTAAAACAGTTGAGCTAGATTTAGAAAAAATAGAATTGAATGCAACAACAATTCAATTTCCGTCTGCGTGGTTGTGGAGTTACGATGTGGTTATTGTTTCACGATATTTACATAGACCTTTGCTAGATTATATAGATGCACTTTTAAAACCAAATGGTTTTATTGTTTATCAAACCTTTTTAGAAGGTTGTGAAAAGTTTGGAAGTCCTAAAAATCCGAGATATCTATTAAAACAGGGAGAGTTAGCAAGTGTCTTTTCAAGCTACAAAGTTCTTTATGACCAAGTAGTGAAATTAAGTGATGGTCGCCCAACTAATGCTTTTATTGCGCAAAAACAAAATGCAATAGACATATTGAGTTAAAGGTTCAATAACAGTTAAAATTTCAATGCTATACTCTTTAGCTACTAATTCCAATATGCAAAATTAATCACAATATACCCGAATGCTTCTTAATAGAAAAAATAACAAAGCCGTACTATTTGCAGATATTTCTGGAAGCAGCGCATTATATAAAACCAAAGGTAATAGTTACGCTAAATCTATTATTGACCACCTACTGCTAGAAATAAAAAAACTTTCTGTGAAGCATAAAGGACGCGTTGTAAAAACTATTGGTGATGAAGTGATGGTTTGTTTTCATGAGGGGCAATCATGTATTGAAACGGCCATTGCTATTCAACAAAGCTTTGAAGCGAGCTACTCCCAGCATCGTTTACAAGTGAGTATTGGTATTTCTTTTGGAGAGGTGCTCGAGGAAAATGGCGATCTCTTTGCTGAAACCGTCAATGATGCAGCTTATTTGACGAAAATGGCGAAAGGAAGTCAAATATTATTTTCTGAGGGTCTGTTGACTGAATTACCGGCTTCGCAAAAATCTCGCGCTAGAGAGTTTGATTGGGTGACCTTTAAAGGAGCAACTGAACCTTCCGCTGTTTTTAGAATGTACTGGCAGGGTGACAGCGATCTACATAACGAAACTCGGTTTTTATCGAAAGATCTTGTGTTGGAACATATCACCAATCAAATTTTAACTCTCAAAAAAGGCGACAAGGAAATAGTCATTGAAGAAAAAATGACGCCTTTTATGATTGGGCGAAATTTATCCAGTTGTCAGATTACTGTCGAAGGAACGCAAGTCTCAAGAGAGCATTGCCATATAAGTTATAACCGAGGAAAGTTCGTTTTAATTGATCATTCGACAAATGGGTGCTACCTAAAGCCAAAAAATGGTCTAGAATTCTATTTAAGAAGAGAAGAATTTCCATTACTAGAGAATAGTGACTTATCTCTGGGCGTTCCTACACATAAAGCTGGAGATAACCTAATTGAAATACTTTATGGATAATATTTAACGGAAATTTGTATTTTGAACTCAAAAGAGTGCAAGAGAAATAATTATGAGAAAAATTGCTTTTTGGTCTCCCAAAGGAGGCGTTGGAAAAACAACACTGGCTTTAAATTTTGCAGCAGCAGCCTATTATGCAGGTAAGAAGGTTATTTTATGTGATCTCGATCCTCAACGTTCAGCATTTGATGTTTTTGCAAATCGGCGTTTACCATTTACAGTGTTAGTTGATAAGCCACAAGTTATACCAAATGTTGATTATTTAATATGTGACTATGCACCGAGTATAGAGCGACTGCCTGATGAAGAAACAATCATATTGCCTATGAGAGCAAGTACACTTGATCTTAAAGCTGTGAATCGGTCGATCCGCTTAATTAGGAATAAACGAATTATAAAATGTGTGAATGCGGTAGATACTAGAAGGCATGATGAAAGGATGCTGGCAATGAAACTTTATAATGAAGGTGCGCATCTAATAAAAGACCGTTCTATCTACATAAGAAGTATTTTTGAAGGAAAAACTGTTTTTCAACAAAACTACTATGGTTCTAGTGATGCGAAAAATGAAATACAAAGATTATTTGACCGTGTTGAGCAACCAAGGGCACTTACCGCTAAAGCCAGTTAAAACTAAAATAGTAAAATAAGCAACAAAAAAGGAAGCCGAAGCTTCCTTTTTTTATAAGTCTAAAATAAAACTTACTTTTTTGCTGGAGCTGCTGGAGCTACTACTTTCTTTTTAGCTTTCTTTTTAGCTTTTTTCTTAGGCTTAGCTGCAGCTTTAAGAAGTTGAGCTTCAAGTTTAGCCATAGCATTTGCTTGCTTGCTTTGTAATGCTGCAACCGCTTTTGCATCTTTAGCTGCGGCACTTGCCAGCTTATCACTAACTGTAATAGTTGCATTGTTTAAAGTCATTGCTGCCTTTAATGCATCTTTAGCTGATTTAACATTAGCATTTTGAGTTTTAACGGCTGCAGATGCTTTTGCTTTTGCATCAATGGCACCTTTAACCGCTTTTTTAGTTGCGGCTGTTTTCTTTTTAGATGCAGCATCTTTTTTAGTTGCTACAGCTTTTGTTGCTGAGGCTACTTTAGAAACCATTGCTTTTAAAGAAGCTTCTGCTTTTTTAACTACTGCAGTTGCTTTAGCACAATCACTTGAAGTTTTTGCAATTGCTGATGCTGTTGCTTTATTTACGACAGCTGCTTTTTTAGCAACGGATTTTTTAGCAACTTTTGCTACTTTCTTTTTTACACCACCTTTGGCCATATTACTCTCCACTTTTTTAGATATAGTTTTAATGTAGTTGTTTCAATGCGAAGTGTATAACTAGATTTCAGAAAATACAAAAAAAAAACATGAATAATGAATAAAAAACGTAAATAAACTAAGAATATTTACGTTTTCGCTTTATTTTATAGTTTTTTCCAACTGGCAGGGATTTTTTGGCAAGTTGATTTTTATTTGCGAAAGTAAGGATTACTTATTATTTAATTGGAAAGTCAAAAATAAACACAAGTTTTTGAGTTTTAATTATTCATCTTTTAAGTTTTTCTGCCCAACCTGTAATCCGTTTTGCGAGACGTGTATCTTCAATATTCATATTTCCATTTGGCAATATACCCTGACTGTATCTTTGATTTTCTGATCGCCATTGATTGCTTGATAAAGCTTTTGAAAAAGATGACATTTTTGTATTAGCGGTTAATCGAGAATGAAATACGTAAAATGAACTAGATTGTTTAGAAAAAATATCTTCGAGGTTATTTTTGACTCCTAGAGGTAATTCAGGATTTAAGAATATGGTTGGCATTATATTGTCAGCAAGACAACCTAAGCCCCAATAACTGCTTGTTTGGTTTAAAATTAAAATTCTTGGCTGTTGTGTCCATTGCGGATCAGACGCAATTATTTTGCAAATGTCAATGATGTAATTTTGATAAGCATCAGTTTTTTCAAAATAATATTGATTATTAGATGCGGATGATTTTTTTGTTTCATCGAGTGGGGTTTCGTTTGTGTCATCACTCTTAGAGTTATTGAGTAGAGTTTTGTCTTCTAATGGGTTTTCAGTGTTGATTGAAGTTTTCGCTACTGAATTGGCGTTTTTTAACGCTGTTTCAAATATCACTCTTTTGTTTCCAAACTTTGGTTTTGTAAAATCCTCTCTCGCAATGTTTGGGATGAAAATATTCCAACCTAATTGGCTCAATTGAATAGCCAAAGGTCTAACAATACGACGATGATTAGCGCTCTCACCATTTGTATGTAAAAATAATGCGTTGCCTCTTTTTATTCGGCTCTTGGCATTGTGTTTGAGTATTAACAGTTCTCCATCGGTTATTGTTTCAACTTTTGATTGGTTTACTTTAGAGTCAAATTGTATATTATCAAGAATAGATTGGTTATCTATATAGTATGATAGAGCTAATGGTTTGGGTTTTGATACTTTTGGACTATTTTCATTTATAGGTTGAGCGTCGGTTGGGACAGGATTCTCCTCAGCATTAGCAAAAATGAGAAATAGAGAACCAAAAGAAATACAAAGTATGATCACCCAATAAGAAAAATGATCACAAACTGAGTTCCTATTGTTCATAAGTCTATTTCTCATAAGTCTCTTTTATTTTCATGTTATACCTAACAATTGTTTTTAAGTATGGCACAAGATGAATTAAAATATTTAAACCTTTATCGGCGCTTTTACGTTTAAATAGAACTAACGGGTGAAAAGAAGGGTTGATAGATTAGTGTTTCTTCAAAGTTCTACAGGTAATTATTTAGAAATGACATCATTTATCCCCAGGTCTATTCAGTCAGCTGAATCTTCGAAAGAAATATCTGATTCAGTTAAATTATTTGAACAGTCTGATGAGATGCTGATGCAAAATTATTCTAAAGGGAAAGTGGAAGCCTTTGAGGAACTTTATCGACGCCATCAAGCACCTTTATATAGATATTGTATTAGGCAGTTTAGAAATGTTTCTATTGCTGAGGAATGTTTTCAAGAAATATGGATGAAACTAGTGCGATCTCGCAATCGATATTTATCAACAGCAAAATTCACGACCTATTTATATCGCATTGCACAAAATCACATCATTGATACTTATAGAAAAGAAAAAAAACGACTTTTCGATTGTGAGTATGATGAAAGTAGTAGTGCTCATGAACTATCCTTGCAAAAAGACGCTCGTACTGGTGAGCAGTCTGAAGAAGCGACGATTCGCATTAAGACGCTTAACCTGAGAAAAGCGATTGGTGAATTGCCATTTGAGCAACGTAATACACTTTTATTGAAAATGGATAATGGACTTTCTATTGAGCAAATAGCTGAGATAACTAGCTGTAACAAAGAATCAGTTAAAAGCCGATTGCGATACGCTACAACAAAGTTGAAACAACTGTTAAATTCTAACATTATCTTGCCGACAGATTAGGTAGAGGTCAATAAAATGAAATCAAAATCAGATTTAAATTCTTTGTATAATTTACAGGACAAAGATAGTGACATTGATAAAGCTATTAATGAAATTGCTAACTTATTAATTGACGATACAAATTTTGTTGCTGATAAAACGGTTAAGAAACAAATATTTGCTTTTTCACACAGAGAGTTATCAGAGAGTTGTTTATCTAATATAGAGAAAGAAGCTGTAATTTCTGAGCTTAAGTTTGCAGGAACTTTAAATTCTAAACAATGGTGGAGAAAACTCGCTTTGCCATCCTTTGTTGCAGGTGGCTTTGTTTTAACCGTTCTTGCTTTTCAATCATTGTGGCAACCTTTGTTGACTAATAAGAATGATTCTTACATTGCCGAAGTCAATAAAGGCGTAAAAGATGAAATTAGTAAAAGGCAAATTCAGGTTGAGATGGATCTAACAAATGCCGAACAAGTTGTCATGCTAGTAAATAAATCGGCCTCTCGAATGGCTAGAGAAAAGTATAAAGAAGAAGCTATTGCCGAATTTAAGAAAAATAGGAAAACACCCGATTTAGACGTTCGAATTACTGATATAAACAACAACGAACCATTATATGATAATCGGGTCACTAAAGGCTTTATTGATAGTGAAACCAAGCCAAACAACGCTGAATTAGAATTAAACAATAATTTACAGAAGCAAAACATCTATACAGGGAGCACTTTATCGAAATCAGAATATCTTGAGAAAGATGCTTGGTTTAAACTTATTGTTAGTCATTTGAACAAACAAGAAGTAGATATAGCAAATAAAGAAATTGTTCGCTTCAAATCGGTTTATCCAGATTATAAAATTGAAGATAAACTAAAGAAGTTGAATATTTTACTTTAAGACACCGCTTTAAATTATCTAAAAACAAGCAATAACGCTCTTTATTATATTACATTGTGCTAATTTAATAGAATAAGCTGACCTTTAGTTCAAATAATCTATAGTTTTGCTTGATTCCTTAACCCTGATCTTTATAATTCCACCACAATAAGGAGAGGCTCCACAAATATTCAGCAAAACTGTAAAGTCTTTGCTAAATTTTGTGTAACTTTTTGTTTAAAGCATGATTTTGAAGCTTGCATGAAGTCCAAAATTCCTTATTTTCACAATATTCTAAAAAACATATAAAACTGTTTTACAATAAAAATTGGAGATCTCTCAATGGCTATTCGACGCAAGTTGATCGCTGGTATGACTGGATTATTAGGCTTTATGCTTAGCGGTTTAGTGCAGGCAGCATCTGAATTGAATATGCGCCCCGGAGTTACAGAAACGAGTATAGAAGTCTATGAACTGCATATGATGGTTGTATGGGTTATGGTTGCTATCTCTGTGGTTGTATTCGGAGCCATGTTTTATTCGTTTATTTTTCATCGTAAGTCTAAACATCCAACACCTGCTACATTTTCCCACAGCACTAAAATGGAGATTGTTTGGACTGCTATCCCTGTATTAATCCTTATTTATCTAACAGTCCCTGCTGTTAAATTGTTAATAAAGATGGAAGATGCATCTAATTCTGATATGAGCGTTCAAGTAACCGGTTCTCAGTGGAAATGGCATTACAAATATTTAGAGAACGATATTATTGAGCAAGAGATTAGCTTTTATAGTAATTTAAGTACGCCGCGTGAGCAGTATGAAAATTATGAAACAAGTGGGGCTGCTGAGAATGTTAATTATCTTTTAGAAGTTGACAATCATCTGGTTCTCCCTGTTGATACAAAAGTGAGATTTCTTGTAACTGCAGAGGATGTTATACATTCTTGGTGGGTACCTGAGCTTGCCGTTAAAAAAGATGCTATTCCGGGATTTATTAATGAAACTTGGACAAAGGTTCCAACGCCTGGAATCTATCGTGGTCAATGTACAGAGCTATGCGGTGTAAACCATGGCTTTATGCCTGTAGTTGTCGAGGTTTTAAGCAAGCCTGACTTTGCTAAATGGTTATCTGGTAAAGCAGAAGAAAAGCGTATTGCTGATAAAACTGCTGCTGCTGCCGCATCTCAAAATTGGGACATGGATAAGTTGATGGTTTTAGGTAAAACAGTCTATGACGCCAAATGTGCAGCTTGCCATCAAGTCAATGGCGCAGGTTTGCCACCAGTATTTCCGGCACTTAAAGGTAGTGCAATAGCGACCACAGGGCCCGTTGAAGGTCACATCGATATAGTTGTAAACGGAAAACAAGGTACTGCTATGGCAGCATACGGTGCACAATTAACGGATGCTGAAATGGCTGCTGTGATTACTTATGAGCGAAATGCTTGGGGTAATGACACTGGTGATAAAGTTCAACCCGCTGACATTCAGGCTTTTAAAGCCGGTAACTAAAGGAGACGATCAATATGAGCGATCATCACCCAACCGGCATTACTCGCTGGTTTTATACAACAAACCATAAAGATATCGGAACGATGTATTTATGGTTCTCTTTCATTATGTTCCTTATTGGTGGAGCAATGGCAATGATTATCCGTGCCGAGCTATACCAACCAGGATTACAGTTTGTTGAACCTGCATTTTTTAACCAAATGACAACCATGCATGGTTTGATTATGGTTTTTGGTGCAGTTATGCCAAGTATGGTGGGCCTCGCAAACTGGCTAATCCCAATGCAAATTGGTGCACCGGATATGGCATTACCTAGAATGAATAACTGGAGTTTTTGGATCCTACCATTCGCGTTTACTTTGTTGCTTTCATCTTTGTTTATGGAAGGTGGCGGGCCTAACTTTGGTTGGACATTTTACGCACCGCTATCAACTACTTATGCACCGCCTAGTACTGATTTCTTTATTTTAGGTGTTCATATGATGGGTATTTCATCCATTATGGGTGCAATTAACGTTATCGTTACTGTGTTTAATATGCGAGCTCCAGGTATGACGCTGATGAAAATGCCTTTATTTGTTTGGACATGGCTAATCACTGCTTTCTTATTAATTATGGTTATGCCTGTTTTAGCAGGTTTAGTAACAATGATGTTAACTGACCGTCATTTCGGCACTGCGTTTTTTGATGCTGCTGGTGGTGGTGACCCTGTAATGTTCCAGCATATTTTCTGGTTTTTTGGTCATCCTGAAGTTTATATTATGGTTCTTCCAGCATTCGGAGTGGTTTCTGAAATTATTCCAGCATTTTCGCGTAAAAAGCTATTTGGTTATTCATCAATGGTTTACGCAACGGCTTCAATTGCATTACTTTCATTTATTGTATGGGCTCACCATATGTTTGCTGTTGGTATGCCAGTAGCGGGTGAGTTATTCTTTATGATTGCGACAATGCTAATAGCTGTTCCAACAGGGGTTAAGGTCTTTAACTGGGTTGCAACCATGTGGCAGGGCTCTTTGACTTTTGAAACGCCAATGTTATTTTCAATCGCATTTGTTATCTTGTTTACTATTGGTGGCTTCTCTGGCGTTATGCTCGCGATGGCCCCGGTGGATTTCCAATATCATGATACCTACTTTGTTGTTGCTCACTTCCATTACGTATTGTTCCCGGGAGCGATTTTTGGAACTACAGCCGCTGTTTATTATTGGTTCCCTAAGTGGACAGGAAAAATGTATAACGAAGCTGTCGGTAAAACTCATTTTTGGTTATCAATGATATTCGTAAACCTAACTTTCTTCCCAATGCATTTTAGTGGTCTTGCTGGTATGCCTCGCCGTATTCCAGATTACAATATGATGTTTGCTGATTTTAATATGTGGGCAAGTATTGGTGCATTTGGTTTGGGATTCACTCAATTATTTTTCTTTGTGACTATTATCATGGCAATACGCGGTGGTAAAAAAGCAGAAGAGAAGCAATGGGACGGAGCAACTGGATTGGAATGGGATGCAATGACAACACCTGCACCCTATCACTCATTTAGTACGCCGCCGAAAGTCGATTAGTTAGGAAAATAAGTTAATGACTGAGCAAGCGCAAGAAAATAAAAAACTCATTAAACGGTTGCTAGCAATCGTTGGTGGTATGTTTATCTTTGCGTTTGCTTTAATTCCTCTTTACAACGTGTTTTGTGATATTACCGGTATCAATGGCAAGACCGGTGGTCAAGCTTTGTATCAGAATGTCGATATTGATAAAAGTCGCGTTGTTACGGTGGAGTTTTTAACCAATATAAATCGTGGAATGCCGTGGAAATTTGAATCTCAAGTCAAAATGATTGATGTTCATCCAGGCGAGTTAAACGAAGTTATTTTTTACGCTAAAAATAACTCTAAGTTTGACATTGTTGGACAGTCAGTACCGAGTGTTGCACCAGGTGAAGCGGCACTTTATTTAAATAAAACAGAGTGCTTTTGTTTTGATCAGCAAAAGTTAATGGCAGGAGAAGATATTGAAATGCCAATGAAGTTTTATATTGATGCTGATATACCAGAAGACATTACACGATTAACGTTATCATACCAATTATTTAACATTACAGCTTCAGTCAATGCAAATAATTCTGCATCTGTAGCGACCAAATAAAACGAATGTTTATGTTTCGTTTAAATGGAGAACTAAAATGAGCACAGAAACAGAAGAAAAATACGAAAGTTACTACGTGCCAGAACAAAGCCCTTGGCCGATTGTTGGAGCCGTTGCGTTATTTTTTATTGCCTATGGCGGTGGGAATTTTATTCAACAATCAACCGATAAGGTAGACACTGGTGACGCGAGTTGGGGTGGTTTAGTCTTTTTGGCGGCGATGGCAGTTATGACCTACATGGTGTTCAATTGGTGGAAGGATGTCATCAAAGAATCTGTGTCAGGGTTATATAGCGCGCAAATGGATCGGTCTTTTAAGCAAGGCATGCTTTGGTTTATTATGTCAGAAGTGATGTTTTTTGCAGCTTTCTTTGGAGCTTTATTGTATACAAGACAATTTATAATTCCATGGTTAGGTGGCGAAGGTAATAACGCTGCTACACATATGTATTTATGGCCAGAATTTATGCCTCAATGGCCATTAACAACAACCCCTGATGGAACGACAACTACCGCGATGGGAGCTTGGGGATTACCAGCAATGAACACTGCTATTCTATTGACCAGTTCGTGGACATTAACTATCGCTCATCATGCTTTAAAGGAAAATAATAGAAATGCTTTGTTAAACTACACTTCAATAACTGCATTGCTTGGTATCATCTTTTTAATTTTACAAGCTGTCGAGTATCATCACGCTTATACTCAAATGGGTTTGACAATGGGGAGCGGAATATATGGTTCTACCTTCTTTTTACTAACAGGATTTCATGGCTTTCATGTTACCTTGGGAACGATATATTTGATTGTTTTATCAATCCGTTGCGCGAAAGGGCATTTTACTGAAAAACATCATTTTGCTTATGAAGCTGGTGCTTGGTATTGGCACTTTGTTGACGTTGTTTGGTTATTCCTGTTTATCTTTGTTTATTTAGTGTAATAAAGAAAAACAAATAAAAACCGAGGTAAATCCTCGGTTTTTTATGGCCTATCAGATGTGCTTTTTATACTGATACTATCGGTAAACCATGCGGCTCAATCCAGCCCATATAACTCCCCAATAAGATTAGTCCAAAAAGCGCTATAGATAAGCCGATTCTCCAACTTAAACTGTTCAGAGTCTTGTTAGAGTCTTTTTCATCTGTTGCTAAAAAATATAATGCTCTAAATAAAGTAAACAAAATTGTAAGCATTACAATAAATATCAAGGATTTAAACAGCATTTATAAGGTTTTCCTTTGAGTTTGATTCAATTTACTTATGTCTTTTTCTATGTAGAAAGGTGACATAATGATAGAATACGCGCGTTGTAAAACAATTACCAGCTGAGTTTTAATTGCGTCACTCCATTTCATATTCATTGGGTAAATACCAAGTTAATATTAACTTTTGGTTATTTATTCTATTTTTGTTAATGCAAACTTTACTTAATGAGTTGGGGTATTGGCAATTAGAACGAGCGAAGGAAAAAACGCAAAGAATGATACAGTTGGACTCAAGTGCAAATCAATTGATTACTGATTTTTCTAAGATCTCTCAAGATGATTTAACGCATTTTATGCCTGTAAAATTTGAAGCTTTTTTAAGTGATGATAATACCTACCTAATTGAGAATAAAATTCAAAATGGTAAGCTTGGTTATCATGTTTTAAATTTAGTTACTGAAAAATCAACAGGTAGAAAAGTATTAATCAATAGAGGTTGGATTAGTGCTAAAGCGAATAGAAAAAACTTACCTCAAGTTACCAACCCTCCATTCGACTGGCTAATCATAGGACGTATTTATCCAATTAATCAAGATATTTTGTCTTCTGAAGCGGAGATTGAACAATATGACCAAGTCTACCGAATACCAGTAATGGACATAAACGTTTTAGCAAAGTTAAAAGAAAAGTTAGGTGAAAACATTGAGCCCTTTTTAGTTAGGTTGGAAAAAAATCAAGGTAGTGGCTTTGTTATAGATTGGCAATGGATAAGTATGTTGCCAGAAAAACACTTGGGTTATGCTTTTCAATGGTTTGCTTTAGCTTTTACGTTGCTAATTATCAGTATTATTGCATCAGTTAAACGTAGAGATAACAATCAGTAATCGCAAAGAAAAATATTAAATAGAGGCAATTCTTTTGAATTTTAATGAAGACAAAAATGCACCAAAGCAAACTAATTTGAAAAAAAACAGGCATACTTTAGTTCTACTTTTTATTATGTTTATTACGCCAGTCGCATTAGCTTATGTTGCTTATTTTGGTAATTGGTTTTCAGGCTCTGGTGATGCTAATGGTGAATTAATTGCCTCCGATTTAGTCACCGACATAGAAGATTATGATATTGTTCGCAAAGACGGAAACAAGATTACGGGCAAGGAGTTTGAAACCCTATACTGGTGGATTGTTCCAATTGACCCCGAAACTTGCAATGAGAGATGCGCAGAATTGAACCTTTATACCGTTAACCAAACTTTTGTTGGTTTGGGTAAAAAAGCATTTCGAATTAGAGAGCTTGCCATTTTACCCGACGGCTTTAAGGGATATAACAATGAATTCCCCCATGCGACTAGCGAATTTACTTCATCAGGTATAAAAGCTCTTAGAGAGTCACAAAAGAGACCGACTCATGATCTCGAACCAAACTTTATTTATCTGGTTGATCCACTTGGTAATATATTTATGCGGTATCCATTTATTAATGACAAGACAAATGCACCTATATTAAGTAAAAAATTAAGAACGGATATCTTACATTTGTATAAATATTCGAGATTAGGTTAGTATAAAATTAGTAGGATAAAGTGTCGAAAATAAATGGAAAAGAAATTAGAGAAAAAAATGAATTTAAGTATGACTAAAAAATTAGCAATCACGGCAACCGCTTTTGCATTAGTGGTTGTGTTATTGGGGGCATTCACCCGCTTATCACACGCTGGTTTAGGTTGTCCCGATTGGCCTGGTTGTTATGGTTTTTCGCATATTCCGACACAAAACCAGGATATAGAAATAGCCAATAGTGCTTTTCCAGAACGCCCTTACGAATTTGAAAAAGCTTGGCCTGAAATGGTGCACCGTTATTTTGCGGCGACACTTGGACTATTTGTCCTAGCGCTTGCCCTGTTGAGCTTAAAAGCCGAAAACTTTGTAACTCGACGGCACTCTTTTGGCTTGCTTGTTCTAGTAATATTTCAAGCAGCGCTAGGTATGTGGACAGTAACAATGAAACTACACCCAGGAATTGTTATGGCTCACTTGATGGGTGGCTTCACGACGTTAGTTTTATTAGCCTCGTTAAGTTGGCGTTATACAACTAGTTTTGTTTCAAGTTACTCAACAAATGAAATAAATCAATTTAAAAAATTAATTATTTTTTCTTTAATCATTCTAACGTTACAAATTATGTTAGGTGGTTGGACTTCGGCAAATTATGCGGCCACTATTTGTTTCGAATTACCTATTTGTCAAGGAGATTGGTTTAGCAACAGTGATTACATTTCTGGTTTTACGTTTTGGGGCCATGGCGCAGAAAATTATGAATTTGGTATTTTGGATGCAGCAGGTAGAATAGCAATACATACTAGTCATAGAGTTGGGGCAATAATTACTACTCTGGTATTGTCTTTCTTATGTTTCAAGTTGATTAAGCAAACAAACCATGCCACGTTAAATAAGTTTGGTATTTTGATTATGCTGTTATTAGTAATTCAAATATTTTTGGGAATTTTCAATATTACTTATAAACTACCTCTTTATAATGCCGTTGCGCATAATGGTGTCGGGGCATTGTTATTATTAACTATGGGTTTATTGTTAACGAGTTTATCACAATCTTCTCAATTTCGAGCGCTGCAAAAACAATCATCACATAATAAAACGGAAGAAGGTGATAACTATGAGTGAGATAAATACAACGGTTAGTTGGAAAGATTATTTAGAACTGACTAAACCAAAGGTAGTCGTTTTACTCTTAGTAACGGCTATTGTCGGGATGTTTATGTCCACTCCTGGAATGGTTCCATTAGACATTCTTATTGTAGCAACTGTCGGAATTGGTTTTGCTTCGGGTGGAGCTGCAGTTGTGAATCATGTTGTTGACCAAAAAATTGATGCGATAATGGCTAGAACTCAAAAGAGGCCTATAGCAACCGGTAAAATCAGTGATAAACAGGCAATCATTTTTTCTGCAATTTTATCAATTAGCTCTTTGTTAACTCTCTATTTTTATATTAATCCACTAACCGCTTTCCTTACCGTCTTCGGTCTAGTTGGATATGCTTTTGTTTATACTATGTATCTAAAACGAGCGACACCTCAAAATATCGTTATAGGCGGTTTGAGTGGTGCTATCCCACCACTTCTAGGTTGGACGTCGGTAACAGGAGGTACGGGAGAAATTCACCCTCATGCCCTTTTGCTGGTTTTGATTGTATTCGTGTGGACGCCTCCACATTTTTGGGCGCTAGCAATATTTAGAAGAGATGAATATGCAAAAGCAAATATTCCTATGTTACCAGTGACCCATGGAATTGAATTCACAAAAACAGCAATTATTTTGTATACGGTATTATTGATATTTGCCAGTTTACTGCCTTATATAACTCGAATGTCAGGTCTTATCTATGGCGTATCCGCTAGTGTTCTAGGCCTAGTTTTTTTGGGCTACGCTGTAAAGCTAAAACTGTCACAAGAGAGAAAGGTAGCGATGGATACATTCAGATATTCAATTAACTATTTATTTCTTATCTTCATTGCTTTGCTAGTCGACCACTATTATCGTTTCTAATTTATAATAGGTTTTTAAACTGTTACTCTAAATTGATATTAAACTTCATTTATAATAGAGATATAAATGGAGTCCTTACCTGAAGCCTCTTGTTTAACTAGGCTTTCAGGCTGTTTAATCCTTTCCATATTATTCTGTAAATCACTGTTTGAACCATGCTTCAAATCTCAAACGATCAAAAAACAATGTCTATTTTTTGACCAATGTGTTATAAATAAATCGCTCCACTAAATTTAGGTATGGAATCTAGTTGTATCCAAAGGTTAACCAGACGCTTTAACTATTTAGGAGAATCGCATGAAATGTCTCTATTATCTTTCGCCTACATTGGATGTAAGCCAAAAGGTTTCCGATGACCTGCACGATGTGGGTCTATTAGATTGGTATCTGCACGTCATAAGTAAAGACGAATCTGGTCTCGTTCAAAAACATATTCACTCCAGTAATTATTTAGAAACCTTAGATTTATATCGCGGGACAACCGTCGGTGGAATGATTGGATTTTTAATAAGTCTGGTTGTTGTAGGATTAACTGTTGTTTATGAACCTTTTGGTTTTCCTCTAAGCAACACTATTTATTTCTTGATGATTTTATTTTTTACGCTTTTCGGGGTATGGGAAGGTGGATTATATGGTATCGATAGTGAAAACAAAAAAATAAAGCCTTTTCACGACGATATTGAAGCCGGAAAATTTCTTATCTTGGTTTATTCTGCCAAAGAAGAAGAAGCCGCTATTATTGATATGATGAAAGAAAAACATCCTGAATCAAAACTTGTAGCAACCGATAGACATATCATTAATCCATTTTCAAAATTAAAAATCGTTTAAATTTAGAGATATTCGTTTCTAAAACGAATTGATTTCTTACTATCCACTTCTAAGTGGTAGTTTATCTCAGATTGATTCAAGTTCTTGAATCAGTCTGAGATATTGAAACTTTCGATATTGTAAGGTTTCAATGTTGTCCAGCAAATTCAAATTAGCTTTTTGCTAATTTGAATCGATAATTAAAATAAATAATTCTCAAATAATAATAAAGGGATGCCATATTTATGAAAATTGCAGTTGCGTTGATCTTCTTAGTGATCGGTTCCGTTCTATTCCATCTCTTTAGCCCTTGGTATTTAACTCCCATAGCGTCCAACTGGGACACTATAGACGATACGATTAGTCTTACTTTTTGGGTAACCGGTTTCGTTTTTGTAGCAGTTAATGGTTTTCTGGCCTATGTGATTATACGTTACAAGAAAAAGGAAAACGCTAAAGCTGAATACGAGCCTGAAAATAAAAAATTGGAAGTCATTCTCACTGTCGCAACAATTATTGGCGTGGTCGCAATGCTTGCGCCGGGGCTAGTTGTTTATGATGAAATTATCACCGTGCCAGAGGACGCTCACGTTCTTGAAGTTGTCGGTCAGCAATGGCAGTGGACCTTTCGTTATCCGGGAAAAGATGGAAAATTAGGTAAAGTTGAAACAACTTTTGTATCCCCTTCCAATCCTTTTGGGATTAATCCGAAAGATCCCGAGGGCCAAGACGATATCTTAATCGCAAGCAATGAAGTTCATATCCCGCTAGAAATACCGGTTAAATTAGTCATGCGATCGAAGGATGTATTGCACAATTTTTCGGTTGCTCAGTTCCGCGTTAAAATGGATCTGGTGCCAGGTACTATGACTTATATCTGGTTTACACCAACTCGCAAAGGAAGCTTTGATATTCTTTGTGAAGAACTATGTGGTCTGGCGCATTTTACAATGCGAGGTCGGGTGGTGGTGGACAGTCAGAATGACTTTCAAACATGGCTCAAAAAACAGCCTACATTCAAACAAACTCAAAATTTTACCCAAGGAAATCCTGATAAAGGCAAAGTAGCTTTTGTAATTTGTGCTTCTTGTCATGGCCAGTCGGGAGAAGGAAATATAGCGATGAATTCACCTAAATTAGCGGGGATGGAGCCGTGGTATACCTCCCGGCAACTCAATTATTATCAACGCGGAATTCGTGGCAAACATGAAAAGGATACCTTTGGGCAACAAATGGCGCCAATGGCTTCAACTTTGGTAGGACCTACAGCGGTTAATGATGTGTCGGCCTATATCCAAACCCTACAAGCGTCACCGGTGCCTGATACCATCGAGGGCGATGCAGAAAAAGGTTTTTCTTATTATGTTACATGTAGTACTTGTCATGGCGACAAAGGGCAGGGTAATCAAGGGCTACATGCGCCTCGTTTAGCCGGCCAACATGATTGGTATATCAAACGTCAATTAGAGAATTTTAAGCTGGGAATAAGAGGCCGTCACAAGCAAGATCGGTTTGGTGTTCAAATGTTATTGATGTCGAGGGTTTTACAAGATGATGTAGCTATGAATGACTTGGTCGCGTACATAAATACTTTGTGAATAGTTAATAATGCGTTTCGGTTGTCGTTTTTGTTAAAAAGCAAAGACAGTTTCAATCTTACTAATAAGTAACCAATAACAATATAAAGAAATACGTAGCAAGAGTATCTATTTAATAAAAAGGGGTTTTTGATGTCTTACGTTGCAATTGCGGATCAAGTAGAAGAAGAATCGCCTCATCCGACTAAATTTATATGGAAATATATTTGGAGTCAGGATCATAAAGTGATTGCTATTCAGTATAGTGTAGTTGCTATTTTTGTTGGTTTAGTTGCCTTGGTTCTGTCCGGGTTAATGCGATTACAACTTGGCTTTCCAGATACCTTTTCTTTCATAGATCCTAGCAACTATATCCAGTTTGTGACCATGCACGGTATGATCATGGTTATCTATCTATTGACCGCATTATTTTTAGGTGGGTTCGGAAATTATCTAATTCCGCTGATGATTGGCGCAAGAGATATGGTGTTTCCTTTTTTAAATATGCTTAGTTTCTGGGTTTACTTGTTGGCGGTCATTGTATTGTTGGCAAGCTTCTTTGTAACTGGAGGGCCGACCGGTGCAGGGTGGACGCTCTACCCGCCGCAAGCCATATTAAAAGGTACGCCGGGTTCCGGCTGGGGCATAATTTTGATGCTTGTATCGCTGGCTATTTTTATTGTTGCTTTCACAATGGGTGGTCTAAATTATGTGACCACGGTACTTCAAGCGAGAGCCAGAGGCATGACTTTGATGCGCATGCCGCTATCTATTTGGGGAATTTTTGTTGCCACTATATTAGGCTTGCTGGCTTTTCCGGCGTTATTAGTCAGCGCAATCATGATGCTATTAGATAAATTGATCGGAACCAGCTTTTTTATGCCAGCGATTATATCCTTAGGTGAACAAATGAGCTATTCCGGTGGTAGCCCGATTTTGTTTCAACATCTGTTCTGGTTCTTCGGCCATCCGGAAGTTTATATCGTCGCCTTACCGGCGTTTGGAATGGTATCTGATGTTATTGCGACCCATGCCAGAAAAAATATCTTCGGCTATCGCCAAATGGTTTGGGCGATAGTGGCAATCGGTGGGCTTAGTTTTGTGGTGTGGGCCCATCATATGTATGTTAGTGGGATGAACCCCTATTTTGGGTTCTTTTTTGCAACAACCACCTTGATTATAGCCGTTCCCACTGCGATTAAAGTTTATAACTGGGTGCTAACACTTTGGAAAGGTAATATTCATTTGACAACTCCCATGCTATTTGCCATCGGCTTTATTTTCACTTTTACCCACGGCGGCTTAACTGGATTATTTTTGGGAAATGTGGTGGTCGACCTGCCTCTATCGGATACTTATTTTGTGGTGGCCCATTTTCATATGGTGATGGGAGTCTCGCCGGTACTGGTATTATTTGCAGCTATCTATCATTGGTTCCCTAAAGTCAGCGGTAAGCATTTACATAAGGGGATGAGTAAAGCACATTTCTGGTTTACCTTTTTGGGCACCTATGCAGTTTATCTGCCGATGCATTATCTAGGATTTCTGGGTGTGCCGAGACGATACTTTGCGATGGGGGAAACAGATTTTATTCCGGCATCGGCACAAACTCTTAACGCCAGTATTACCGTTGCCGCATTAATTGTTGGGTTAGCCCAATTGATCTTTATTTATAATGTGATTTATAGTTTAAGAAAAGGTAAAAAGGCCGAGTCTAATCCCTGGGGTGGAACCACGCTAGAATGGCAAACACCTGATAATCCACCTAAACATGGCAATTGGGGTAAGGAGCTTCCAGTGGTTCATCGTTGGGCCTATGACTTTAGTGTACCAAACGTCAAACAGGATTTTATACCGCAAAATATGGCAGATGAAGACGTTGAAATGGATGATCCTAATGCAACCCTTGAACATCACTCGAGAGGTGATGCTTCATGAGTTTTTTTAAAACCTTGACAGAAAAACCTTGGCAGCCACTAACCGAGGGCGCAAGCCTTGAGAATGCAGAGTCTTTGGCGAAAAGAATTCCTGAAAAGACCGCCCTCAAGTTTTTTCTCGCAGTAGTGGGTATTATCTTCTTCTTGTTTACAGTGACTTTTTTAGCTCGCACTCAATATCCAGATTTTCAGGCGTTAGCCGGTGAACCTTGGCAGCCTTTTACCGATGCCTCTCAGCTTTGGTTAAACACAGGAGCGTTGTTTTTGGCTAGTGTCGTGATGCATTGGAGCATGAAATTGAGCGAACAAAAAAATATGAACGGCGTGATTATTGGTTTAGTAGCCGCTTCGTTATTTACTGCGCTCTTTTTAATCGGTCAAATTTCGGTTTGGAAACAACTCCACGCGCTTGGATATTTTATTAATACAAATCCGGCGAATAGTTATTTCTATCTATTTACCTGTGTGCATGGTCTACATTTATTAGGAGGCTTATTTGCATTTGCCAAAGTGATTATCCCGTTTTCTTCTAGTCGTTCATTTGAGAACTTAAGCAAGGGTCTCAGCCTTTGTAAAACCTATTGGCATTTCTTATTTTTGATCTGGCTATTACTTTTTGCCTTACTAACCAGTTCGTCAGAGACCTACAATACGATTGCTGTATTGTGCGGTTTTAGGGAGTAAATTATGAGTAGCAATGTTTCTGAAGCATCTACCGGAATGAAAAGCTTAGTCGACGACTGGTCGGCAGATAAGCAGACATTCGATGTCCCTTGGGGCAAGTTAATGATGTGGATTTTTTTGTTAAGTGATACGTTTATTTTTAGTATTTTCCTAACTGCCTATATGAGCGTCAGGATGACCACCACCGCTGAGTGGCCACCCACTAGCGAAGTATTTTCATTGATGATTGCTGGACAACATGTGCCGTTGTTATTGATTGCAATTATGACCTTCATCCTAATTACTAGCAGTGGAACCATGGCATTGGCAGTGAATTATGCTTACCGAGGCGATCGTAAGAAAGTTTTCAATTTAATGTTAATCACCGCAATACTCGGGGCGTCGTTCGTAGGTATGCAAGCTTTTGAGTGGACAAAACTCATAATGGAAGGGGTTCGCCCGTGGGGTAATCCTATGGGCGCTGAACAATTTGGCGCAAGTTTTTTCATGATTACAGGCTTTCATGGGTTGCACGTGACTGCCGGAGTGATTTATCTAATTATTATTGCGAAACGGGTTCGAAATGGTTATTACGAGAATCGTGGTTACCATATCGTTGAAATTACTGGACTCTATTGGCATTTTGTCGATTTAGTGTGGGTGTTTATTTTTGCATTTTTCTATCTTTGGTGAGGTAATATCATGTCTGAGATTACTGTTAAATTACATCCAATCAGTGTCTATCTTAAAATTTGGTTGCTGCTTTTTGTCTTAAGTACCTTTTCTTACATGGTTGATTTTTACGAAGTACAAGGCTATTTACGTTGGGGGCTGATTTTAATATTTATGTTTTTGAAAGCGGGTCTTATTATTGCTATATTTATGCACTTAGCCTGGGAACGCTTGTCATTAATATATACCATATTGATACCTCCTCTGGCAATCATTGCTTTGATAGTCTTAATGGCATCAGAGGCTAACTACATATTTTTGAGCCGTATAATTTTTTTCAAATTCATTTAGTTATAAATTAGACTGATTTTTTTTTAGTTTTGTTGTTAGCTTTAATGATTACTCATAATCTGTCTTGCATATCCACCGCCTTACGCAGTGGCTTGTAAAATGGTTATACCCTTGTCTAAAAAAACTGATAACACTGCGTTTGAGTTGAAGACTCTTTTTTAAGCTAGGTAGCCGAACGAAACTCAACAGATTGTATCTGGGAACTTACGATAAACGATGCATCTAACCTGTTTTAAATATTTTTGTTAAGTCTGTGTGTTTCTGTTTATGGGCATTCACAAGCTCTAACCAACCGACGACTTATGCTTGTAAATATCAATATGTGTAAACTAATCGACAGACGCATATGCCACCTTTTAAAAGGCGTAAACAAAAACACCTTATAAGAAGGTGGATGTTTTTATGTAAACTTGCTACAGGAACCTTAATTGACACAATCAAAATTATATTTCGCCATTTTGGCCTTAGTTACGTTAGCCTCATTTTTCGTTTTTAAATTTATTCAACAAGTGGATCACACTTTACCGTTGATAAACGGCGTGATTATTCCCAATTCAAAACCTTTAAACGAATTTCTTGTTCTCGATCACCATAATCGACGATTTAACAATAAAAACCTACTAGGTAAGTGGCATTTATTGACTTACGGATACACTAATTGTCCAGATATTTGTCCTACAACACTTAGCGCATTAGTAAGGCTGACTAATAGGTTAAAATCGGAACAAAAATACAAGGACTTAGGTATTCTATTTTATTCTATCGATCACCAGCGTGATACGGTGGAACACCTTAAGAAGTACATACCCTTTTTTGATGACGCTTTCATTGGACTTACATACAAAGAAGATATGAAAGTTTCAGCGTTAGAATTGGAGAAAGGTTTGGGGATGATTTCGATACTTACACCGGTAGTAGATGATAATAAAATCGCAATCTATGGAAGTTATCGGGTAAGTCATGGATTCATGCTATACCTGATAAACCCATTAGGTCATTTACAAGCTGTTCTTAAACCAAGTAAAGGAAACGATTCGGAAAGCTACTTTGATGAAGAACGAATATATAGAGATTACGTGTCTATACGAAAACATTTTGACTAAAATCATCAGTTTTATCAATACCCGAAAAGTTAAAATAAAAAATGCTTTCTGAGCTAATTAATTTGCTATTTATTGTGCTTGATTTCTTTGATATTTCTAGGTCTAATACTCTTCAGTTAGTTATGTACTCCTGCATAATCTGTTAACCCAACCCTTGTAGAGTGTGCATTAGCATCAGTTTCTGCTTAATTAAGGTATGTATAAATGAACAGGTTTATTCCCTACATTTTGATTGTATTTGCTGTTTTGTTTGGATTTTATTTTAAGCATTATCTTGCTGGAGAAGATGTCACACGGCCAAATGGTGCGGATAAAAAAGAAAATGAATCCAATAACAATAAGATTATTGATCAATTTGATACACTATTGATTTATCCCAAAAAGAAGGACTTGCGAGAGTTTGAGTTATGGGATTTTAATAAAGAACCATTTGTTAAATCAAATTTTAATGAACGTTGGAGTTTGATTTTTATAGGTTTTACAAATTGTCCAGATGTGTGTCCCAACACGTTAAATGATTTAACGCATTTGTACCAAGGTTTGAATGAGAATTTAAAAAAACAATTTCAATTTGTATTTTTTTCTGTTGATCCAGAAAGAGATACACCGCAAAGGATGAAGTCTTATTTAGATAATTTTCACGATGATTTTATTGGCATCAGCGGGCAGAAAAATCAAATTGACAGTGTCGTTCATCAGCTAGGCGGACTCTATAATCTTAATAAAGCGGAAGGCGAATATTATAGTGTGGACCATTCTGGTCGTATCTTTATTGTTGACCAGCAAGGTCGGCGTTTTGGTCTTATAAAGTCAGGTGTTTTACAATCCAAAGATAAGTCAGTATTAATTAAAGAACTTGAAAGCCTTTTATGATTGGTTTTAGTTTACTGCCTAAAAGTTTTTTTGGCAGAAATACTCTAATGATAGCTATTTTATTAACGATCAGCCAACTAGTTTCTTTTATGTCTATTCAGCATTTTGTTGTTGACCGAAAAAATAAAACCATCATGTATTTGGTAGCAAATCAAATTAAGATCCAATATATGGGCGTGGAATCAGATATACCTGTAGATTTCTCGGAAGGTTTTATAAAGACGACGGAACTTGAACTATTTTGGTTAGCCAGCGGGGATATTCCTGCCGGATTAATATCGGCTAGGGATGACTCGGCATTTACTAAAGCTGCAAAACAATTTTTAGGAACGGATACAAAAGTAAAAGTTGAAGTTTCTGATCGAATTTATGTTTGGGTTAACGAACATTCTCATCCAGACTATTGGGTGAGAATGCCAATTGGCGAATATGATGGGAGTGCACCCATTTCCCTCATCATTTTTTTTGGTGTTCTATTATTTTTAAGTTTAATTGGTGCATGGATGTTAGTGAGTCAATTGCATCGACCGTTAAAACGTTTATCTTTTGCAGCAAGAGAAATTGGGCGTGGTGATTATCCAGGCAAGTTGAAGGAGACCGGCCCACAAGAATTAGTCGCGGTGACTGCCGCGTTCAACCAAATGGCCGCTGATGTCCACCAATTAGAGGAAGAGCGAACACTGCTACTCGCAGGCATATCACATGACCTTCGCACTCCCATTACTCGTATTCGATTATCCTTAGAGTTTTTATCTGACCAGGACCAAGAGCTTAAACAAGGCCTGATTGACGATACTGTAGATATGGACGATATTATTGACCAGTTTATTAGTTATGTTAGATACGGGAGTGAAGAACAGTTTGAGTTTGGATATATCAACGAATTAATTCAGCAAATAGTTGATTCCTCGCAAAAGCAGCATCACGATTTATCGACAGAATTAACTGATATGCCAGTGGTTAGCTTTAAGCCACTTGCGATAAAGCGGCTAATTAGTAATTTGATAGAAAACGCCTTTCGATATGGAAAGCCTCCAGTCATAGTTTCAAGTGAAATCATTGAAGGTAACTTATTGGTCAAGATAAAAGATAACGGAAAGGGTATAGAAGACTTAGATAAAACCCGCTTGTTTCAGCCTTTTGCAAGAGGCGACAAAGCAAGGGGTGGTAAAGGTTCTGGTTTAGGTCTGGCGATTGTACAAAGAATTGCAGAAATGCATGGTGGGATAATCACTCTGGATAACTTGCCAGAAGGTGGCTTAGAAGCTTGCTTTTTAATGCCAATTAAAGCTCAAAAATATAGAGTTACTCTCACTTAAAACCATCAATTTACGCGAGTTTTAATGTCTGCATTGCTCGATGTGTTTAATTTTATACTTCAGAACAAGTCTTACGGTTCTTTATCACCAAAGCAGACCCGCTCATACGTAGAGCATTATTTTCAAATGAAATAAAAATTGCACTATTAGTATTCTCATGGCTTTTATTGATAATAAAGTATGAATTAATTTTTTATATGTAAGGAGACAAGTTTATGCGTCGTGTATTATTCCTTGTATTAATGATTGTAATAGCAGCACAATCAGCATGCTCGGTAGCTCAACAAATGGATGCTCAGCTGAATATGGCAAAGCGATCATTGGCACAGATTGAAACTAAACTATCAAATATTCAGTCTGATGATGTTAGCCAGTATAATAAAGTAGGTGAGCAGTTAAATAAAGTTGCTGTTAGGTTAAAAAAGCCAGATCTAAAGCACACCCTGATTATGCTAAAAGCGTGTAAAAAGTGATGTGGCTTACATAGGGCAATGGTAACTATCGCGAATCAGTGGCAACCAAACAAGACTCAATACAATACAAGAAGCATCGCAAATCAAAAATTGTAGCTAAAACAACCCAAGGTCAATATCAAGCAAGTGCTACGATTATCACGCCTAATGCGATTTTAACTAAATATAATGAACAAAATCGACCTAAGTTAGGGGACTCTCCCAGTCCTAGTGATGTTGAAAGTTGGGCGCTTCAGTTGCAAGCATTACAAACTACAGAACTACAAAATACCTGGCCCTATTAAAACAGCCAGGTGTCTCATCTGCTGACACAGACAAAGTAAGCCGTTGGATAGGTGGTAATTTTAAACGACAAATTAAACAAAATTTAGTTAACGCAATGCAAAGTTTCAATGAAAAGGTGACAATGGCAGCGCAACTTGCTAAACAAATTAAAAACATTGCAGACGATGACAAAATGCGTGCATACGATTTTTCTCATGGTGATAATGGTGTAAGAAATGCTAAATTCTTCAAAATGGAGTAACTGCAACGGCTAGTGTAATGTCGCTGGAAAGGTTTTATCTGAGCTAGTTAACGGCAAAAGGCAGCAACAGTTATGGATGATTACTGTTGCTCAAAACGATTAGAAGATATGACTGAAGCCTCGCAAGACACAGCTACAGAATTAGCAGCGTTACCAATAAAGCAAAAACTAAAGAGAGAGGTACATGTAAAAGGGATAATCCAAAAATTATGGTATGGAGGTTGTGAATTGACTTCTTTAGCTGTCAAAGGCAGTATACTGATGTAGAATCAAACGGGACTATTTGTGTAAGAGGCAATGACTTAGACTCCATCGAAACTGATGGTAAGGTTTGGGTAGATGGTGCCGCAAATGTTGAAATTGTGCGTTTTGAAGTTGAATGGAAGCGGGCAGCTATTATTTTTAAAGAGTTAGCATAGTCGATTACAATAAGTCGATTAGTATAAATTAGGAGCTCTTATGAACGATGAAGTTTCAACCCATCAAGCGGAAGACGATGAGCGTAACGCAAGAGTATTAATCTCAGTGAATGGTGTGATGTACCCTCGTGACAAAGCGGTTGTTTCTGTTTTTGATAGTGGTTTTATGCTGGGCGATGGTATTTGGGAAGGCATGCGATTATACAATGGTCAATGGGCATTTTTAGCTGAACATATAGACAGACTGTTTGAAGGGGCTACCGCCATTGACCTCAATATAGGCTTAACTAAACAACAAGTGGTTGAAGAGATAGAAAAAACACGCCACGCCAATAATATGCAAACCGATGTTCATATGCGTTTAATGGTTACCAGGGGCGTTAAAAGTAAACCTTTTCAACACCCATCATTATCGAAGTCCGGTCCCACCATTGTGATTCTCATGGAACATTCTAAACCGAGTTTATCTCGTGGGATTCGTTTAGCCACCGTGCCCCATATGCGCGGTTTACCAATGACTCAAGATCCCAAACTTAACTCGCATTCAAAATTAAACTGTATTTTAGCTTGCATCGCCGCAGAAAAAGCCGGTGCTGATGAAGCGTTAATGTTAGATAAAGATGGTTTTGTAAATACGACCAATGCTTGTAATTTTTTCATCGTACGCAAAGGCGAAGTTTGGACGTCTACAGGTGACTATTGTATGAATGGCATCACTCGCCAAAAAGTAATCGACTTATGCAAAGAAAATGAAATACCTGTTTATGAAAAAAATTATTCTTTGGTTGAAACTTATTCCGCTGATGAGGCATTTTTAACTGGAACTTTTGGCGCGCAAACACCTATTTTAGCGATAGATGGCCGTCATATTGGTAATGGTGAAAAAGACCATAGCGTAGGTCCAATGACTACGAAAATTAGAGCACTTTATAAACAACTAATCGACAAAGATACCTTTAATAAGGTCTATAAATAGCATGCACCATATGATTAAAAATATTGCCATGTGGTCTGGACCAAGAAATCTTTCAACGGCTATGATGTATAGCTTTGCGTCGCGCACAGACTGCCATGTGGTTGACGAGCCATTTTATGCTGCCTATTTATCTACAACAGGTATTAGACATGCGATGTATAAGGAAATTATAAACGATGGTGTAGTTGATCCCAAAAAAGTAATTGAACGATGCATAAATAGTGAATTTAACGGGCAACAAGAACATTCTATTTTTTATCAAAAACACATGACAAAACATATGATTCCGTCCATAGATCGAAGTTGGATTGGCCAAGTTTGTAACGTGTTTTTAATAAGAGAGCCTGCAAAAGTGATTGCTAGCTATCACGCCAAGGACCAAGATCCTGGGTTGAGCGATATTGGCGTTGTAGAACAATGTGAAATATTTGACAGGGTTTGCCAAAAAATAGGAAAAGCACCAACGGTAATTGATAGCTGGGATATATTAAATGATCCCAAAAAGATGCTGAGTGCGCTATGTAAAGCAATTAACATTGATTTTCAAGAGAACATGCTAAGTTGGCCTACCGGACCTCGATCATTTGATGGAATTTGGGCACCCCATTGGTACAAATCTGTGTGGCAAAGTAATGGTTTTTCTACACCTTCACAAAAAAAACCAAAAGTCCCCGACCATCTTTTAGATTTGCTTGACACTGCTAATTCTTACTATGACCAACTTAAAGGGTTTGCTCTGAAAGGCAATGCATAGAAGCTTGTGAATATTGAGCTTTCTGAAACACGAGCTCACTGATAAAGGAAGAGCCATTAATATTGCAAGATGACTTGTATTCCCTGAAGATGAATTCAATTGCAATAGGTCTTATTAGTAACAGAAAGGACAAGCTATTAAGTTAAATTATAATAATACAATTAGCTTTCAATTAACAATCATTAATGTCACAAAAGCCCTCTATTGAATATTTAGCATTTCTTTGGCGTGAGATAATGTTTTATCGGAAATGACCTTCCCGCCTAGCATTCTCGCTATTTCATCAACTCTTTGGTTTTTGTCCAATTGGAAAACTTGAGTTGTGGTTGATTGTTTTAGCTTTGTCTTACTGGCGATTAAATGGTGGTGACCACAAGATGCGACCTGGGGTTGATGAGTAACACACATTACCTGACGGCCTTTTGCTAATTGTCGCAATAATATCCCGACCGTTTCTGCGGTAGCACCACCGATGCCAACATCGACTTCATCAAATATGATGCATGGAACCAGTTGTTGTTCAGATGTAATAACGGCAATGGCGAGACTAATGCGTGATAACTCACCACCTGAAGCTACTTTGGTTAGCGCTTGTAACGGTTGTCCTGGATTAGCCGAGACTAAAAACTCAATTTCTTCCATCCCTAAAGCGGAATAGCTAGTTTCTTTGTGAATTAATTCAGCTGAAAATACTCCCCCCTCCATTGCTAAAGGTTGGATTTTTTCGGTAACTAGTTGAGAGAGTTTTTTGGCTATTCTTTTACGACTAATAGTCAGTAGTTTGGAGTGTTTCAAATATTCTTTTAATCGATGTTCTTGTTCTTTTTCTACTTGTTGAAGCTCATCATCGTCAGCATGAAGTTGTTCTAGTTCGCTTTGTAGTCGAGCAAAATAACTCGGAAGTTCAGGTAAATTTACGTGATGCTTTCTGGCTAAATCATGAAACCTTGCGAGTTGTTTGTCGAGTAGATCTAAATGCTCAGGATCGCACTCTAGCTGATCTCTATAATTGGCTAATTCAAAATGAGCTTCTTGTATTAGTGACTCGGCATCCGTTAATGTTTCTAATACACCTTTAATACCGCTATCAAGGGTGACTAGTTCGTTAAGGTGACTAATAGATGAATTTAAACTAGCAAAACTTGACGCATTTTCATTCTCCATTAAATCGTCTAAAGCATTTTTTGCTAAAGCAAGCCTATCGTGCGAAGTTGCCGCTCGTTTATGCTCCGATTCCAAGTTGTCTAGTACCGACTGTTCAGGGTTGGCTGTAGTTAACTCATCGACTTGGTAACTCAATAATTCTCGCTTAGCATCCCTCTCTCGTTTATCTGTCTGTAACGTTCTCTTGCGCTTATCTATATTATGTAATTGTTGATAAGCATCGTTCACATTTTTTAGAAGCTCATAATGACCTGCGTACCGATCTAGTAAATTAAGTTGCTCTCTATTTTTTAAAAGTGATTGATGTGCATGTTGTCCATGAATATCGACTAGCAAACTACCTAGTTGTTTAAGCTGAGATTGGGTTGTATTTCGACCGTTGATGTAACATTTAGATCGACCCTCTCTTATGATGACACGCCTTAATATACACTCGGTTTTAGGCTCCGCCTGCGGTGACGCATTTGAAATGCTATCTAATATTTCTTCGTCCAATAAGTCATTATCTTTTAGCCATTGGAAAGCTTCACTATGATGATCAACTTCATAGAGTGCACTTATTTCGGTCTGTTTTGCACCATTTGTAACCACACTTTGATCAGCTTTTTCACCTAGTGTTAAGCCGAGCGCATCAATGACAATTGATTTACCCGCGCCTGTTTCTCCGGTGATTACGGTCATACCTGAGTGCCAATCTAATTGCAAAGATTGGATAATAGCAAAGTTACGAATATCAATAGATAGTAGCATTGAGAGAAATTTTAAATATCATGGGGTGATTGAATATTAAACGAAACGAAGGAAAATAGCTATTTGTATAAGTAGCTATTTTGCGTTCGTGTGTTTTAACTCGCGAAACTAGAGTTAATATGTAGCATAAAATTCTTTGCCTTTTTGAGACATAATACTAGGCATGATTAAAAGTATCTGCTAATTTAAGACTAGAGCTTCATCAATGATACAGATCAAAATGAAAAATAAATTATTGTAAATTAAAGAAATCCCGGTGAGCGATGGGCAGTCAATTAATATGAAACCTCCTAAAGGACTTTTGCTTTTTTAAATGATAATATCGTCCAAAGTTTAATAATGGTCAAGAGCCATATAAATACAGCTGTTTATTAAGTGAAACTGTTAAAAAAATTATTCAGGTCATTATAGTTAGTTTTTTGAATAATTAAATATCGTTTATTGGCCAAGATCAGAAAAATATACTTACGTAAAATAAGCTGTTACTGAAATATCTAACGAATAGCGTTTTGTGATTTTTATAAGAAAGAACCTATCAATAACCTAACCATTATTGGTGTTCAGCTAATCTCTATCAGGCAATAATATATGCATATAAAAGCAAAAACCGAAACCATCAATATCCATCTAGTAATATTTGGCATCACGATTTTGTTTTGGAATATTGGCGCTATGATTACAAACAAAGCTGTATCTTTATGGGCGCTAGTGATCTGGTACCTATTCGCCTGGACATGGGTGAATTATTTTCTAAGAAATAAATTAAGTAAAATAGTTTTGGATTTAAAAGAACGAGTTGCTGTAATTTTGATTATTTTGGGAATGGTTTTTTTTGGGTTTTACGAACACGGCAGTAGATTTATAAAGTTTGAAAGCTTGAAAACAATTCAAACTCGCAGCCCAGATCGACTTAGATTAGAAAATCTTCCATCAATAGCTCCAGCGATAGTTGTCGCCGGTAGGCCACAAACTTTTCATATTTACGCACCAAATCAGAGCGAAATTAAATGGCAGTTCAAAGGCGGGGATAAATTACCGACTCAATATCTGGGGGAGGGATTGTTTAGGCTTGACTATAATCCTCGCCATAATGGTTCTAGCAGTGCAAATGTTTCATTGTCAATGGGAGGTGTGATTGTTGAAAGGCAACTTAAACATTTTGCACCATTGTCGCACCCCCGAGGGCTCGTTTCCAATCCCGAAAATGGACTTGCTTTTACAGTAAGCGAAGAAACAGATGAGTTAATAATTATTGATAGAAACGGAGGTGTTAAGGTTTTTCGAGTTGGAGATGGCCCTTCAGACATCGCAATAGTAAATAATTCTGTAGTAGCTATTTCTCATCGTTTTGAACCCAATCTATGGCTCTTTGATCATCGTAAAAATCAAATTGTTGGAAAAATTCGAGTCGGAGTAGGGCAACACCATTTAGCAAAACATCCTACGCTTTCAGAGTTAGCTGTAACCGTCAAGGGATCACGTTCGCTAGTTGTTGTGATTGATGTAAATCAAGAAAAAATAAAACAACAGATTGAGGTTAGCGACTCTCCTGAATGGATAGTCTATGGACCAAAAGGTGAAACGCTAGTTTTCTCCGGTCGCACCGATCGAGGACTTTTCAGGTTGGACAAAGTAAATAGTAGATTTGTAATTAAGGTTAAACCGTTACTATTTGGGCGACCGATTATTACTCTATCGAACCAATCAGGAGCATCTAATGTTTATGTTGCCACTACGGGATACGAACCGTCTGGAAAGTCTCCAATGGGCAATCACTTCGTACAGGATCAGTTACTTAATGTAGCTATTGATGACTGGGAAGTAGTCGAACAAATGCTAACTACAAGACGAACTCAACAACAAAATGACCCGGTCGAATTACGGTCAGGCGGGTCACCAATGGGTATTACCCAAACTTTAGATAATGAAGTACTAGTCACCTTTGCAGGAACCGATGAAGTGTGGAAATTCCAAGATAATAAATTACCGAGTGTAATACTTAATCGCAATTCGATAGGGCGGTTGTGGGCTCCACATGGAATTGCGGACCTTGGTGAAGGGAGGTTTGCCGTTACATCGCCCTCCCAAGGCGCTGTTGGTGTTTTTGACCGAGAAAATGGCATAGTGGCAATTACTCATTTAGCATTGGATGACCACGCACTTGAAAAAATAAACCCAACAGCTCTAAAAATACGAAAGGGAGAAAGAAGTTTTTATGAGACAACAAGAGCAGGGCTCTCATGCCAAAGCTGTCATACGGACAATGGAGAAAGTGATCGAAGCGCCCACAACATTACTTCTCGGAGTTATAAAGGTGAAATAATTCTTTATACCACTCTAAGTTTAAAAGGTATCGCGAAAACGGCTCCTTATTTGCGCGATGCGTCTTTTGACTCAATTGCAGATTTAATGATTGTTGCTCGCTCTAGATATAAAGGATATATTCGACATTCTGCTAACCGAGGGCGGAATTTACAGTTGTGGGTCGAATCTCTTCCGTTACAACTTAACCCTCAAGCGATCGAAGGCCGAAATATTAAAAAGGAGCAAGCTGGTCTAAAAGCCTATAAATTAGCAGAGTGTAATTTGTGTCATAGTTTCCCTGCATTTACAAACCTCGGACAACATCTACCATCTCGTTTATTTCCAGACTATGCCAAGAGGCGCAACAGTGAAGAGTTATTTGATACGCCCTCTCTACTTGCGTTATCAACTAGTCCTCCTTATCTTCAGGATGGTAGGGCAAATACGATTGAGTCTATATTTGATCCGCATAATAAATATAATAGACATGGCAATACTGAAATACTTTCAAAGCAAGAACGTGCAGATCTAATATTTTTCTTGAAGGCATTATAATATGAATAGAGTTTTTGCTTTAAGGACAGCTTTTAGACTTTGTTTTCCTATCTTTGTTCTAGCTTTAGTAACTATCTTGTCGATTAGTTCATTAGAAAAATGGGAGGTAGCGCGCAACTCTTGGTTGGTACGAGGATTTGGTTACGCTGCATTAATCTCCTTTGCATTGTCATTTTCTGTAACGCCGCTTAACCGATTACTTCTGCTTTTTAAATACAAAACGATACCAGTATTCATGCTAGCTTTTCGTCGTGCACTTGGAATTTCAGCAGCTTGCTTCGCTTTAATCCATGCCGGATTGGTGTTGTATTTACAACTTGAAGGGAATTGGGGAGCGCTAATTCATATACCTTTTTATCGTGCAGGATTATTAGCCCTAATAATGTTATTGATATTGTTAACCACATCTTACCCAAGAGTTCTTAAACTATTTAGAATAAAGCTTTGGCGACATTTACACAAATTGGTATATATAATTGGATTTATTCTTCTCCAACATATTTGGTTATCTACTTTTATTCCAAATTGGGTGATTATTATGGCGCCATGCGTTTTCCTAATATTGATTTTATTAAGGTTGTTACCTAAAAAACTGAAGGGTGATTAGTCAAAAATATTTACTTCAAATAAGAATTTTAAACTGAATTGAAAAAATCAGCGAAATGGAAGTGTCTTATAAAGGGATTAGCGTGACAGGCTTGGCCACAATACCTGATTTGATAGCGATGTTTTAAATGGGATCGGAAGGACAAGTCTATCGATAAGTAGGTGCTACTGAGTGTACAGAACTACTTAACCTGAAAAGCATAAAATATAGCCACTTTGAGACATTTTATTAGGTATTATTAAATGTATCTGCTAATTTAACAATAGAATCCTTGGAAAATAGCTAAATAGTATGAAAATCAAATCGTTACAAATTACCTTAGTGCTATTCTTTTCACTTTTTATCAATGCCACGGATGCTGAAAAGAAAAAAGTGTTGTATAAAACTGTCGATGAAAATGGCAAGGTGACTTATTCTGACCAACCTTCAAGTGACTCTAAAGAAATTCCGATGAGCGAAGGGCAGTCAATTAATATGAAACCGCCTAAAGTGGTTTTTCATTCTTCAAATGATAGTTCAAATACCGATAATAACCAACAAGCTACGAGCTATTCTTTGGTTTCATTTTCGCAACCAGAAAAAAATGGAGTTATACGTAACAACGTTAGTGTTGCTTTGTTTACTCTTAATATTTTACCCAAGCTAATCGAATCTCATCAGATTATTTTTTATATCGATGGTTCGATAGTAGATGCTACAATTTCAGGGATGAGTGTGACAGTTTCTAATGTTACGTATGGTACTCATTCGGCTAGTTTTGCAGTGTTGGATAACTCTGACAAATTAGTCATTAAAAGTGAAAAGCTGAATTTTAATTTATTGCATACAGTTAGACGTAAAGTTGGAGCGGTTAACAATATTAATTCTCCAAGCAACAAAATAAATACGAATGTTTTAGTCGCTTCTAAACTAAAAATTAAATTACCAGAGCACCCAAAGCCAGTTAATTTTGAACATTTAAGAAAACCTGAAAATTAATATTTTGGAATTAAATGTAGCTTTTTGATAACTAAATCACATATTTTTTGTTCTGTTTTCAATATGATTAACTTTCCAGTTTGTAGGTAAACTCTTTGTTGTATTTATAATAAAGAGTTTATTGATTTAACATTCAGTTAATTTTTGGCACGTTCGAGTTAGTTACCCCTATTGCCCGCGACTAGCGGGCTTTTTTTATGTCCAAGGATGGACTGGCAAGGTTACTTTTGAGCTTCTAATTCTAATTTATGCTCAAGATAATGGATGTTGGTTCCACCTTTTTGGAAGTTCTCATCTGCCATGATACGTCTTTGCAATTCAATGTTAGTCTTAATACCATCTATAACTACCTCATCAAGCGCCATCTGCATACGTGCCATAGCGACTTCACGTGTTTCACCATAGGTGATCAATTTACCTATCATTGAGTCATAATAGGGTGGAACTTTATAACCTGAGTAGATATGAGAATCCCATCTTACGCCAGGTCCTCCAGGCGCGTGATAGCGTTCAATGGTACCTGGCGAAGGAATAAAGGTCACTGGATCTTCTGCATTGATTCGGCATTCGATTGAATGACCTCTAAGCTGAATATCTTCTTGCTTAAAAGATAGAGGCTGACCTTCTGCAATTCTTAACTGTTCTTTAATGATGTCGACGCCAGAAACTAACTCAGAAACAGGATGTTCTACTTGGACTCGAGTATTCATTTCTATGAAGTAAAACTCGCCTTTCTCATATAAAAATTCGAAAGTTCCAGCGCCTCGATAGCCCATTTCTATACAGGCTTGAACACAGCGCTCGCCAATAAAACGGCGTTTTTCTTCGGTCATGCCCGGAGCCGGTGCTTCCTCAACGACTTTTTGATGACGACGCTGCATAGAGCAGTCTCTTTCACCTAAATAAATAGCACTTCCATGTTTGTCAGCTAAAATTTGAATTTCTACGTGGCGTGGAGTCTCTAGGAATTTCTCCATATAAACGACATCATTATTAAATGCTGCTTTAGCTTCAGCCTTTGTTAATGCAATTGAATTGATTAATTCAGATTCTTTTCTAACAACTCGCATACCGCGACCACCACCACCACCAGAGGCTTTAATAATGACTGGATAGGCAATGCGTTTACCAATTGCAAGGTTTGTTTTTTCATCGTCACCTAACGCTCCATCCGATCCTGGTACGCATGGTACTCCAGCTTTTTTCATAGTTTGAATCGCTGAGACCTTATCACCCATCAAGCGTATACAAGCAGCTGTAGGCCCAATAAATTCAAAGCCACTTCGCTCAACTTGCTCTGCAAAGTCAGCGCTTTCGGCTAAAAACCCGTAACCTGGGTGAATCGCAACCGCATCTGTGACTTCTGCCGCCGCTATTATGGCTGGAATATTCAAATAACTTTCAAGTGCTGACGGAGGCCCGATACAAACCGACTCATCGGCTAAACGAACGTGCATTAAACTTTCATCAGCGGTTGAATGAACCGCAACCGTTTTAATACCAAGCTCTCTACAGGCCCTTAGTATACGTAGAGCAATTTCTCCACGATTTGCAATTACCACTTTATCAAGCATTTTACTTTCCAATTTGTCTGTGATGCTTTTTCAAAATTATGGAACTAATTTTAGGAAAAATATCAGCAGCTAGATTCGGTTAAGACTATTGAGTGTTTAACTTTGCTCAAAGTAGTCTATGAACTTGCGTATGATTGAATTAATATTAATTAATTCAATCATCGACTTATTCAATTAAAAATAATGGCTCATCAAACTCGACAGGCTGTCCATCGTCAATCAATATTGCTTTAATCACGCCAGATTTATCTGCATCAATTTGGTTCATCATTTTCATTGCTTCAATAATACAAAGCGTATCACCAACGTTTACCTTACTACCAATATCAACAAAATTACTAGCGCCTGGTGATGGTGCAAGATACATAGTCCCTACCATCGGAGACTTAACCTGATGTCCTGTTATTTCAGGTACGGAAGCAACTTCAGCCATAGGTGCTAAAGCGTTTGCAGGCATTGCTTGAGGCATTAATGGTGCCGCATATTGCATAGGTGCGCCCATCGGAGCAACTGCACGAGTGATACGGACAGATTCTTCGCCTTCTTTTATTTCAATTTCAGCGACGCCTGATTCTTCCAATAATTCGATTAATTTCTTAACTTTTCGAATATCCATAATGTTTTACCTTTAAGTTCTAATTGTTATAATTTAAATATTTAATGGGTCTGTTTTAAATAAATAAGTTTTAATAAATCGTTTATTAATTTTGTAACCGCTTGATGGCTACATTTAAAGCCATTACATAACTATCGACTCCAAAACCAGCAATAACGCCAACGGCTAAATCAGAAAAATAAGAATGTTTTCTGAAATGTTCGCGTGCATGAGGGTTTGATAGGTGTATTTCTATAAAGGGTATTTTAACACTGGCAAAGGCATCCCTTATTGCCACGCTAGTATGAGTAAATGCGGCCGGGTTAATTAGTATGAAATCTATTGCTTGATTTGTACTCGCTTGCACTTGATCAATAATTTCATGTTCAGCATTGGATTGAAAACAAACCAGTTCCACCGAGTTTTGATGTGCAATCACTGATAACTTTGTTTCTATCTGCGCAAGCGTCAAGGAGCCATATATCTCAGGCTCTCTTGTGCCTAACATATTGAGGTTGGGTCCATTGATTAATAGTATTTTCAAAGTTTTGCCGTATTTAATGTTCAATTTAAATTAGTTTTAAGCTAACTTCATCCAGTTTAACCTAAATTCAGTCTTTTTCGTTTATATTCCTAAAAAATGTTAAACTGTTACAATTTAAACATTTTTCTAAAAAATATAAAGGGTCAATGCTAACATATCCATTTCTAAGACAATGTCTACAAATAGATGTTATTAGGCAACAAAGTCGTTATTTAGTTCAGGAATGATTTTAAAACATATTGATGCATGAAATGGACAAACCAGTTAATGTTACAGAATATTTAGCGAAAGCTTAGGTAGGTTAATTCTTTTTAATAAGATTTCTTACCATTAAAAGCAAAAGTAATACCGCAGAAATAATATAAATCATTGATGTATTCATCACATGCTCATTTCCAGCAACGTTAGGGATTGTGATGTGATAAAGGTCGATCAGCCAATTAGTTAAGTAACCAAAACCAATGCTCGCCGTAAATAGACTAAATAAATAAGCCACTAATACTGATGTGCCCATTTCTTGTTTAATCATACCCATTGTTGCAATGTTAGTCGCGGGTCCCGCTAACATGAAAACTAAGATAGCGCCCGGTGATAAACCAGCAGCCAAAAATCCAGCAGCTAAAGGTGTTGAAGCAGTAGCGCATATATACATTGGGATACCGATAACTGCCATAACTACCATTGCCATTAAGCCATCACCCCATTGTGTTAAAAAATCAGTAGAAACCCATGTTTTAATAGCCGCTGCTAATAATAATCCGATCAATAGCCATTTGGTGATATCCGATAATAATTTCCCACTTGAGAATTCGAGAGATTGTTTAAATAACTGGAAGATTGTAGGTTTTATTGTAATTATTGATTCGCTTGCGCAACAGCTTGTTTTTTCTGGTTGTTCACAACAAGATTTGACCACTTCGGCTTCTTTCGCTTTAGAGCTAAAACAAGGTTTAGTCGTCCCAGTTTTAGTATTTTCCTGGATTTTGTCAGCGTTGTTTTCATTTAAAGCAAAAACCTTAACCATTAATCCAGCATAGATGGCTGTTAAAATGGCTGATATTGGTCTTACAATCGCAAAAAATGGTCCTAAAAGAGCGTAAGAAACAGAAATTGAATCAACGCCGGTTTCTGGAGTGGCGACTAAGAATGAAATTGTTGTCGATTTTGATGCGCCTGAACGTCTTAACCCTATAGCTGCCGGTATAACACCACAAGAACACAGCGGAAGAGGTGCGCCGATAAATGTGGCCTTTAAAATGGAACTTAGGCGATCATCGCCCATATGGTGTTGTAATAGCTCCATTGGAACGAGCCATTTCATAAATCCTGCAATTAAAAGACCTAACAACAGCCATGGAGCAGACTCAGTAAAAAGTTCAATAAAGTTATAGAGGTAATCAGTCATGATCGTAAACCTTGATTTGTTTGTTCATTGGTTGTGAAATCGAATAATTTAAATCGTAAATAGTTCTGGATCGTCCAAACTATTCAAAATAGTGCATTGTTTAGCGCTTTCTTTTCCGCCACAACAAGCATTGTGTAAACTGCTCAATGCTTGTCTCATTTTCTGTAGATCGCATATTTTAGACTCAATTTCATTTATTTTATTACCTGTATAATTTTTCACTTCTTCGCACGTATGTTGATCCTTATCGGTTCTAAGCGATAGTAATTGCTTAATTTCAGATAAAGAAAATCCGATTTTTTTTGAATGTAATATAAAACTGAGTTTTTGAAGTTCTTGTTCCGAATATAAGCGATAACCTGATTCTGTTTTTCTTTTAGGTACTAATAAATTTTCGCTTTGATAATAACGAAGTGTTTCTACCGTTATATTCGCACGCTTCGAAACTTCACCAATTTTTAATAATGATTCCATAGGATTAAACGTTCGAATTCAAAGGTTCTGATATTTGAGAGAATAGTATTATAAACCCTAAAGCGTACTTTAGGGTCAAGTGATTTATATGAGATTTCAAGTTGTATGGTCAGTCTTTTTATTAGTGTAACCCTCGCTTTTATAGTTTAAGCATACTTTTAGCACTCAAAGGGGTTGAGTGCTAAAAAATCACCCCCATATAACCAGAGAATTTTAATTAACTCAAATAACTGACCTATTAATAGAATCAGGTAAAACTTTTTTAAGAAAACCAATTAGGAGATAAAATCGATGAGTATTCGTCCTTTGCATGACCGTGTTTTAGTAAGACGTATAGAAGATGAAACAACTAGCGCTGGTGGGATTATCATTCCAGACAACGCTAAAGAAAAGCCAAGTCGTGGTGAAGTTATTGCCGCAGGTAATGGCAAGCAATTAGATAATGGTGATGTTCGCGCTCTTGAAGTAAAAGTTGGCGATAAAGTACTTTTTGGTAAATATGCTGGTAACGAAGTTAAGGTTGATGGCGAAGAGTTATTGATTATGCGTGAAGACGACGTCGTTGGAATTATTGATTAATTTACTTATTAAGCTAATCAATTAAACAAATAAACAAAAATTTAAGAGGAATTTAGTATGTCAGCAAAAGACGTAAGATTTGGAGATGACGCGCGTTCACAAATGGTGAATGGCGTAAATATTTTAGCTAACGCAGTAAAAGTAACTTTAGGTCCTAAAGGGCGTAATGTTGTTTTAGATCGTTCATTCGGCGCACCGACTGTCACTAAAGATGGTGTATCAGTAGCTAAAGAAATAGAATTAGAAAATAAATTTGAAAACATGGGCGCTCAAATGGTTAAAGAAGTTGCTTCGCAAACTTCTGACGTAGCAGGTGACGGGACTACAACTGCGACTGTTTTAGCTCAATCGATATTAAATGAAGGTTTAAAATCTGTTGCTGCAGGCATGAACCCAATGGATCTCAAACGCGGAATTGACCATGCTGTTAAAGCAATAGTAGCAGAGCTAAAAGGCGTTTCTGTTCCATGTGAAGACGATAAAGCAATTGCTCAAGTTGGAACAATTTCAGCAAACTCTGATAAAGATGTCGGCGATATCATCGCAACTGCAATGGGTAAAGTCGGTAAAGAAGGCGTTATAACCGTTGAAGAAGGTTCTGGTTTAGAAAATGAACTAGATGTTGTTGAAGGTATGCAGTTTGACCGTGGTTATTTATCGCCTTATTTCATTAATAATCAAGACAGCATGTCAATTGAATCTGATTCACCATTGATTCTAATCGTTGATAAAAAGATCTCTAATATCCGTGAATTATTACCAGTATTAGAGAATGTTGCTAAAGCTGGTAAGCCACTTCTAATTGTTGCTGAAGATGTTGATGGAGAAGCATTAGCAACTTTAGTGGTTAACAATATTCGCGGTATAGTAAAAGTTGCAGCAGTTAAAGCGCCTGGATTTGGTGATCGTCGTAAAGCAATGCTTGAAGACATCGCAATATTAACTGGCGCAACGGTTATTTCTGAAGAAGTTGG
>JBLIBL010000005.1:0-74304 GCA_047633355.1 Polaribacter sp.
AACCGGGCGTGTCTAAACGACCGGGGTATGTGAGCAACCATTTTTCGGCTATTTCGCTATCAGTCCACTTCAAAGGCGCTAATGGGTCAATATAAAGCACTAAATGATAATGATTGCTCATAATTGCGTAGGCATAAAGTTCAACTGAAAAAATAGATGCTAACTCTAACATTCGCTTCTCTAGCCAAGCTTTCCGATGGTCACAATTATGACTAGTGATTGGATCGTCACCAAACAGATAAGCGCGTCTAACACAACGAGAAATACAGTGATAAAAGCCTGGTGTTGAATCATCAACAAGATATTTACGGGGAATAGCCATTTTCAGTCCTTGAAAATCATTTTGATAAATAGAGTTTACATAATGAAAGCGTTCAGTTAAACCCGTGAAAGATTTAAAAGGTTACGGCAAACGCTGATATAGATGTGAGATAATGGCTATAATCGGGGTGGCTGGTTTTATTTTCAACGATGGCGATGCTGCGGTGATATTAATGGCACTTCGCAACATTGCAGAAGCCCAAGAAGATGGCATTGCGGGCTTAGCAGCGCGTTCTGAATTAGGCCGAGAAAGCATGTATAAAATGCTTTCAGAGAAAGGTAATCCTAAGTTATCAAGTTTCACTAAACTTATTCATGGGCTAGGTCTAAAGCTCAAGATTGAAACCGATGATCATCATCCAGCAAGGGCTTGATGGTCGTTGTTTTAACCTTCTAAACAAAACATAAGAAAAACCCCGATTAAAAACAAAATCTACGAAGTTTACATAAACCATTAAATCTTAAACGAATAATTGATTAATAATGGAGAATTAATAAGAACTCATTTGTTTAAAGCAAATGAGCGCGTATTCAGTGGGATATGGACGAGTTTTATTTCGTCTTGGTTGTCATTTAATGAGCGCTAAAAATTATAGAATCCTACTTAACAGAGCTTTTATTGAATGGGATAGGGTGATCTGTACCCAAAATTTAGCATAGGACAAAAATTGTTACCATTCTTAGTCTGAGTTTGGTAAGTTAACAATGTCTTTAATACAACTAGACTAATAGTAAGAGAATAACAATATGGCTCACTCCGTAAAGACTGCAAATTATCCACAGCCCAGTTTATCATTAGCTTTGACACCGGTTATATTAACGTTACTCGTTTTAGGCATGCAAATTTTCTATTTTGGTGTGTTTGAGCCTCATATTCCGCTGGCAATTGGTTTGGCTATTACTAGTTTAGTCGGTATTAAGTTAGGCTTACGCTGGACAGATCTTGAAAAAGGCGTTTTCCACGTGATTCATGTAGGTTTGCCTTCTGTTGCGGTATTGTTAACTGTGGGAATGATCATTGGTGTATGGATCGCTAGTGGTACCGTACCAAGTATTATTTACTATGGTTTGAAAGTGTTATCGCCCGAAATGTTTTTAGCAGCAGCAATGCTTATCTGTTCAATAGTTTCGATTTCTCTAGGGACGTCTTGGGGAACGGTTGGAACGGTTGGTTTAGCATTGATGGGAATCGGTGGGGGCTTTGATATACCAATGTACTGGACCGCTGGAGCAGTTGTCTCGGGCGCATTTTTTGGTGATAAGATCTCCCCACTTTCAGATACAACTAATCTAGCACCCGCGGTCACTGGTACTAATGTATTTGATCACATAAAGAACATGATGCCGACCACTATTCCTGCTATGTTAATTGCGTTGGTTATTTATTTAGTGGTTGGATTTTTTGTAATAGACACACAAAATATATCCTTCGAAAAAATAAACAACATAACAAACGCACTAGAGAATAACTTTAGTATTTCTATTTGGGTTCTCTTACCGGCGTTAATCGTTATGGGTTTAGCAATAAAGCAATTCCCGCCAATTCCATCGTTGTTTGCGGGAGTCGTTGTAGGTGGCATTACAGCTATGATTGCTCAAGGACAAAGTTTGGAATCAATCTTTTTGTTTGCTAATAATGGTTATTCGATTGAAACCGGTATTAAAGAAATAGATAGTCTACTTAATCGTGGTGGAATCCAGTCGATGATGTGGACTATATCATTAATTTTAATTGCGCTAGGATTTGGTGGAGCATTGGAAATAACGGGTTGTTTGCAATCAATCATTAATTCAATTAAGAGTAAAGTACATACTTTTGCTGGTACTCAAACGGCCGCAATAGGTACCGCTTTTACGACAAATTTAGTGGCTGGAGATCCCTACCTGTCTATTGCGTTGCCCGGCCGAATGTACTCTCCTGTCTATCGAGGTATGGGCTATTCAACACTTAATTTGTCGCGAGCAATTGAAGAGGGCGGAACTATGATGTCTCCGTTAATCCCGTGGAATGCTGGCGGAGCATTCGTAATAGCTGCTTTAGGCTTGGGGATTGCGGAAGGCAATTTAGATAATTTGCTTTATATTCCTCTGGCATTTGCCTGCTGGCTCTCTCCTGTTATTGGTATTTTTTATGCTTATACCGGTTGGTTTTCACCCAAAGCGACGGAACAGGAGATTCAACAATGGCAAGATAGTGGGGAAGCTATCACTAAATTTAATGGCACGCGTTTGCCAGTGACTAATGAGAGCTAGGCCAAATTTGGTTTGATTTCATTTTTGTAGAAATGCTATCTACAAATTAATCACTTGTCTTGAAAAAGCTCTAATACAGCACTAAACCTTGGTTTAGCGTGTCTTTCTAGATTGTAAATAAATCGATTATTTTCGGTGTCAATTGTTAATGTCCACACATTAGTTACCCCTTTAGGTACCATGATTTTTGTTTCCGCGTCGGCGGGGAAGCTCTGACTCACCGCCGAGCCTTTTCCGTTTGAATAACCACCGTACATTGTTAATTCATGAGGAGTTCCGTCTTCGTGCCTGTGATCGTGTTTGAACAATAGTTCTTGTTTTACTAGAGAGAGAATCCAAGTGCGCGATTTATCTTCACCAACTATGAAGGGGATATGAATTTCCTTATCGGTACACTTGCTGACTTTCATCACCAACAATTTCCCATGAAATGAGTCACTGGGATCGGTTGGGAAAGTGCTTTTTCCGTGTAGCGTTTTGCCACAATAGTGTTTTAGATTTTCAAAAAAACGTTCTTCATTAGATGACGCCAAAAGAGATGTTGTAAACAGGAGGGAAATAATTATCAGGGCATATTTCATATTGTGAATGCATTTGTTAAGGATTTCTTCAATGTTCTCACATATCACTGTTGCAAAACAATAATTAATCTGGCACATGTAAAAAACTACTTCTATAGTGCCTATGGATTTCCTGCTCGCTCAATAAGGGAGAGCTTCAGTTATTTATAAAAAGGGTGAACAATGATTGAACACTATAGACCTCGTTTATATTATTTTAAGATCTAATTTGACCATCGCCTAAAACAACAAATTTTTCGGTGGTTAATGATTCTGCACCCATTGGACCGTAGGCATGTAATTTACTGGTGGATATTCCAATTTCTGCGCCTAGACCTAACTGTCCACCATCAGAAAAACGAGATGACGCATTGACCATTACAACGGAGGATGTAATCGTTTTGACAAACTGATCTGCGTTCTTTTTATTTTCAGTAATGATCACTTCGGTATGGTTAGAGCTAAACTTTTGAATATGCGAAATAGCGTCGTCAAAACTATCGACTTGCTTTACGGCTATTTCTAAACATAAGTATTCTTTATCAAAATCTTCATCGGTTGCGGGTAATGCATCTTTAAAATGACTTATCGAATTTTTACAAGCATGGACTGTCACATTATTTTTTTGTAGGGCTTCAGCAATTTTATTTGAATATTGCATAAATATATTTTTATGGACGAGTAATGTTTCTAATGCGTTACAAACACCAGGTCGCTGAACTTTACCGTTCAGCAAAATACTAATCGCTTTGTCTATATCGGCTTCTTTATCAATGTAAAGATGGCAAACGCCTTTAAAATGTTGAATCACAGGAATGCGACTATTTTCACTAACGTAATGAATTAATCCTTCGCCGCCTCTGGGAATAATTAAATCGACTAGATCAGTCAAGGTTAAAAGTTCTGCCATATGTTTACGATCAGGATCAGATACAATGCCAATCGCACCCGCATCAATATTATTTTTTTCTAGAGCTTTGTGTAGTACTTTACCTATCGCAATATTTGAAAATAACGCTTCTTTGCCACCTTTAAGTAATATGGAGTTACCTGCCTTAAAACAAAGTGCAGCCGCATCTGCGGTTACATTTGGACGCGATTCATAGATCATCGCAATGACGCCTAATGGAATGCTCATTTTATTTATAACTAAACCATTTTCTAAAATTTTAGTCGATTTAATTGTGCCAACGGGATCTTTTTGTGTGGCAATCTGTTCTATAGCTAGTGCGATGTCTGCGATGCGTTCATTATTAAGCATTAGACGGTCAATCATTGCATCGTTTAAACCATTGTCTTTTGCATTGTCCAAATCTTTTTTATTTTCATTAATAATATCATCACTGTTTTCACGCAGTCCATCCGCCATGTCATTGAGTGCTTTCTTTTTCTCAGTGTCTGATAGATTCGCCACTTGATGTGCCGCTTTATTCGCTTTTATGGCTAATTTTTTTATCGAAAACATTATGTTTACCTAGTAGTATACTTTCTATTTATTTCTTCGTTTGTTTTATCTAATTATTTTTGATAGCTGAATAATTAATGGTTTATCATTAACACTAAATCATCTCTTTCTATAATAACATCACTGTCAAAATAACCTAGAATTGATTCAAACTGCTCACTGGGTTTACCTTTTATTTGTTTGATAGCATCGTGGCTATATTGAGTAATTCCTCTCGCAATTAAATTACCCGTTGATTGACAAATTAAATCAATGGCTTCGCCTTTACCAAAACGTCCGTCAACGGAGCAAACACCAATACTTAGTAAGGATGCACCAGACTTATTTATAGCATTAACTGCGCCTAAATCAATATGAACTTTACCTTTAGTATTAAGGGTATATTTTACCCAATGTTTTCTTGCGGATATTTTTTCCGCATCGGATTGAAAGCATGTGCCAATGGATTGTCCTTGGACAAAATTTTCAAAATTACTCGGATCGCTACCTTTAAATAATAAAGTTTCAATTCCTAAACTAGTCGCCTTAATAGCTGCGTCAATTTTTGTTTTCATTCCACCGGTTGCTAAATGGTTAGTTGTACCACCAGCTTTAGCAATTACTTCAGCTGTTATTTTTTTGACTATTGGCATATGTTTGGCGTCTGGATTTAAGTTTGGATCGCTTGAATAAAGTCCATTAACGTCGGATGCAATCATAAATAAATCGGCGCCACATAAGATGGCGACCATAGCCGCTAATCGGTCATTATCTCCGACTTTTAATTCTTCAGTTGCGACAGAGTCATTTTCGTTAACTATAGGTAAAATATTATTGTCTAAAAGCTCATTTAAGGTATTGCGAATATTGAGATATGACTCACGATTTTCTAAATCGGCATGGGTCATTAATATTTGAGCGCAAGGTTCATCAAAAAATCTGATCCAGTTACTCATCATCGCATTTTGACCGACAGCCGCCATTGCCTGTTTTTGCGCCATAGACGGTTTTCTATCGGTTAATTTAATATGTTGTCTGCCAGCAGCAACGCTGCCAGATGAAACTAATATAACCTGTTTACCATCTTGTCGGCATTTATGAATAAAGCGCGCGATTGGAAGAGTATATTGAGCACTGCATCCAACTCCAGATGGCGATATCAATGCAGAGCCAACTTTCAGTAGTATTCTTTTACTCTTACTATAATGCATGTTTTATGTTGTCCTAGCGTTTACTTACTTTTTTTGGACTTATCTTTATTGAAGTCTTGCCGCGCCATCAAGTCTAACTACGGAGCCATTAAGCATTTGATTATCAAAAATGTGTTCGACCATTTTCGCAAATTCATCACTTGTGCCAAATCGAGATGGAAATGGTATCCCTTTGTACAATTTTTCACGAATATCATCTGGTACGCTCGCGAGCATTGGCGTTTCAAACATTCCAGGAGCAATAGCCATACATCGAATCGCGGAACTAGCAAACTCTCTTGCAAGTGGTAACATCATGCCAACGATTGCCGATTTTGTAGCAGAATAAGCAACTTGGCCAAATTGACCTTCATAAGCTGCAATAGAGGCTGTATGAACAATCACACCTCTTTCTTGGTTGACTGTTTTGTCGTCTTTATCTGGTAGTTCGTTTAGTTGCATATGTTTTGCAGCGGCTCGAGTTAACAAAAAAGTACCCATTAAATTAATGTCCATTACCTTTTGAAAATAACCAGCTGGCATAGGACCTTTTTTGCTAATTATTTTACCGGCTCCAAGAATACCCGCACAACCTACAGCTAGATTAATTGCACCAAACGTTTTAACCGCGAGATCGACTGCATTATCAACATCTTCTTCTCGGCTGATGTCCGTTTTACAAAAGATGATTTGTTGAGGAAACTGAGATGCAATTGTTTGGCCTTGTTCTTGGTTAATGTCCAAAATGGCAGCTTTACCACCTTGCGCAACTATTCGCTCAACAACTCCTAATCCTAGGCCTGAGGCACCACCGCTAACAACGGCAAGAGTTTTTTTAAAAGACATAGGATATCCACATGATAGTGTTTAATATTAATACGTCTTATTGTATCAGGGGAAACTTTTGATTGTTAACCGATTTATAAATTAACTGAATATGCTTACGATATGCTGTTTATCTGAAATTCGGTTATTGGTTACGGAATGAGTATCTATATTCGCTGGACGAGTTCTTAGAAATATTTCATTAATGTCTGCAAGGGTGTCATCTAGTCGACAAACATCATGTTCTTTTAATGTGGTTAACATACTGTTTGCAATGTATTCATATTCTGTCGACCAAAAGTGTAGCGCACCTTCCTTTTTCATGCGTCGACCGATCCGTCCTAAAATACCGTAAAGTCTAGCTTGGTCCTTATGTTCTTTATCATTTTTAGTCCCTTCAAGTATGGCTTCGCGCATCAATTCATATTGAGACGGTGTGATTTCAATGGCTTCGTCAGTTTCAAATAAAGACTGCATTGATTTCAAAAATGTGGGTATTTGCTCTAGTAACATTAATTTAAACTCCGAAGAACAGAAAAGATACAAAAAGGCACAAAAATCAGCGACTGTTTAAAAGATAGACAATAATTTCAATAAAGTACAACTCAAAACAGGATAAATAGTCTTGTTAAATTATAGTTGTTATTGATATACCTGTAAGTTTGTGGTTTTATTGTTCTTTTAAGGGTGCTAGATAGTGGAGCTGTTTACTTTATGCTCAGAATAAACCTTCTTCATTGAAGGATTCGTTTCCCCCAAAAATATAAATTATAAAAATAAAGGTGAAGTAAAATGTCAGTTGATAGAGATGGTTTTAGCTCTCGCATGGGTTTTATCTTAGCCGCGGCAGGTTCAGCTGTAGGTCTTGGTAATATTTGGAAATTCCCTTTTGAGGTCGGTAAAGGCGGTGGTGCCGCTTTTGTGGTTATGTATTTAGCCTTTTGTTTTATCCTTTGTTTTCCTGTGCTGGTGGCTGAAATTGCGATTGGTCGTAAAACTCAAAGAAATGCCGTAGGCGCATTTACTGCATTGGGTTACAAAAACTGGGCAATTGTTGGTTATTTAGGCCTTGCAAGTGGTGTATTGATCCTTTCCTTTTACAATGTGGTCGCGGCTTGGGCGTTTGGTTATTTCGTTGAAATGGTCATGGGTAATTTTAATATAGGTAACCAGTTTAGTGATTTCACCAAAGATTGGGTAACCGTAGGTAGTTATGCCATTATTTTTATGATTGGTACCGCTTACGTGGTATCTAAAGGGGTATCTGGCGGAATAGAGAAAGCGGCTAAAATATTAATGCCGACGTTATTTGTGATGATAATGGCTTTGATTGTCTATGCTATGACTTTGCCTAACGCGATGGACGGCATTCGTTTCTATTTAGTGCCTGACTTTTCTCAAATTACCGGGCAAGTGGTTTATTCTGCACTAGGTCAGGCTTTTTTCAGTTTATCCTTAGGCATGGGAGCATTGATCACTTACGGTAGTTATGTATCTAAAAACGACAATATTGTTAGTGCCGCGGCTTCTATTACGTTGATGGACGTTGGTGTTGCCACCCTTGCTGGATTTATGATTTTTCCTTTTGTATTTTCTCAGGGAATTGAAACAGATGGTGGCGCTGGTTTAATCTTTGTAACCTTACCAGGCGTGTTCGAATCTTTAGGAGCAACTTTTGGTGTTCTTATTGGTGCGTTGTTTTTCCTTTTATTATCTTTTGCTGCTTTCACTTCAACAGTTTCACTATTGGAAGTGCCAACCGCTTATATGATTGATGAAAAAAAAATGACTCGTAAGAAAGCAACTTGGATCGTTGCCGTGTTTATTTTCTTGGTTGGTGTACCTTCAATGTTATCAAATGGAGCCGTTGATTCCTTAACTTCTTTTATCACTTTACCTGGACCGGGCACGCTTGATTTCATGAGTTTTATTGGTTTGATTGCGAGTGACACATTTTTACCTTTAGGTGGCTTTATGATCGCAGTTTTTACGGCTTATATTTGGAAAAAAGAGAATTTCAATCTTGAAATGTCAAATGGTGATGCAGCTAGACAAGGAAGTATATTACAAAGATATGTTAACTTTGCCATCGGTTATATCTGTCCTGTATTGCTCGGTGTAATATTTATAGTGACAGTATTGGATAACTTTTTAGGGATAAAACTATTGAGTATTATTTTAGGCTAGCGTCTTACTTGGAAAACTAAGAGGGGTCAAATTAAGAGGAGCAAAGTCGCCAAACAATAAGGTTATTTTAAAAGTAAATAACCTTATTGTTTAATTCGTTACAATTTTTAGAGGTGGCGACTGCGACCGAATTTTATCAATATTTAAAGGAGCGTTACCTTTGGTAGCTACAAAATATTTAAGACTTTTTACTATACCATTTTTGACAATCAATCTGTTTGCTTGCCAATCTGAAGAAACGAGTAAATCCGAACAGAAAAAACAAGCCGAAGCTTTTCCTTCAACCTATAAACCTTTGCCGTCTGAAGCTTTTGTTATAGAACACGCGACCGTCTTGACGGGAACTGGTTTGGAGTATCAAGATGCTTCAATTTTAGTTGAAAATGGGATCATTAAGGCGGTAGGAAATAATTTTTTTATTCCTGCCGGTGTTGAAAAAATTGATGGCTCTGGAAAATGGGTGACGCCCGGTATTATAGATGTTCATTCGCACATGGGGGTTTATTCCTCGCCAAGTATAGAAAGCACACAGGATGGCAATGAAATGACCGCGCCTGTTACTGCGGAAGTTTGGGCTGAACATTCAGTGTGGACACAAGATCCTGCAATGCCGTTAGCTTTAGCTGGAGGTGTGACGACTTTTCAGGTCTTGCCAGGTTCAGGTAATTTAATTGGAGGAAGAGGTGTTACTTTAAAGAATGTAAACGCTAAAAATGTGCAGGCGATGAAATTTCCTGACGCGCCTCATTCATTAAAAATGGCCTGCGGCGAAAACCCCAAAAGAGTTTACGGCGGTAAAGGTCGACTACCATCAACTCGAATGGGGAATGTCGCTGGTTATCGAGCTGCTTGGATTAAAGCCGAAGAATATCGTGCAAAATGGGATAAATACGAAGAATTGTTAGGGACTAATAGTGAAAAAGACAAACCTGGACGAGATCTTCAGTTAGATACACTGGCAGAAGTTTTACGTGGAAATATAATGGTTCATAATCATTGTTATCGAGCAGAAGAAATGATGGTCATGATTGATATCGCAAAAGAGTTTGGATACAAAATTTCTACATTTCATCATGCGATAGAAGCCTACAAAATAGCCGATGTTTTAGCCAAGGAAAATATTTGTGCGGCCGTTTGGGCTGATTGGTGGGGATTTAAACATGAAGCTTACGATCATGTTAGAGAAAATGCCGCGATGATTCATAATGCTAAAGCTTGCGCTGTTATTCATTCGGACTCTTCTATTGATGTTCAACACCTCAATCAAGAAACCGCGAAAGCGATGGCGGCAGGGAACAAAAATGGATTGTCGATTGAAGTGAAAGATGCAATTGCTTGGATTACATCTAATGCAGCTAAAGCAATAGGTGTCGCGGATAAAACCGGCAGTTTAAAAGAAAACATGATGGCCGACATCGTCATTTGGTCACACAATCCGATGAGCGTTTACGCTAAAGCGGAAAAGGTCTTTATTGATGGCGTTTTAACTTATGACCGTTATGATAGCAAGTTTCAACCGGTGAGTGATTTTGATTTGGGGGTCATTGACCCGGAAGGTGTAAGACTATGAAGAATATTAAAGTAGCCTTTAAACTTACTATTGTATCTTTGTTTCTAGTTTCATTTGGTCATACAGCCATTGCAAAAGATTATTTAATAAAAAACGCTACAGTTCATACTGCAAGTGAAGTTGGCGTATTAAATCGTGCGGATGTATTAATCAGCGATGGTTTTATTATGGAGCTTGGAAAAAACTTGCCTGCAAATTCTGGTGTAGAAGTCATTGAGGCAAAAGGGATGCATCTTACTCCTGGGTTGATTAACGCCGTTACTCAATTAGGATTAGTCGAAATTGACGCTGCTTCAAGTACTGTAGACCACACAACCAAACAAAAAGGCGTAGGCGCTTCATTCAATATAGCACCAGCAATTAATTTTAGATCAACACTAATACCGCAAAACCGAATTAATGGTCTAACACGAGCGATTGTTGTTCCTGGTTTTGGAAACTCTATTTTTGCGGGAAGCAGTTCCGCGATTACATTGTTATCTAATATGACCGGAATGATATCTGAAAATGTGGCACAACATGCTGTTTATGGCGTTGCTGGTGCTGGATTTAATGGTGGATCGAGAGCCGCCGCTCATATGGCTTTAGATAAAGCATTAGAGGATGCTAATTATTTACGGCATAATCGAAGACGCTTTGAATCCGGTTTTGAGTCGCACTTTTCATTATCAATTGCCGATTTAGATGCGCTTAAACCTGTTTTGGAAAAGAAAATCCCTTTAATTATTAATGTTCATCGAAGTGACTCAATTATAAGAATGATTGCGTTGGCTAAAAAACATAATATAAAAGTTGTATTGCAAGGAGCTTCTGAAGCTTGGGTTGTTGCCAATGAAATTGCTCGCGCCAAGGTGCCAGTAATTATTGACCCAATCCTTAATTTACCGGGTTCTTTTTCTTCACTTTCAAGTCGAATAGATGCAGCCAGTATTTTACATAATGCCGGTGTTAAACTGGTGTTTACCGGTAAAGATTGGCAATCTACTCATAACGGATATTTGGTACGACAATCAGCAGGTAATGCCGTATCACATGGATTGCCCGCAGAAGAAGCGTTGAAGGCAATGACGATTAATACCGCCGAAGTTTTTGGAATCAATAATTACGGACAAATAAAGGTAGGAATGGAAGCCGATGTAGTCATTTGGGATGGCGACCCAATGGAGGTTACCACCAATGCCGATCAAGTGTTTATTAAAGGACAAAAACAGCCGATGGTTTCTAGAGCGACTCGTTTGAGAGACCGTTTTTGGGATTTAAACGATAATAAAAATAAGGCGTATGTGAAGTAATATGACTAACCAATCGAGCACAATTGAAAACTCAAAAAAGCAAGCCAGTTTATTGGACGCACTGATACCGATAATCATATTGATGATCATGTTATCAACCTCTGTTTATTTTTATGGATCAGATTCTTCCTATGGAGCTAATCAAATAGCGCTTATTCTTGCTGCAGCAATTGCGAGCATGATAGGTTTTAAAAATGGTTATACATGGGATGAAATTGAAACAGGCATTAAAAATGGTGTTTCTACTGCTTACGGCGCGATTCTTATTCTTATGATGGTTGGTTCACTAATTGGAAGTTGGATTATTTCTGGTACAGTGCCGACCATGGTTTATTTTGGCTTGCAAATTCTAGACCCTAGTATTTTCTATGTAGCAGCTTGTCTTATTAGTGCAATGGTATCTATTAGTATCGGAAGTTCATGGACTACCGCTGGTACAGTAGGTGTAGCGTTGGTTGGAATTGCCGCGGGTTTGGATATGTCGATGGGCATAACGGCCGGCGCTATTATATCGGGTGCTTATTTTGGTGATAAAATGTCACCACTTTCGGATACCACCAATCTAGCACCAGCGGTTGCCGGAACCGATTTATTTACCCACATTAAACATATGGCATGGACAACTGGACCAAGTATTCTTTTTGCTTTAGTTCTATTCACCATTATCGGTTTTTCTCAAGATTATAGTGATGAACCGGCAAGTTTGGGTAATACCATTGCTATTTTAGATGAGCAATTTAATATATCGTTCATTGCGTTAATTCCTTTGTTTGTGGTTTTGTTATTGGCATTTAAAAAGGTACCGGCTTTTCTAACGTTATTAATAGGCTCTTTGCTAGGGTGCATTTTCGCGGTTATTTTCCAGCCACAAGTGATTGAGCGTAGTATTGAAGCCTATAAATATGAATGTTCACCTGTAGTCGTTACAAACCAGTTTAGTAAATGCTCTGTTAAAGGTGTGGTAACGTTAGACAAAGAAGGTTTCGATTTAGATGGTAGAATAAATACAAATAGCTACGTTTTGAAAGCAATGTTAAGCGGAGAATCTGACAGCCAACATTCTATAGTTACCGTTATTAAAGATCCGAAAATGGATGAAACTCTCAATTTAGCGATAGATGGTAAGGATTATGAGTTTACCTTTGAACCTCATTCCGATTTTCACAATACATTAGATGCCGTTTGGCGTGCAATGTATGGAGGTTATGCATCTGATTCTGGTGATGAGGGGGTTGATGATCTTCTATCTCGTGGTGGAATGTGGAGCATGATGAATACCATCTGGTTAATATTAACGGCATTAACTTTTGGCGCGGTTTTAGAAACAGTTGGTTTATTGCAGCGAATTGTTAATTCAATTCTTTCATTAGTGAGAGGCACTGGCTCTTTAATAACTGCAGTGGTTACAACTTGTATTGGCACGAACTTAATGGCTGGAGATCAATACATTGCGATTGTTTTACCTGGGAAAATGTATCGAGCAGAATTTGCGAGAAGAGGACTTGATGCTAAAAACCTTTCCAGAAGTTTGGAAGATAGTGCAACCATGACTTCGCCTCTTATTCCTTGGAATACTTGCGGCGCGTATATGGCAGCAACGTTAGGTGTACCCACTTTAGTTTATTTACCTTTTTGCTTTTTTAATATTGCAAGCCCATTCGTTTCAATTGCATACGGAATAGCTAATTTCAAAATTGCAAAAATTGAGAATTCAGAAGCCGTTTCTTAGAGACGGTTTATTAGAGATGGTTTATTAGGTATGGTAACTGTCTAAAACATAGATTATAAAAAATAAATAAAATGAAAAAAACAATTAAGAAACTAACCTCGTTAAATGGCAATAGCCAGAAATTAGATGGTGGCGCGATGTTTGGTAACGCGCCAAAAGGTATGTGGCAAAAGTGGGTTGAAGTGGATGAGTTCAATCGAATTGAGCTGGCTTGTCGCTGTTTATTAGTTCAAGAAACGATGGAAGACGGACAAACAAGAAATATCCTCTTAGAAGTAGGGATAGGTGCTTTTTTTGAACCAAAAATGAAAGACCGTTTTGGTATCGTGGAATCGAATCATGTTTTGTTAGATTCTTTGGCAAATATTGGGCTGGCTCATCAAGATATAGATATTTTAATTCTGTCTCACTTACATTTTGATCATATTGGCGGTCTATTAAGCGAGTGGCAAGAGGGGGTTGAACCTGAATTATTATTTCCAAATGCAATGATTTTGGTCGGTAAAAAAGCATGGGAAAGGGCTTATGCTCCTCACTCTAGGGATAGAGCATCTTTTATTCCGGTTATCTTAGATAAGCTAAAAAAGAATCCAAACGTTGTAATCGTTGATTCTTCGCAATCAGTACTACTCGGAGATGATTATTCATTTCATTTAAGCGATGGTCATACGCCTGGCATGATGCTCGCTGAAGTAGCGATGCCTGATGGACCTATCGTATTTTGTGCTGATTTAATACCGGGCGAGCCTTGGGTTCATGTTCCTATCACCATGGGATACGACCGTTTTGCAGAACTTCTTATTGATGAAAAACAGGCTTTGTTAACTGATTTGATTGAAAGAAATGGCCGTTTGTTTTTTACTCATGATTCCAATGTCGCTATGGGAACCTTGAATAAGAATGAGCGTGGCAAATTTGGATTAAAACAAACCAAAGAAGAAATTATTAGCCTTTTAAAATAAATGGGAATAATATATTCCCACTCCTATTCCTGCTCGTAGGAGTACTAAACTCGTTTGCTTACCAAAGTTCGCCGAATGATTTAGTTTTCACCCAAATAAAGGTTTAAATTGTGCTAAATAGTAAAATTAGCAATCATTCAAACACCACGTCATTAATGGTTCGGGAAGCGCTTGAGTCTTCTCAGCGGATCCAAGTTCAAATTGAAACAAATCATTCAACCATGCTCAAGCTTGGAAGAGAATTAAGAAACTATACACCTAAAGCCGTTATGTTGATTGGAAGAGGTTCATCTGATCACGCTGGCAGTTTTGCAAAATATTTAATTGAAATTGAGATGCAAATTCCCACCTTTACTGCAGCACCTTCGGTTACAACGGTGTATGGAAAAAGACTAAAACTCGACGGCATTTTAGTTATTGTCATTTCGCAATCTGGCAAAAGTCCCGATATTATCGAGCAATCAAGACAGGCCAAAGAGGCTGGGGCATTTTGTATTGCGTTGGTTAATGAAAATGATTCTCCACTTGCCGATATTGTTGACTGTTTAATTCCTCTTTATGCGGGGGAGGAAAAATCTATTGCTGCAACAAAAAGTTTCATTGCTACGTTATCGGCTGTAATGAATTTAGTCGCCAGTTGGGCTGATTGTGATGAGTTAATGGAGGCGACTAAGCAAATACCAAGCGCCTTAAAAATAGCATGTGAATCAAAACCACAGCTGACCCATGCTCTTTTATCAGATGTTAATAATTTGGTAGTATTAGGGCGCGGTTTAGGTTTTGCAGTGAGTAAAGAAATAGCCCTAAAAATCAAAGAAGTTTGTGCCATTCATACAGAGAGTTTTAGTAGTGCTGAATTTTTTCATGGCCCTGTTAGCCTATTACAACAGTCGTTAAAACTAATTAATATTCAGGTGAATGATGAGTCGAAAGCAGTTCACGATATGCAAATCAAAAATTTATTAGGACGTGGAGCAAAAATTATTAACTTACACCAGTGCGATAATTGCCTGCACCCTAGAGTGGCGCCTTTTGCCGTATTACAACGATTTTATTTAGATGTAGAACAAGTTGCAATCGCCAAGGGATTAAATCCTGATGAACCAGTTGGTTTAAAGTAAGTGACTCAAACCATTTAACCAGAACCATTTAACTAGATCGGTTTTTACATATGCTCATCAAAAAAATTAATGTAGAGAAAATATTTAACGGCAAAGAATTTTTGTTTAATCAATCTGTTTTTATTGAAAATGAAAAAATAATTGACATAAAAAGTTGCTCACCTGAGTGTACTGTTGAAAAAGGACTATTGATTCCCGGTTATATTGATATACAAGTTAATGGCGGTGGTGGATTTTTATTTAATGAATCACCTACATTACAAACTATAAAAAAAATCGGTGAGGCACATCAACTATTTGGGACGACTGGATGGTTACCGACATTAATAACAGATTCTATTGATAAAATGCTACAGGCATCAGATGCAGTTGCAGAAGCTATTAGGACTAATTTACCTGGTGTTTTAGGTATTCATTTTGAAGGGCCTTTTTTGTCCAAGGAAAAAAAAGGCGTTCATTCTGAATCATATATTAGAAAAATATCTGCAGATGAATTAGCGATATTAAAAAGAAAAGATTTGGGAAAAGTGCTGGTCACTTTAGCACCAGAAAATGTCAGTACAGATAAAATTAAGAATTTAGTTGATAGTGGACTGATTGTTAGCTTAGGTCATAGTAACGCGACTTTTGATCAAGTAAACATTGCAATTGAAGCGGGCGCGACGGGGTTCACTCATTTGTTTAACGCCATGTCTGCGTTTACTTCAAGAGAACCTGGAATGGTAGGTGCTGCCATTTTAGCCAAAAATTGTTATTCGGGAATAATATTAGATGGCATTCATGTTAATCCCGAATCTGCTAGATTAGCTTATCATACAAACAAAAAATTGATGTTAGTAACCGATGCGATGCCACCTGTTGGAACAAATCAAACTAGTTTTAATTTGTTCGGTGGTAAAGTGATTAGAGATGGTTTAACGCTGACGGATTCAATAGGGCGTTTAGCTGGCTCGGCACTGGATATGCATTCAGCCGTTAGTAATGCTGAAAAAATGTTAAGAATAGAAAAAAGTGAGGCGGTGAATTTGGCATCTAAAAATCCTGCGGAATTTTTAGGGTTAGATCATCTATACGGAACTTTAGCTATAGGCTACAAAGCAAGTATGCTTTTACTAGATAACAATGGGCAAATACTCTCAAGTTGGATCGATGGGAAGCAAATTAGATAGATGACATCAACTGAAATATAAAAAATGGTCAGGATTTAATTAGGATAAAAGTCTTATGAATAATAAAACGGCTATGGCTATTGTTGCAGGTCTTTTCTTTGTATTAGGTTTTGCAACTTGGATCAATGGCGCTTTGATGCCATATTTAAAGCAGATATTACAATTAACACCTTTTCAGGCATCTCTAATATTATTTTCATTTTATATAGCTGTGACGTTTGCTGCCATTCCTTCATCTTTAATTATTAGGAAAGTAGGATATAAAAATGGCATGGCTCTAGGTATGGGAGGCATGATGATCGCAGGTTTATTATTTATTCCAGCGGCCAAAACTCAGGTTTTTGCGTTATTTCTATTTGCGCAACTTGTTATGGGAGCCGGAATTACGCTATTGCAAACAGCGGTGAATCCTTATGTTGTCAGGATTGGTTCAGAGGAGTCTGCCGCGGCAAGAATTAGTATCATGGGCATCCTAAATAAAAGTGCTGGTGTGATTGCCCCATTGGTATTTGCGGCGTTAATTACGAGTGGTTTTAACGATGTTGGAGATGAGCTATCACAAACTAAAATTGATGAGATGGCAAATGGATTGATTTTTCCTTATTTAGGTATGGCTCTTTTTATTGGCATTTTAGCAATCTTAGTAAAAAAATCATCCTTACCTGAGTTAGACGATGAAACTAGTGAATCAAATGAAAAACAAGGTAGTATCAAGCAAGCGTTATCCCATCCAAATCTAGCGTTAGGCATATTAGCTATTTTCTTTTACGTTGCTGTTGAGGTGATAGCAGGCGACACCATTGGGTCATTTGCTCTGTCTGTAGGCGTAAAAAACTATACAGTCATGACTTCATATACAATGATTTGCATGGTTGTGGGTTACATCCTAGGGATTGTATTAATTCCCAAATTTATTTCACAACAAAATGCTCTCTTAGTTTCTGCTTGCTTAGGTATGGTACTAACGCTTGGCGTTGGTTTTGGTAGTAATAATTCCTTTATCATTGCCAACGCAATTTTAGTGCCTTTTGGTGGCGAGTTGCTACCTGATACTCTTTTGATGATTGCCCTGTTGGGTCTTGCTAACGCAATTGTTTGGCCAGCCGTTTTTCCATTGGCCTTGTCTGGAATGGGACAATTAACAAGTGTTGGTTCAGCTCTTTTAATTATGGGGATATCTGGAGGAGCTTTTGGTCCAGTTATTTGGAGTTTAGCTTCTTCTACTGAAATGGGAGAGCAAGGTGGTTATTTGGTGATGTTACCTTGTTATTTATTTATTCTATTTTATGCTGTTAAGGGGTATAAAATGAAGTCTTGGTAAAATTGTGGCTAGAATTCAACAATTTTCGGTTAACAAGTATTATGGACTAAATTAAAAGATGGTAAAATACCAAACAAACTATTAACAATTATATTAAAGATTGGTTTAATGAAAGAAAATACTTCAAATAAAATAGGTTTCGTTTCTTTAGGTTGTCCAAAAAACCTAGTGGATTCTGAACGCATCCTCACTGAATTAAAAACAGAAGGCTACGACGTTGTTCCTACCTATAAAGACGCTGAACTTGTAATAGTTAATACTTGCGGCTTTATTGATTCTGCGGTCAAAGAGTCGTTGGATACGATCGGTGAGGCATTAGCTGAAAATGGAAAGGTGTTAGTCACTGGCTGTCTAGGCGCTAAGGAAAACGATATAACGGAAATTCACCCTAATGTCTTAGGTGTCACGGGCCCTCATGCTTATGATGAGGTCTTGAAACAAGTGCATCAATTTATCCCTAAGCCAAAACACGATCCTTTTATAAGCCTTGTTCCCGATCATGGTATTAAATTGACACCAAAGCATTTCGCCTATTTAAAAATTTCAGAGGGTTGCAATCATCGCTGTACTTTCTGCATTATACCTTCAATGCGAGGCGACTTAGACTCTAGGCCCATTGGTGATGTTTTAAGTGAAGCAAAGCGGCTAGTAAATGCTGGGGTTGAGGAACTTCTTGTGATTTCACAGGATACCTCCGCTTATGGCGTTGATTTAAAGTACCGAACTGGTTTTTGGGATGGTATGCCAGTGAAGACTCGCTTGTTAGAACTTTGTGAGCAATTAAGTAAAATGGGAGTTTGGGTTAGGTTGCATTACGTTTATCCTTACCCAAGTGTTGACCATCTGATTCCATTGATGGCAGAAGGAAAACTATTACCTTATTTAGATATTCCATTCCAACATGCAAGTCCTCGAATATTAAAACTGATGAAGCGTCCCGGTAATATTGATAAAACCTTAGAGCGGATTAAATCATGGCGGAAAATTTGCCCTGATTTAGTCATACGGTCAACTTTCATCGTAGGGTTTCCTGGTGAAACTGAAGAAGAGTTTAAAGAATTGTTAGACTTTTTAAAAGAAGCTCAGTTGGATAGAGTAGGATGCTTTGCTTATTCCCCTGTTAAAGGGGCAACAGCTAATGCACTGCCTGATCCAGTTGACGAAGAAATTAAGCAAATTAGACTCGAGCGGTTCATGGCAGTACAGGCTGAAATTAGTAAGGTGAAATTACAAGCTAAAATTGGTCAAGAACTTTATGTGTTAGTGGATGAAATTCATACTGATGGAGCAATTGCTAGGAGCTATATGGATGCACCTGAAATTGACGGAGTGGTTCATTTAACTGATGAATTTAATGTAAAACCAGGTGATAAATTATGGGTTCAAATCATCCATTCCGATGAGCATGATTTATGGGGTGTTAGGGTAGAAGAGTAATTGGCTTAGAGTGATCTAACTATTCAGCTTAAGTCTTATTTTTAATATTAAGCAATAATTTCAATTTATTGCTTTTAACCATCCTCTACAATTTGATCTTAGTAGTTTTAATTCCACACATTAAGTCAGAATAAATTATTCAGTTAAATAATTAAGCTCTCTCTTTCGCATAGTAAATTTGAACCAAAGTGAAATTATGCTGGGCGAGTGAGTTTAATATCTATAAGTCATTGCCGGCTAGTTATGATTAACGAACGTATAACCATCTTCCATATCATGAGCACATCTTTACACGTAGGCTTAGATGATTTTATTTACAGATTATTTGTTAAATCAACTCACCGCTAAAAACTCATAATGCTGATTAGTCAATAAATGCTAACTACAGCCATATTTGTGCATAGGGTATCCAACTAGGAAGATCCTATAAAACATTAGTATTGATTCTTCCTGAGACATAGTTGTTTAGCTCCAAAGGTGAATGAAAATAATAATCTTAATCGAGATATAAATACGAAGAAGATAGATTATACTTTCTATTGAAATATTATAGAAACAACGTTACTTTTTAACCAACTTACGCAAAGCTTTACTCACTAAACCTGTATCAGCTTGCTCTAATGTAAGGAACGTAGAATTACTTTTATCGATAAAGAATCCGATCTGACAGTTGACTAGCTGATCTATTTTAAATTTATTTTTCCCTATATGTATTAAAGGTAAAGGTTTAGCATGATTTCCTGGATTAAACATTACTAAAGAGCTTCCTTGTTTTTCTATTTTTACTCGTTTGCGAAAAGGAGAAAAATGATTTGGTGTGAAATTTTCGTAATCTCCTACTATTTTGTTAAGGAAGTCTTTTGATGGGGATTTCGCTACTCCCGTTATTTCTTTTTTCCAACCAAGAGAAGTTACTACGCTGGCAGTAATTTGATCTATTGTTGTTATCCTTGCTTTATAAGCACCATTTCCAAAAACAAATATCCCTTTACCATTTTTTACAGTAGCCATTATTAATCCGCCAGTCCCATCGTTATAACCACTATGAGAAAACCAATCTAAATTACCCTCGGCCATATTGCGCATCCATCCCATGCTCCAACCTCCTGATAATTTGGTGGTTTGGATTCTGGTTAGCTCTTGAGCAACATCTTTGGAAATAATATGGGTACTTTCACCCGCCAATGCCCTCTGTATTTCAATTGAAAATTTGGCCATGTCAATAGCATTTGTCCATAATCCACAAGCAGCTTCAGGGCAGATGGGAACTCCAGTAGAAATTACAAGTCCATTTTTGTTGTGCGCTTTAGCTATATTTGATGGGAATTTAGAGTGACCATGTTGATAGAACGTTGTACTTTTCATTTTTAATGGGCCAAATAGCATATCTTCTCCCAACTTTGCGATACTTTTTCCTGTAATATTTTCTAATAAGACCTGGGCGATTAAAAATCCTCCTCCACTATATTTCCAATTGCTTCCAGGCTCAAAAGTAATCGAAATTTTTTCATTTTTATAGGTACTGAGTGTTTCTTCTGACGTTGGAATTGAGTCATCAAAATATTTTGAAGCATAGCCGCTATGGGTTGTTCCTGCAGTATGTGTAAGTAAGTGACGTAAGGTTATGGCTTTATTTTTAGTGAAATTTGATTTCGGTAACTGCCAACTTTTCAAATAGGTTTTCACAGGTGCATCTAGATCAAGTTTACCTTGCACTGCCAACAAGATCGCTAGTGTTGCGATAATAGGCTTAGAAATAGAGGCAGCATTAAATGACGTGTTTGTGTCAACTTTATTTGCTGTTAAAGAGTCCTTTAAACCACCTGAGAAAGAGAAGATGATTTCATAGTTGTCGACTACAGCCACACTAATTCCAGCCAGTTTATTATCGTTAAGTAATTGGTTATAGGTTTTTGAACGTCCATCTTTAAAATGAACCTTTGAAAGTGATTCGTTTGAGTGGGTGCTGTATGTGAAGAAAACACATGACATAAATACGAGATATAATAATCGATAGAGCATGCTAGTTCTTCCTGTAAGTTATAGGTTGTACGTCTAAATAGAAATTCTAGTGAAAAAAATAAGCTAAGAAATATTTAATTCATCAACGGCTCTATTATTGCGTGAATGGACACTTTTTCTTTTTATCCTAGATTGAAGATTGTAGAATGTTAAATACAATAAACAACTTAAGTAAATGATGAATAGATTTTTACTAAATTTTGTTGTCTTAATGCTGTTGTGCATACCCTCTAGTATTTATGCTAATTCAATTTTAATAACAGCAATGAAAATTCAGTCACCAGATTTAGGCGATTGTGCTTCCCAAGCGTTGCAAAGTGAGCATTGGGAAATGTCATCTCATCACAATATGTCTAATAAACAACAAATTTGCTTAAGAACAACGGTTACTCTCGAGCCTGATGAATTCAATAAGGCGACTTCTATAAGTTTGTCAATGTTAGGTTCTAGTAGAATCTATTGGGATGGCGAACTTATAGGTGAAAATGGTGTTTTGGGAGAGGATCAAGCAAGTGAGGTTGCTGGCGTCATTGATTTTGTTATACCTATACCGGCAGACTTACTAAGTGAAGGAACCCACTTAATAGCTATTGAGGCATCAACATATAATATTATAGAGGGAGTTAGTACAAACTTTATAAACTTGAGAATTTCCGAAACAAAACTTACTAGAGATTTTTTTAAACGACATTCTAGGGTTGCTGGATTTTTTATTGGTGGTTTATTGGTGGTTAGCTTATTGTTTCAACTGTTTTTTTGGCTATATCATCGACAGAATATTATTCAAATTTTTAGTCTATTTTGTTTAGCCTCAACAATGTTGTTAGTGGCTGAAGAGTGGCGATTTATGTTTGGTTACACATATAACTTCCATTTAATGCGTTTAAATTTGATGTTGGTATTTACCTTTATTGTCAGCATGGTGTTGCCTTTATTTTATTTAGTCTATTACCGTTTTAGACACAAACGTATTTGGTTTTCAATCACTGGGGCATTAATACTGCTGACCGCAGCATATGTCATAAAATCGAATTTCATATCAAATATCAATATCCTATTATTCTTTTCGTTAACAATTACTTTGGTCATTAACCTCCTGGCATTAAAATGGAAACGTAAAAATACTGGGCCGAGTTTGTTCATCATTTTAATTGTGCTAGCTGTCTTTTCGAACTTTGCAAATTCGAGTTATATCAGTTTTCTGACCATTACATCTATTCCTATTGTTTTGGTCTTCTCTATAGTTTTGGTTATGCTTATATCCCTTATTCAAGAAATGAAAGTCAATAGAGCACAATCGATTGCTGCTGTTAGATTAGAATCGGAATTATTAAAGCGTAACTTGCAACCCCATTTTCTAATGAACAGTTTAATGTTAGTTATAGAATTAATAGAACAAAGACCAGATGCAGCCCCTATTTTTGTACAAGCTCTTGCCGAAGAAATGAAGATTTTAATTAAATTTTCTAGTTTATCTGAGGTCAGCCTAGAAGAAGAAATAACCTTATGCCGTAGACACATAGAAATAATGGCTTACCGTTATAACGCCGACTATTTATTAGATATTAGAGGAGATACAGAGGGAATTATTATTCCACCGGCCATTATTCATACACAAATTGAAAATGCATTTTCTCACAATTACATCGCTAATGACTCGCTCTTTATACTGAGTATTCGTCGAGAAGGGATTAATATTGAATTAGAATTGACTTCTCCCATCAATATAAAGAGCAAAGTAGATAGTCTTGGCATAGGTGAGCGCTACGTTTATTCAAGGTTGAAAGAAAAATTTGGTTATGATTTTTCATACGAAAGTTATGCTATAAAGTCATCATGGGTAAATAAAATAACTTTTAAGGGGACTACTTAATGCATGTTTTAATTGTTGAAGATGAACCTTTCATATCTGTGCGGTTGCAAAGACAAATCAGGCATATCTTGGGAAGTAAGCTGGGTAAATTAAATAATTTCGATAATTTAGATGATGCGCAAGAGTATATTAGCGAGCACAGTATTGATCTATTATTTTTGGATTTAAATCTTCAGGGTAAAAATGGTTTTGAACTATTGAAAAATATTACAGCGTCAAGTTTTCACACTATTATTGTATCGGCTAACGAGACTGAGGCTATAAAGGCTTTTGAGTATGGTGTATTAGATTTCATCTCAAAACCTTTTACTGAAACACGTCTTCAACAAGGCATAAACCGTGTATTAGATGTCAGTCTACGTCAAGATTACGGCAGTCGCTATTTGAGTGTAAAACAAGCTGGTACGATTAAATTAGTAGAAGTCAGTAAAATCGAATATATTCAAGCCGCCGGTCATTACAGTGAGTTGGTTTCAAAAGACGAAACATGGCTACACGATAAATCTATTCAAAAATTATTATCATTACTACCGCCTAACTTTGAACACGTACACCGCTCATACATAGTCAATATGAACTTCGTTTCCAGTTTATCTGCCAAAGTAGGTAGAAAGTACGATTTAGAATTAGAAAATGGTAAACTAATTCCTATAGGTAGAAATCGTTTCAATGTGATTAGAGATAAATTAGAGAAATAAATCATGGTCTGAAGTTTGTCCTGAGTTAGTCATTCAAACAGCTTTTATTGTTGGCTTTTCCAGAGGGATTACGGACGAATCTGAAGAGTTGTTAGGCTTTTTTGAAGAAACTCAATTGGATTGAGTTGAATGTTTTGCTTACTCGGCGGTTGTTGGCACAACAACTAATACAATGCCCGAACAGGTTGACTAAGACATTAAACTAATGTGAGTAGAAATCTCTATGGCTGTGTAGTTTGAAATTAGTAGAGTAAAATTACAGGCGAAAATTGGTCAAGAACTTTATGTGTTAGTGGATGAAATTCATACTGATGGAGCAATTGCTAGGAGCTATATGGATGCACCTGAAATTGACGGACTGGTTCATTTAACCGATGAATTTGAAGTTAAGCCGGGTGATAAATTATGGGTACAAATTATTCATTCAGATGCTCATGATTTATGGGGAGTAAGGGTAGAGGATTAAACAGCATCAATATTTTTCTTAATTCTTCAGTAAATATTTTTAAAAATGAGCGTAGTTCGGTTTCATTAGGATATACAAAGTCCAATATATTACTCACCTTTTGGGTAGGGTTTTGTAATTCCTCTTCAACATTATTAATCAGAAAAGCTAAATCAATATCATCACGTAAAGAAAGTTGTTGTGCTATTATTTTTGCTTTATTAATGGGGTGTTGATCAAAAATAACACCGTATAAAACCAGTGAAATTGGCATACCCCAACGATCAATTAATGACTTGTTTTCATGTAACCTATAGTGTGAATCGCATTGTGGACATTGATAAAAAGATACCTCATCAGAGGACGATAAATCGATGTTTAGCTTGGTATCACACCTTAAGCAATATAGCTTGTTATATTTGATGTTAACCTCACAATTTGTCCGTTTTGAAACTCTTAAGCAAGTTTCACTATAGCATGTTGATAAATACCTCTGTATTGTTTTCTTTTCGTTTATAGAATTTGAATGTTATGCGCTTAGCATTGGAATATTAAGAGGATTTTATGTTAACAATACAAGTTAATCATAAAATATTCTTGTAATGATCTCACCTGTCGAATATTTCCCTATGTAGCTTGTCGTAATAATAATCGAGTAATGTTTACTGAAGCAAAATCCAGATAACTAGCGGTAATTTTATGCATCTATTTGGTGATGGGTGACGTGGTAGCACTAACTGGCTTATTTTTGCTTATGTTTTAGGTTTCTTCGCCAACCAAACGATAAATTTAGGGTCGTTAGAAATAACTCTGACTTCGTTAAAATAACTACTTAACATAGGCTTATATTTTAAATGTCGATTTGCAACCACTCTTAGTTCACCATGAGTCTTTAATTTTTGGGCCGACTCCTTGAACATCTTATTAGCGATTGAAAGAGTTTGAACATTTTGTTGGTGGAAAGGAGGATTACAAAGAATATGATCGGCAACATTATTATCTAGTCCATCTAAAACATCGGTTGTTATAAATTGTGGATTAGTTGAAGCGTTAGAAGTCGAATCAATATTTTCAAAATAAGTATGTTTTGCGGACTCAACGGCTAAGAAAGACTCGTCAGTAAAAATGACGCTCAATTGTGAGTTTTGTCTAGCAGCAAGAACCCCAAGCAGTCCTGTACCGCAGCCCAAATCAATTAGAGTTTCGTTGGGATTTGTTTGAGGCATATAGTTTAATAATACTCTTGTCCCTATATCTAAACACACTCTCGAAAATACACCGGGCAAGCCAATTATTTTCAAATCTGAGTTTTGATAACTAACAGCCCCTTTATCTAATAATAAATCGGTTAGATGAGATGAATTGTTTTCAGGTGTAGAAAAAATTAAACGTGCTTTCTTTTTTGCTAATGAAGTGGTTGTTTCGCCGATAATTTTTTCGAACAATTTAATGTTAGAATTGTGAATTTCTTTTGTCATTCCCGCAGCAATGATTTTTGTATTTGAATTGATGTGTGGTAACAGACTTTTTAACTGAAACTCTAATAAACTGTTATGTTTAGAAATTCGAATAACGACTAGGTCGAACTGTATTTCTTTAGGGAAATTATGTGTTGTTTGATTGATATGATTGAAATATTGTTTGCAGTATTCTTTAGTATTATTTTCGCTTAAATTTAGTTGTATAGCTGTTTTAGATAAAAAAGAATCAGTCCAACAAACAATTTTATTTAATAAATAATATTTACTTAAAGAACAACATAGAGCGCCAAACTGATCATTGATAACTAGAATATTACTATTTTCATTAATCAAATTTAGGTCTTTCGAAATTGTGTCGTCTATGTGTGAAAGAATGTACTCATCAGCCGCATTCCAAGCCTTTAGGGTTTTATCCGTTGTGAGAGGATAACGGCGTAGCGTTAATTGGCTAAAATCCTCTGTCATCATCTTCATCGTCTTTATAGCTTGATTTATCTGGGTTGTAGTCTTTTGGTATTTTGAAGTCTTTATTTTTAAGCAATGTCATTATTCCGCCAATGAGGAAAACGAAAATAATAATGCTAATAATGATACCTAACATAATGTTTTATAAACTCACTAGTATATTGTCATTGCGAAGGCGTAACGACTGCGGCAATCCGTTTGGGGTACACGCATACATCGATAGATTGCCACTTCACTTCTTGCAATGACATTACGTTTCATATATTACTCAAAAAAAACGTCATAATAAAAAGATAATGATGTTCTTTCATTAATGACTTGGACTGACACTTATATTTTCAAAATAATATTCTTTATAATGAGATAGTTTTTCAACAATAAATTCTTTCTCACATATGTCGCTTTTGATAAGGTGTTCACGGAATGTCTGAAAATCGAAATTTTCTAATATTGACTGACTTTCTTTAATATGAGAAATGTGCCAAGGCTCTACAGCAACGCCTCCTTTATATTTTTTGTATGGCCTAAAAAAGCCAAATTTTTCTAGATTTTCATCTAACCATTGGTTTAATGCTTCACATATTCCACCTTTAGAAAATTCTTCTTCAATCAATTGAATATTATAACCTTGTTCAACAGCCTGTTTAGAAAATACATCGAGATCGGTTCCCCAATGATGTCGACTTAAACCCGGTAGTGCAGACCAAAGAGCAATTGATTTGTATTTTTCTATAGATGACATTCTATCAATATTTAATGGTCGACCTTGTTTGGAGTAAACTGGCCGATAGCCTCGCCACTTATCATTCCAGATAGTGAGTTGTTTTTCAAAACTTCGATAACCACTGACTATTTTTATTTCTAAGTTATCCAATTTCGCTTGGTTAAATAGTTTTTCGAGATCGTCTTTTATTCGGCTGTTTATTTGTTGATGAATTATACTTGGTTGAGTCTTTTGTGATTCAATATTGTCTTTGAAATCACAAAGATGTTGAGGATCTAAACCAATAGATTGTTGCCAAGTAATAGACATTTTTAATTAGCCAGTAAGTTTTTTAAAATCTGATAATAAATTTTTGCTAGTTTATCTAGATCATCAACTATCACGCATTCATTAACTTGATGGATAGTTTTATTGATAGGGCCTAACTCCACAATCTGTGCGCCCATTTTTGCGATAAAGCGTCCATCTGAAGTACCACCACTTGTTTGCGCGGATGTTTCAATATTGCAAACCTGTTTAATTGCGGCACGAGCTGCATTAATCAGCTCTTTAGATTCAGTGATAAAAGGTTCTCCATTAACTTTCCACTTTAACTCTGTATTAACACAGTGTTTATTAATAAAGTTTTGCATTTTAGCTTGCAAAGATTCTACTGTGAATTCAGTCGAAAATCGAAAATTAAATTCGACATCTATTTCGCCGGGAATAACATTGGATGCTTCTCCAGCTTTTACATTAGTTATTTGTAAACTGGTTGGTGGAAAATTTTCATTCCCCTTATCCCATTTAATTTTGCTGACATCCTCAATAAAGTTGGCTGCAATATGAATCGCATTCTCCGCGAGATGTGGATAGGCCACATGGCCTTGTTTTCCGTGAATTTTCAACCAACCGGTTAAGGAACCTCGTCTTCCAATTTTAATGACATCGCCAAGTTGTTCTGTAGAGGATGGTTCTCCAACGATTGCATAGTCGACAATTTGTTTTCTTTTAATCAGCTCTTCAACAACTCTAATTGTACCGTTAACAAAAGGGCCTTCCTCGTCGCTGGTAATCAAATAAGCGATGCTTCCCTTATGTGCGGGATAGTCTTTCACAAATTCACGTGTTGCCGTTATCATTGCCGCAATTGAGCCTTTCATATCAGCCGTTCCGCGTCCATAAAGAACGCCGTCGATAATAGTCGGTTCAAAAGGTGGTGTATTCCATTTATCTAAGTTACCTGAAGGAACCACATCGGTATGTCCTGCAAAAAGAAAAACAGGTTCATCAGCAGACTGTGAGTTATTTCTAATAGCCCAAAGGTTTTTAGTATCTTCAAAATCCATTTGTTCAAATTTAAATGCAGATGTTTCGAGCAATGATTGAATATAATTTTGGCAATCGGCATCTTCAGGTGTGACAGATTTACGGCTTATTAGTTGTATTGCTATTTCTAACGTCGAAGGAACTTGGTTAGAAGATTTAATCTCAGTAGACATGATTCTCACCTTCCCTGATTATAAAAACAGTTCATAAAAACAACTCATAAAAACATCTCATTCCATTCGTCTGGCTTAAAGCCAACACTCCAAAATTTACCATTGTAAATAACTGGACGTTTAACGACTGTTGGATACTTCTTAATTAATGATATATAGGCTTTTTGATTATTGAGAATTTTATCTTCAGCATCAACCTTACGCCATGTGAGTCCGCGTCGATTAATAAGTTTATCTTCACCAACTTGATCTAACCATTCTATGATCAATTCGTCTGCTAACTCTTCTGTTTTTAGATCATAAAATCGAGAGTCAATCTCTTTTCCAGCTAACCAGCGGATTGCTTTTCTGACCGTATCGCAATTCTTTATACCAAACATGTGTACTTCTGCGGACATCCTACTACTCCATTCTTAATAGTTCGTTGATTGAGGTTTTTGAACGGGTCTTTTCATCAACTTGTTTTACAATAACAGCGCAGTATAAACTATAACTACCGTCTTTAGATGGTAAGTTTCCAGAAACAACTACGGAACCAGCCGGAACTCGACCATAGGTTATTTCACCTGTTGCTCTGTTATAAATTTTGGTGCTTTGACCAATATATACGCCCATCGAAATAACGGAGCCTTTTTCAACAATCACACCTTCAACTATTTCGCTTCTGGCGCCAATAAAACAATCGTCTTCAATAATGGTTGGGGTCGCCTGTAGTGGTTCTAATACACCACCAATTCCAACACCACCAGACAAATGGACGTTCTTGCCAATTTGCGCACAAGAGCCAACTGTCGACCATGTGTCGACCATTGTTCCTTCGTCTATATATGCGCCTATATTTACATAACTTGGCATTAATACGACATTCTTATTAACAAAACTGCCGTTTCTGACGATTGCTTGAGGGACTACTCTTACACCCGCTTGTTCAAATTCTTGCTGAGTTGTCTGTGCATATTTGAGAGGCACTTTATCAAAATAATTAGTATGACCAGCATCAATTTTATTATTATCACGAATTAGAAACGAAAGTAAAACAGCTTTTTTAGCCCATTCATTAACCAACCATCCACCTTCCGGTTTAGGTTGTGCGACTCTTAATTTACCAGAATCTAAACAAGCAATGGTATCTAAAATTGCTTCTTTTAACTTAGGTTCTACGTTCGTAGCTGTAAGTTGCTGACGGTTCTCAAAGGCTTGTTCAATAGTCGTTTGTAATCCACTCATTTTTATAGCTCCAATTTGTTAATATTAATTATTTACTTAAATAACGATTTAATGTTTCCGTGATTTTCTCTTGAGTTTTTAAATCGGTAATCGGTTTATTTGATTTGTCAGAAATCAAAAATGAATCTTCAACTCTTTCGCCCAATGTGGTTATTTTTGCATCATGCAATTTAATTTCATTTTTAACAAAAGCTCGTCCTACAGAAGCCAGAAAACCGGGTTTGTTTTTTGCGGTAATGTCGACTCTTGTATATTGGGTAAATTCATCATTAGAAATTTTTATTTTAGTATCGACATCAAAATGTTTTATTTGCCTTGGCATTCTTCTGGAAACTCTTTGCTTTGTGTCTGCCAATATATTTTCTTTTACCGTATTTATTATTTTGTCTTGAGTTTCTATATCTTTTATTATTTTATCATTGTCATCTAAAAAGAAAAAACTATCATAGCAATAGCCGTTTTTATCTGTAAAAACGTGAGCACCATAAATATTTAAACCTAACTGGTTTAGAGTTGCAGTTAGGTTGGCGAATAAATTAGATTTATCTTTTGTATAGATAAATATTTCATTACTGTTGCGCTCCCCACTTTGTCTGATGCCTACTAATGTTGATTTCGTTTGATTAGCATCCAGCACTATTTTTGTTTGCCAAACAACAGCCTTTACCGAACGTTTGGAAAAATAATGATTGCCAAGTAATTCCCATAACTGGTCGATTTCTTCAGAACTATATCCTTGAACAATTAATTCTGATTTTGTAGCTTTTCTATTGATATACCACAAAGGCTTATTGTTATTCGGATTAGACGATTCTTTTTTACGATCTTCTAAAACGATTAAAGTGTTCAAATATAGGTCTTTTAGTAGAGCATCTTTCCATGAGTTCCAAAGTGATTTGCTTGTTGCACGAATATCAGCGACGGTCAAAACGTAAAGTAGTTCTAATTTTTGTTTATTCTCTACCAAATCCGCAAAACGACAAATAACTTTGGGGTCTGAAGTATCTCTTTTTTGCGAAATTAATGACATGATGAGGTGATTGGCCACCAGCCAAGTTATAATTTTAGTACTGGTTTCTGAAACGAAGTGATCTTTACAAAATTTGGATGCCATCTCCTTACCAATTTCACTATGATCTCCTCCACGGCCCTTTCCAATGTCGTGAAAAAGGCCTGCGAGATAAATTAATTTTGGGTTTTTTTGATTCATCATTATTTTGTGGCAATAAGGGAATGCAATTTTATTCTTGTCATTATTAAAATCGGCTAAATTACGAAGCAGAAATAAAGTGTGTTCGTCAACTGTATAACTGTGGAACATATCATATTGCATTTGTCCGGTAATTTTTCTAAACAGAGGTAAATAGTCTGCTAAAACACCACTTCGTTTCATTAAAAACATGGCCTTTGCAGATTGATGATCGATTGACCAGAATGAAATAAATAATTTCTTATTGTCTTCATTTTTCCGATATTTACTGGTTATCTTTGAACGTGAAGCTCGGATTGCTCTTAATGTTTTTGCAGTTAACCCATCTAACTTTGGATTTAAAGCTAAAACATGAAATACCTCTAAAAGCGTGTTTGATTTTTTAGAAAATATTTTAAGATTAATTGCATCAAGTCGGTTATCAATAATTTGATAATTTGAATCTATTTTCAGTATTGTTTTCTTTGAAGAACCCCCCTTTAATTCACTCTCTTTCCTATCTTCAATAGCTTCTTTCATTAACTCAACAAGAAGTTCGGTAATATTTCTGATGATCAAAACGCTACGATAATAACGTTTCATCATTTTTTCAACGCCAAGTTTTCCTTTGCTATCTTTAAAACCCATTAATTCAGCAGTCTGTTTTTGATGATCAAATAGCAGTCGATCTTCAGGTTTTCCACAAACTGAATGCAATGCGAATCTTATTTTCCATAAAAATAATTGAGATTTGATGAGTGTGTAATATTCTCTTTGTGAAATTAATTTATCTTTTATTAACATAGAAAGAGTTTTTGGGTAGTAACATCTTTGTGCTAACCAACCCACTAAATGAATGTCTCTTAATCCACCAGGGCTCGACTTTATATTGGGTTCTAGGTCAAAAGATGAACCGTCAAACTTTTCATACCGCTCCCGCTTTTCAAGTACTTTAGCACTCAAAAAACTGGCAGCATCCCAAATTTCATTTGGTGCCGTAAGTTGCATTAAATAATTAAAACTCTCAATGTTACCTATTAAAAACCGGGCTTCCGTGAGACTTGTGGCTACAGTAATATCTTGCTTAGCAATTTCTACACATTGCTTAATCGTCCTGACAGAATGACCGATGATGAGACCAGTATCCCAAAGTAGGGTCACTAGTTTCTCAATCTTTATACTTTCTTCAGCAGTACTTTTAGATTCTATTAAAATAAGTAAATCAATATCTGACTGGGGGTGTAGTTCTGCTCGGCCGTATCCACCCACAGCAATTAATGTGAACGATTGGGGAAAGGAAAGATAATGCCATATTTTTTCTAGAAGAAGATCAATGTGTTTTGCTCTCTGCAAAACCAATTCACTGATGTTGGTATTTTGAATGAAAGCGTTTAGTAGAACTTTATTTGATTGACGGTGATAATTTTTTAGTCGACCAATAAGTTCTGTATCTTCTATATTTAATAAATCTAAAGAAAGAACTTTAGAACCGCTAATAATATTTGGCTGAGTCATAATCAATTATCGTTTTGATCGTTAAAAATATTAACCTAGTATTTAGCTAGGTATCGAACCTCTATATCGGATAATTAGATCGTTTCATTAGGTCGTTTAGTTAAAACGTCAACTCCAGTTGGCGTGACTAGTAAAGTGTGTTCCCATTGCGCGGACAAACTTTTATCTTTAGTCACGACAGTCCAATCATCTTTTAACACTTTAGAGTGTCTTTTACCGGCATTAATCATTGGTTCAATGGTAAAAATCATACCTTCTTTCAATTCCACGCCGGTCCCTTTCTTACCATAATGTAAAACTTGTGGGTCTTCATGAAAGCCTTCGCCTATGCCATGCCCACAATATTCCTGAACGACACTAAAACGAGCCTCATGGGCATGTTTAGAAATGGCATAACCGATATCACCTAAAAGAACACCAGGTTTTACCATGTTAATACCTATGTTCAAACATTCTTGAGCGGTTTCTATTAGTCGCTTTGCCAGAATAGATGGTTTACCAACCGTAAACATGACAGAACTATCACCATGATATCCATCTTTTATTACAGTGATATCAACATTAATAATATCGCCGTCTTTAAGTTTTTTATCATTCGGTATTCCGTGACAAATAACATGGTTGATTGATGTACAAATAGATTTTGGAAAACCATGGTAATTAAGAGGCGCAGGTATCGCTTCTTGGTTCTTTATTATAAAATCATGGCAAATTTGATTGAGCTCGTTAGTGGTAACGCCTTTATTAATATGAGGCGATATCATCTCAAGGACATCGGCTGTTAGTTTTCCAGCGATGCGCATTTTCGCAATCTGATCGGGTGTTTTTATAATAACTGACATAAATTAGATGGTGCATTCATTGTAATTAAGGTTACCACTTATTTTACTTGATTCTCAAATAAATGTAAGTCTTAGTGAGTTTATTGATTATATAAAAGTTTGTGGTTTTTATAGGGTTAAATTAATTAACAAACATTAATTTAAAAAACAATTGCCTACCTGTATAAGTAGGTGTATTATGAGTAGCAATACCCCTGAGGCTAAAAACAGTTATTTTGGCATTAAATGAATAAATATTTGTGGAGAATAAAATGGATGATAATAGAAAACAGGCTTTGACAGCCGCGTTAAGTCAAATTGAAAGACAGTTTGGTAAAGGCTCGGTTATGCGAATGGGCGAAGCTAAAATCAAAAAAATGGATACTATCTCCACTGGTTCATTAGGACTAGACATTGCTTTAGGCATAGGAGGATTGCCAAAAGGACGAGTTGTTGAAATTTATGGGCCGGAGTCTTCAGGTAAAACAACGCTTACTCTACAAGCAATTGCTGAATGTCAAAAAGATGGTGGGACAGCTGCTTTTATAGATGCTGAACATGCTTTAGATCCTATTTATGCAGAGGCTTTGGGTGTTAATCTTGATGATTTATTAGTATCGCAACCGGATACTGGAGAACAAGCTTTAGAGATCTGCGATATGTTGGTTCGCTCTGGTGCAGTTGATTTGGTTGTTATTGATTCTGTTGCGGCATTAACACCTAAAGCGGAAATAGAAGGAGATATGGGAGACTCTCATATGGGTCTTCAGGCGCGTTTAATGTCTCAAGCGTTAAGAAAGTTGACCGGAAATATTAAACGAACTAATTGTACTGTTATATTTATCAATCAAATTAGAATGAAAATCGGCGTCATGTTCGGTTCACCAGAGACTACTACGGGTGGTAACGCTTTGAAATTTTACGCCTCTATTCGTCTGGATATCAGAAGAATAGGCGCTGTTAAGCTAGGGGATGAAATTGTTGGCAATGAAACGCGAGTTAAAGTTGTTAAGAATAAAGTCGCCCCACCTTTTAAACAAGCTGAGTTTCAGATTCTGTATGGTAAAGGTACATCAAGAATGGGTGAGGTTATTGAGCTTGGGGTAAAACAGAATATTATAGATAAAGCCGGTGCTTGGTATAGCTACAATGGTGACCGAATTGGTCAAGGAAAAGCCAAGGTAGCTGATTTTCTGACCGAAAATCCAGAAATTGCTGCAGATATTGAAAAGCAGATTCGAGTGGCTCTTTTACCGTCACCAGATGTTGATGACCAGCCTAAGGGAAAAGATAAGGTAAAGGAAGAAGTTAAACAGAAGAGCTAAAATAGTTTATTATGCAGGTTCGTATGGTTTTTTATATAACGCTCATCCTCAATATCGATGACTTTAAGGACTCATTTAATTTGAGGTTTTGAGAGCCTAAAGTGTATTTATTTATTACATTCAGCTTTTAATCATCAAAACTTACCAGCTCTATTGAATAAATCGTTTAATAGAGCTACAAATATCTTCTACTCCCAATTACAATCCAATATAATACAGTCATTCTAGGCCTAAAAAAAGGGCTTCTTTTATTAAGTGGTTGTTACATGCTCTTCAATCTTTCAAGAATAATACTCGTCTGTATCTTCATTATTGCATCAGCTAGTTGCAGCTTTGTACCACCAACAACTAGTGATTATGATGTTAATTATAATTTCGCGCAATTAAATAGTTATGCTTGGATCACAAAAAGAAGTGATTCGGACAAGATTGAGAGTAAAAAGAAAGATAATACGAAAGTTATTACACTACGACAAAAACGTCAGAAATTGGCTATTGAATCGGAGATGGCAAAGAAAGGTTTTAATTTATTGGATTCTATTGGTAATGCTGATTTTTTAATCAAGAGCCATAACGTAACCGATAAGAAAAAAGATGTAAATCGTTTCTATTCAACTTGGGGTTATTATCCTTATTATCACAGTCCGTACATTTGGCCACGACATATCTCTAGTTCAGTAGAGAGAGAATATGAAATAGGAACTCAAGTAGTTGATATAGTTGATGCCAAAAGTCGTGAAGTTATTTGGCGAGGTTCAGTATCTCAACGACTTGATTTTTATAAAAATCAGACTCCAGAGCAAAGAAATCAAAAAATCTTTGTTAACGTTGGTTTGATGTTAAAAAGTTTCCCTCCGAAATTAGTGAAATAAATTAGCTAAGTAAATTAACAATGAGATTGAATGAGTTAGTTTGATTCATTATCAAAGATAAACATTGATTAAATAACTTATCTAAAAGCGTCTATGAAACCAAGTCAAAAAGCAATTAATTCGGCCTGTCGAATGCTGGGAATTAGAGAACATAGTGAAAAACAAATACGAATAAAGTTAATAAAAAAAGGATTTGATAGAAATGAGATTACAGAAGCTGTAGAGTTTTTATATGAAAGTTCATGGCTTTCCAACGAGCGATTCTGTGGTTCATTTATTCGATCTAAAGCAGGTAAAGGGCAAGGGAAGATAAGAATTGAATTTGAGTTACAACAAAACGAGATATCACAGATCTTAATCGATAATGCTTTTGAACAAGAGAATATTAATTGGCAAGCTGAATGTGAAAGAGTCTTGGTTAAAAAAGTACTATCATGTTGTTCCTATAATGATTTTTACGATGTAACGTTCATAGATAATGAATTAAAGGTTACTAACAGCAAATTAGAGTTTAAAAACAAATTGAAAATTGAACGTTTTATGAAATATAGAGGTTTTGAACCCGGGCAAGTCAAAAAAGCGTTTTTAAAAATGAATATTCAAATAATTTATCAATAAAGAATTAAATTGTAACAATGGATAGAAATGTTTGCCAACAAAATAAAGAACGGTATTTATAATGACCAGTAATGAAATAAGAGAAGCCTTTTTAACCTTTTTTGAAACTAAGGGGCACCAACGTGTGGCATCTGGGTCATTAGTTCCAGGGAATGATCCTACATTGCTTTTTACAAATGCTGGCATGGTTCCGTTTAAAGATTGTTTTTTAGGATCTGAAAAGCGAAGTTATACTAGAGCAACGAGCTCACAAAAATGTGTTCGTGCAGGTGGTAAGCATAATGATCTAGAGAATGTTGGTTATACAGCGAGACATCATACTTTTTTTGAAATGCTCGGTAACTTCAGTTTCGGTGATTATTTTAAAAAAGAGGCTATTGAGTTTGCTTGGGAATTTCTAACGGTAAAACTGGGACTGCCAGCTGATAAATTGTGGATCACCGTTCATAAAGATGATTTGGACGCTAAAGATATTTGGTTTAATCACATTGGAATCGAACAAAGTCGATTTTCTATGCTAGGCGATAAGGACAACTATTGGTCTATGGGAGATACAGGACCTTGTGGCCCTTGTAGTGAAATATTTTTCGATCATGGGCCTTCTGTAGACGGCGGACCACCCGGCACTCCGGAGGAGGATGGTGATCGCTACATTGAAATTTGGAATTTAGTGTTCATGCAGTTTAATCGCGATTCTAAAGGTGATTTGCATAATTTGCCAAAACCTTCAGTGGATACTGGAATGGGTCTTGAGCGTATTTCTGCAGTGATGCAGAAACGACATAATAATTATGATATCGATTTATTTTCAAACTTAATTTCTAGTATTGCAGATATTCTGAATGTGAAAGACCATACGAACCAATCGTTAAGAGTCATTGCAGATCACATTCGTTCATGTTCTTTTTTAATCTTAGATGGCGTTCTCCCTGGAAATGAAGGCAGAGGTTATGTATTAAGACGTATTATTCGAAGAGCTATTCGCCATGGAAATAATCTTGGTGCGGAAAAACGGTTTTTTTATCTTTTATTTGATGCTTTGGCTAAGGAAATGTCAGAAGCTTATCCAGAGTTATTAACTAAAAGCGAATTAATTAAAAATACTTTAGAGAAAGAAGAAAAACAGTTTGCAAAAACCCTTGAGCAAGGGATGAGAATTTTAAATCAAGCCATCGACGAGATGGAACAAAATTCTGAAAGTGTTATAGCTGGAGAGGTTTTATTTAAACTTTATGATACATATGGTTTTCCATTGGATTTGACGGCTGACATTGCCAGAGAAAAAGAATTAGAAATTGATGCAAATGGTTTTGAAAAGTGCATGCAGGTTCAAAAAGACCGAGCAAGAGGTGCTAAGAAATTCAGTGTTGATTATAACGACCATCAGTCGATTAACTCACAAACAAAATTTTTAGGTTACACCAGTTTAAATGAGTCTGTGAAGGTAGAGTCAATACTAGTAGACGGAGGAGCCGTTGATGCAATTATTGAAGGTACCGAAGCTAGTTTAGTTCTTGATAAAACGCCATTTTATGCCGAGTCAGGCGGACAAGTGGGTGATACGGGCTTGTTGCAAACAGATAAAGGCATTATTTTTGAAGTGACAGATACTTTAAAGCTGAATCAAGCATTTATCCATAAAGGAATCTTGCGCAAAGGAATACTAAAGTCGAACCAGCAGATGACAGCAAAAGTTAATTCTGATGAAAGGGCTAACACCGCAAATAATCACTCCGCGACTCATTTATTGCATGCTACTTTAAAGAAATTACTAGGTGAACATGTAGAGCAGAAAGGTTCACATTGTGATAGCCAGAGGCTGCGTTTTGATTTTTCTCACCCAAGTGCGATACAACAGGATTTACTCTTTAATGTTGAAAAATGTGTTAATCAACACATTAGAGCTAATCATACTGTTGAAACTCAAGTAACTGATATGGAGAGCGCTAAAGGATTAGGTGCAACGATGCTATTTGGTGAGAAGTACGGTGAAGTGGTTCGGGTTTTATCGATGTCTGAGTTTTCAGTTGAGCTATGCGGAGGCACGCACGTAAAGCAAACAGGCCAAATTGGAGCGTTTAAAATAATTAGCGAGCAAGGTATTGCATCAGGAATTAGACGAATTGAAGCAATTACGGGTGAAAATGCGATAGAATACACACAAAAGCAGGGATGGTTAATAAGTCAGCTAGCATCATCTCTTAAAACTGATAGACTTTCATTAAATGATAAAGTCGACCAGCTAATTGTTAAGTCTAAGTCACAAGACCGAGAAATTGATAAGCTGAAGGATAAATTGTCATCTTCTCATGGTAATGACTTACTAGAACAATTAGAAAGAGTGGGTGATATTGATTTATTATCGATTCAATTAGATAACTTAGACGCGCAATCTTTACGTGGGCTAAGCGACCAAATACGGAACAAGATAGGATCTGGCATCATCCTACTCGCATCTGCTAAAGATAATAAAGTAAGTGCGATAGCTGTTGTCACCAAAGATCTTGTTAATCGTTACCACGCTGGCAATTTAATGCGGGAATTAACCGCAAAAATTGACGGTAAAGGTGGTGGCAGACCTGATATGGCGCAGGGTGGGGGAACTGATGTAAATGCATTACCTGCTGCGATTAGTTGGGTTAAGGAATGGGTAGAAGCCCAGAACTAAATAAGCTTTATTCTCTAGCTGTAATAAGTTTTTGAGATAGAAAAGGGTTATAAATATAAATCTGTTGTTTTTTAGTCTAGAATATTAAATGTGGGTAGTTTCAATTCACATATGGACAAGACACAAACAAAACTACTTTAAAAATTAGGAGATAAACAATGCTAATATTAACAAGAAGAGTCGGCGAGACTTTAATGATTGGCGATGAAGTTACCGTAACCGTTTTAGGCGTAAAAGGTAATCAAGTCAGAATAGGGGTTAACGCACCTAAAGAAGTATCTGTACATCGTGAAGAAATCTATATGCGCATTCAGCGAGAAAAGGAAATGGCATCTAACGATTAATTGTACAATTTTCGACCTATTAGAGTGTTTTTTAACAATGTTTCTGGTAGGTTGAATATCACATAATTTTAAGTTCAAATTATATTAAAAATGATTTGATTTTCTATATCAATCAGGTAGTATTCTCTCCCGCTGAAACGAGCTTAATATTATATTTGTGAATCTCGTTGAAGTAGAAAATGTTTTATAGATAGGAAGATGTTTAAGTAATTATTGGAGAGGTGGCCGAGCGGCTGAAGGCGCTCCCCTGCTAAGGGAGTATGGGTTTTAACGCCCATCGAGGGTTCGAATCCCTCTCTCTCCGCCATTATTTGTAAAATAGATTAAAGTTTATTTATATCTACTATTGTTTGACAAAGTGATATTCGATATGGATAATACCGCTCCTTTCAACACCGTGTTGAAATGAGATAAAAAATGCGCATGTAGCTCAGCTGGATAGAGTACTTGGCTACGAACCAGGCGGTCGGCGGTTCGACTCCGTCCATGCGCACCATATTACATAAAGGCTTAACTCTTTACCGAGTTAGGCCTTTTTTGTTTGCTTTTGAAAATTGCCCCTTATATTAATATTCTTATAACTCTCTTTATTCAACGAATACAAATATGAAATTACCCAGTAAAGATATTTCATATGAGAGATAAACGGTTTTGTTTGTGAGAGAATAGCTAATAGTGGGGTGTCTGTTTTATTCTTTGTTCTGTTTAATTAGCAGTGAATAAAATTTAATATACGTATTCAGTAAAACTAAGGTAGACGATGAAAGTTAAATTAATTATAGCAACAATTATAACAATGGCAATCTATTCCAATTTTTCAATGGCAGGAGGTAAGCATAAACACGCTCATGATAGTGAAGGCAGTTCAGTAGGTGCTCCAGCCGGTGCTTCAAAAGCTAGCCGAACCATAAAAGTAACAACAAAAGACAGCATGCGTTATGAGTTTTCGAGTGAACTGAATTTAAAAGCCGGTGAAGTGATTAAATTTGTAGTCACTAACGTCGGAATAATTGATCATGAGTTTTCTGTGGGAGATGCCAAAGAGCAAGAATCCCACCAAGCGATGATGCTAAAAATGCCGAATATGGTTCATGAAGATGGTAATACGGTAACTGTAAAGCCAGGCGAAACCAAGGAATTAACTTGGAAGTTTTCCGCTGATGCGGATGTTGTTTTCGCCTGCAATATTCCAGGGCATTTTCAGTCGGGTATGTTTAAAAAAGTTACTGTTAAAGGCCCGGCTGATGAAAGCCAAACATCTTCGCGAGATAACAAAGCCAAAAAACATAAGCATTAATTGAGTAGGTGCTAAGATAAAAAATGGTGTTCATTATAGCTACATAATTTAATTTATAGGAAAAAATGAAATCACGTTCTTTGGTTATTATCATATTTTGCAGCATAAATTTATTTATAGCATGCACTGCGAAGTCAGATACATCGACTCTAGACAGCAAGATTGTTAAATCCAGGATTGTTGAGTCCAATCCTATTAGTGACGGACCGTATGTTTTTGAAAAAGACGGCCATAGGGAAGTTAAATGGATTTGTAATGGGCACAAGCAGTTGGCTAGTATTGATCTCGAATTTCCTAAGCGTATACAAGAATGCGGACACGAAATAACTTTGTGGGAGCCAATTCCTTTAAAAAATAATGCAACGGAGATTGAGGTTCAACTTGAATACGAGGGGGATTTTAGAGTCGTTGCTGCGAGCGATATACATGGTCAATATGATCTTTTCATAAAGCTACTAAAGATAAATGATGTGCTTGATGATAAGAGTCAATGGAATCTGGGAAATGGCCATCTAGTGATCACTGGTGATGTGTTTGATCGGGGACCGCAGGTTATAAAAGCCTTATGGTTTTTATATGACCTTGAAAAACAAGCAGAACAAGCTGGTGGGAAAGTACACTTACTATTAGGTAACCACGAAGTTATGGTTCTTAATGGAGACTTGCGTTATTTGAACGATAAATATGTTCAGGTTGCCAAGATTATGCAAACAAAGTATCAAGACTTATTTTCTAAAGGCAGTGTTTTAGGTAACTGGTTAAGAAGTCGCCCAGTGTTAATAAAGGTCAATAAAATACTTTTTACACATGGTGGTTTTAACCCTAAATTAGCACAACTTAAAATGCCTTTAGATGAGATAAATCGTATATTTAAAGCTAATTTGGTTAAAGATGAAATGGATATCGCTCGTTCCGGTATAGGTAAATATCTACATAAGAAAAATGGCTTAATATGGTATCGAGGATATTTTCGTGATAATGAACTAAGCAAGCAAGATATCTCTCTGCTATTAAACCATTTTGATGTCACACATATCGTTGTCGGCCATACCACTCAGAACAAGATCAAGTCAGTCCACAATGGAAAAATAATAGTCATTGATGCAGGTATGAAAGATGGGCAATATGGGGAATTATTGTTCTGGGAATCTAGTGTGTTCTCACGTGCGAGCTTGTCTGGAGAAAAAATACGGCTGGTTGAGGCAACTAATGCCTATAAGGGATCTGTGATTCAAAAGAATTGAGCCGGTCAAGATTAAGCGGTATCTTAATTCCTTTTCTGAAATTTTTATAAATCTTATGTTTGTTTTTATCTATTGTTGTCGGATGGTGTTCTGAATCACATCTTAGGTATATGGTAAAGAAAACCAAATGTCCTCACTTAGTATCCTGAATGAACACCTAAATGATTTTACGTTGGCTAAAACTATTTCTGAGCGTAATGAAATCGAAAGCGATATTTGGAAAGAGTTCGGCAAAACGGGCGTAGTCTGCATTATTGACATGTGCTGGTTTACCAAAGCATCCCAAGAGCGAGGTATCATTTACTATCTAGCGTTGGTTCGTCTTATGCAGAATATTGTAGAACCGATCATCCTAAAAAATGCTGAAAATGTCGTTAAGTTTGAGGCAGATAATTGTTTTGCTCGCTTTAACTGTACAGATGATTCTTTAGATGCAATAGGTTGTATCTTGGAATCTGTTAAAGAGAGAAAATTTGAGAACCCCTAATGATTTAGATATTACATTATCAATAGGAATGGATTTTGGGAAATACCTTATAAATGCAAAGCTCTCAAAAAACTGGCGGGTCGACTTTGTTGCCAAACATCTTCAAAATAGTTTAATTTATCTTTCAATTCAATTTGCCGTTGATTAAATTGTAACGCCTCATACTTTTCTCGGTTACTTCTGTAAATCATAAATTTTTTGTCAACTAAGTAAAAGCCTGAAATTGTCTTTTTAAAATTTTCTGGGATAACTCTAATTTCAATAAAGGATGTAAACCTCTGTGCTAGTGAAACAATTCTGTGATCAACTCCTTGGAGTTCTTTTTCATCATATATAAGGCATTGTATTTTCGCATTTCGGCTGGAACGGAGTAGTTTGGTTAGGGTTAATTCAATTTCACGATTGTTTAGTATTCTTTTATCAAGTGAGAATGAATAAATTTGAATGATTCTTTTTGATTGCCTAAATAGGTTGAGTGTCGCTTGCTTTAAGCTTTCAAAATTTTGTATGTGTAATGGTGCGGAATTTGTTGAAACCTTGGATGCTAATTCATGCGTAGATTTTGAGAGGTTAGTACTCACATCTATTTCAATCGAATTATTATCTAAGTCTTTCATGTTATTTGTTAATTAGAGAAAATTAGAATGCTATGATCGATTGCTCACTTATTCAACTGCTTTATGAAGTTTGTTTAAAATCGAGCTAGCCTAGTTTACAAGCTAACATTTGATGTGGGATCCCCTGCTTCATATAAACGGAGCCGACCGCAGAAAAACTCTGCTGATCGTAAAGGTGTTTGTTATCAATTTCAGCATTTAGTGATACACATTTTATTTTGTTTTGTTTACCAATAGCCACTAGCTCACGTAGTACTCTTGTACCAATACCTTCTCCTCGATAGGGGATTAATACAGCAATTCGACTGATCCGCCCATTTCTATTTAATCTAGCACATGCGATAACCCGTCCTTCTTCGTTTCTTGCTATTAAATGGATACAGTCTTTATCTTCGAGATCACATAATACATTCTCATCGAAGTGCCTTTCAATGATAAAAACCTTGTGTCTTATTGATAGGATTTCATTTGAAGACTGAGCCCAAGTGACGCGATGAAAACTAAGCTTTGAATACGGGGTTGATGACTCTAATTCCGCAGAGCTGTTATCTCGCTTTCTTGTATTAATAGACGCAAGTTTCATTTTTTTGAAATTTTTCATTAATCGTTAACTAAATTTATATAACCTGTACTTATAAGATTAATAAAAGATTCAGGAAAATCAATAGGATCCGGTGAAAAATTAAACAATTTTATCGGAATTGGCTCGTAACTGACTAATTTTTCTACAGCAATACGGTTTTTTTGCTCAAAAAGCCAACAATCGCCTTCAATATTGATTTGTATTTCATTTTTTAACGCAAACCAATTGGCTTTAAAGTCGCGATTTAATTCAATAATAGATTCAGTATTTAATCTACTTGATGAAAATCCTTCATAGGATTCAAGAACACCTAATTTTGATTGGCTAAGTTGTTTGGCAATGGCTGACTTGATCAAATTTGGATTTTGAGAAAGTTTAACTAACTGCTGTTGTGCCCAACTCACTAATTCGTCCTCAATTTCTGCAGACTCATTAGGTTTATTTCTATACTCATCAGTAAAAAATGGGTTCAGATGATAATCATTACTGATGATTTCACCTATTGACGATAACAAAAGATCGACTTGCGGGCTTCTATAGCCAATAGAATACCCAATTGACTCACCTATAGACTCTCCCCAATGAGCTGTGTTTGGGGGAATGTATAGAACATCGCCTGGATGCATTATGACGTCAATAATTGTTTCAAATTCTTCAACATGAGGTATTTTAGCCTCGGTATCAATGGTTATTGGAATATTCCCCATTTTTCCTACTCGCCATCTGCGAGTTCCTGAAGCTTGTAATAGAAAAACATCGTAGTTATCGACATGTGGTCCTACACCGCCTTTATCAACAGCAAAACTAACCATTAAATCATCAAAACGCCATTGAGGTATAAAGTTAAATTGGTCGATAACACTTCGGGTTTCAGGTACCCAATTATCAACGCTTTGAATCAAAAGAGTCCAGCCTTGTTCATCTAATTCATTAAAGCGGCTTTCATCAAATGGTCCGTTCTCAAGCGACCATTTATCTGTCGCAGAATTCTGTAAAATAAGGCGAGATTCTATTTCAGGATCTAAGGCTAATCCAGCCAATTGATCAGGTGATAAGTAGTTAAGAGACGATTCAAAACTATTGGGTATATAACAAGGTTTTTTCTGCCAATAATTTTGTAAAAATTTTTCTGGTTTTTTCATAAACAAAAATAGATTAATTTCAAATAGGATAATAAATAGGTTATCGATTATAAGGCAATATCAGTTGCCTCGCATGATTAATTAGCGAACAAGTGTTAGCTGAAATAATTCTTTTAATTCAAGCTGTTATGATGAATTAAGCAAGGTCATACCAGATCATGCAGTCAAACAAGGGATAATAGCGCAAATTTGGAAAAAGTGTAACCTTTAGTCGTGATTGTAGTAGAGCTTATAGCTGATTCTACAACCGTTTTAACAGGACAGATAAATGAGCAGAACAGAAAGTTTTTCACGAGAAGATTTAATCGCTTGTGGTAATGGTGAGTTAATCGGAAGCGCATCTAATGGAAGAAACATAGCCCGTCTTCCATTGCCTAATATGTTGATGATGGATCGAATCACCAAGATTTCTGATGAAGGTGGAGAATTTGGTAAAGGTGTGATCATTGCTGAATTAGATATTTCGCCAGATTTATGGTTTTTCGACTGTCATTTTAAGACCGATCCAGTAATGCCAGGCTGTTTAGGTGTTGATGCTATGTGGCAACTAGCTGGTTTTTATTTATCTTGGGATGGTAGTGCTGGAAAAGGAAGAGCGCTCGGTTCAGGCGAAATTAAATTTTTTGGTCAAGTCTTACCTACTGCGAAAAAAGTGACCTATCGAATTGATGTAAAAAGGATTATTAAGCGTGGCCTCTCAATGATTATTGCAGACGGTAGTGTTTCAGTTGATGGAAAGGAAATTTATACGGCTAAAAAACTTAAAGTTGGACTTTTTGAGTCAACAGAAGATTTTTAAGTCGTTAAGAGTTAGGTTTAAATCTTACGATATAAAAACCTACTTAATGAAATCAAATATAGACCAAACAAATATAGACCAAACAAATATAGCTTAAGAAAATATAGATAAAGTATAAATTAAAGGTAAAAATAATGAAGCGCGTTGTGGTAACTGGAATGGGTATTGTCTCTTGTCTTGGCAATAATGTGAATGAAGTGACGGACTCTTTACGAGAAGGGAAGTCTGGCATTACATTTAATGAAAAGTATAAAGAGATAGGTCTACGCAGTCAGGTTTGCGGTAGCCCGAATATTAAAGTTGAAGATCATATTGATCGGAAAGTTCGTCGTTTTATGGGCGATGCGGCGGCGTATGCTTACATTTCTATGACTCAAGCGATAGAAGATGCTGGATTAGACGATGATTTAGTTTCTAACGTTAGAACGGGTTTAATAATGGGTTCTGGTGGTGGATCGCAAAAAGCACAAGTCGAGTCAGTTAATATTTGTTTAGCTAAAGGTGTCAAAAGAGTGGGTCCTTATGCCGTACCTAAAACAATGGCAAGTACTACATCAGCTTGTTTAGCAACACCTTTTAAAATTAAAGGCATTAATTACACCATTTCTTCTGCTTGTGCGACGAGTGCTCATTGTATTGGTAATGCTTACGAACAGATTCAAATGGGTAAACAAGATATTGTTTTTGCTGGTGGCGGTGAAGAAGAAGATTGGCGTTTAACGTTGTTATTTGATGCTATGGGAGCATTGTCTTCTAAATACAATGACACACCAACGGAAGCATCACGACCTTATGATGCGACTAGAGATGGTTTTGTTATTTCTGGAGGTGGTGGCGCTTTAGTTTTAGAAGAGTTAGAGCATGCGAAAGCTCGCGGTGCAAAAATATATGCCGAAATTATTGGCTACGGTGCCACTTCCGATGGTTATGATATGGTTGCTCCTTCAGGCGAAGGTGCTACTCGTTGCATGCAACAAGCGATGCAAGGTATGGATGGTAACGTTGATTATGTTAATACGCATGGAACCAGTACTCCGGTTGGCGATACAGCTGAATTAGGTGCAATTAAAGATACGTTTGGAGATAAATTACCCAAAATGGGTTCAACTAAATCATTAGCCGGGCATGCATTAGGTGCAACAGGAGTACACGAAGCAATATACAGTTTATTAATGATGAAGAATGGCTTTATTGCCGGTTCAATTAATATCAACGAGATTGATCCACTTGCCGTTGGTTTACCGATTGTTAAAAAGACTGAGAATACTCAAATTAACACATTTTTATCGAATAGTTTTGGATTTGGTGGCACTAACGCTAGCTTACTTTTTAGTCGCTTTAGCGATTAGAAGTAGAACTTCCTCTAGGACTCCTATTAGCCTCTTTTTTGCGGCTCCTTGACTAAATATGTGAATATTAGCCTCTTGATAGTTGCCTGCTTCTGCTAAAATCAGAAGAAGGCATATAATCTATTTGGCTTTAAAGATGAATTGTTAGCCAAGAGCTCGCATGAATTAAACTCACATGACCAGTTTAAGTTTTGATAAAGTGAGATTCAATTATTCTATGTTTAATAGTGAGGTGGTGGAGGCTCAACACTATTTGCTAGAGGATTGTCTACGCCAATATTTTCAACTTGAGAGACAACATTTTCTAAAATCCTAGTAAACTTTCGAAAATCCAACTGTTGCTGTATCAAAGATTGATTAAGTTCTTCAATAAGTTGGTCTTGGAAAGTGCTTTTCATTTCAAGCTCTTCTAGTCGCTTTTCTAATATTTCAATCTGCATTTACGTTTCCTAATATTTAATCTTCTAAATTGAATTAGTGTAAACAAAAATTTTACACTAATTCAGTTTACACTTATAATTCAATTTTGATAAGCTGTTTAAAAGCTAAAAAATGTTAAATGGAAAAATATGAATACTAATGAAATCTTTGCCAAACAGTGTGATTCTGTTTATGAAATTAAAATATCTCGCGGCGATAAAATGAATGCACTGACAGATGCTATGTATGGGTCCTTGGTTTTGCATTTACGCGCGGCAGAGCAAGACCCGTCGACCAAAGTCATTATCATTAGAAGTGATAATAAACATTTTAGTGCCGGAAATGATTTAGCTGACTTTTTGGAAAAAGACTTTAATCAGGATAGCAACGTCATTCAATTTTTGAAGGCTATGGCAATGCTATCTAAACCAATCATTGCAGCTGTAGGTGGTGCCTCAGTGGGGATTGGTGTGACTATGCTGCTACATTGTGATTGGATAGTTGCATGTGAGGATACTAAATTTTCTGTACCATTTATTAAATTAGGGCTGACACCAGAAGGCGGCTCATCAAGGTTATTAGCTGAGCGATGTGGAACGGCAAGAGCACATGATTGGCTATTAACGGGGCGTACATTCTTAGCCGAAGAAGCATTATCATCGGGACTAGTAAATAAGGTATCAAATAATATTGAGTCTACTTGGGAAGACGCTCAAAAGATGGCTAAAAGTTTGAGTAAGAGCTCACTAAGAGCGCTTACGGATACTAAATCATTGCTGAAAGCCGATGCCATTGAGTCGGTGTTATCACTGATGGAAAAAGAAGCAGATGTGTTTGCAAGGGCTCTAAAAACGGAAGAATGTAAAAATGCGTTTAATGCGTTTTTAAATAAATAACAAATAGCTAAATACCTGTACCAGCAGCTAAATTGAGAAGCTGCTGGTTTGATTTTTCGATTGCGGCATCTAAGTAATACCAAAAGAACTCATCATTAGAGTAACCGATTAACGCTTCATTTAATTGATTTCCCTTTAGATCTAAAAAAAGCAGTGTAGGCGTTGTTTTTACATTGTATTGTGCCATTAAAGCCTTGGGACTTTGTGATTGATTATTGAAATTTATGATAGGTTGCTTAGCGTCAATAACAAATTTTCTTAGTAGAACTTTTTCCTTATAATCGCCACTTCGTATCATTGGAAACAAAATGTCTTTTTCTAATTTTCGACAAAAGGGACAAAAAGGAGATGAGACATAAAGTATGATGACTTTCTTTTGAACTTCATAAGGCTTAAGAATATGAGTAAGGATTTTGCTTTCTACAATTACGACTGCTTCATTGTTTGTACCATGTTCAGCAGATTGCAAGCAAGTGAAAGGGCTGATTAATATCAGGAAACAGAAAGTCAGAGTGTTGTAAGTTAGTATATTGAAAATCATTTTGGATTTTATTTTCATACTGATGGTTCTTTATTGGTTATTTATAAGTTCAAAACGGAGATGATATCTTCAACAATGTCTTCAGTAGCAAAATCTCTAAAATAATGATCAGCATCTTCAATTGTTTTTACAACCACATGCGGTTGTTTTTTTAAGATTGAAAATTGTTGATTAAAATCTTTTGTTAAGCGATCTGAATCTCCTAAGTAGACGTAAACAGGATTCTTGATTTTAGCAAATAACTCGACAGTATTTTTAATCGGTTTAGAATCGTAATAAGAAATAAAAGCTTCGTTTGATATTTTAGTATTAGAACAATGAAAAGCTTGATTGATATTAAATAATTGCTCACTTGTTTGAGTCGAAATTGTTTTTAGAAGCTCGTTTAATTTTTTCTTATTTGACTGAATAAAAGAGTCAGATGTTTTGTTAGAATCCCAAACCATTGGAGCAATTAAAAATACTTTATTAATTCTTTTAGACTGATTTATTGAAAACTGTGCAACTTGTGCGCCTCCACGAGAATGACCAATAACATGAATATTCTTATATCCTTTATTTTCTAACCAAGTTAGCCAAATATTTAATTCTTTTTGTGCATCTTCATGTTTTGATAAAATAGTGTGGGAGCAATCAAAAAATTGTTTCCGGTTATCTTCAGCAAGGCTAAGAGTCAATGCAAGACTCCCATATTTTTTGTTATTTAAGTTTTCTTGTAAAGCGTTTATAAGTTCCATACCATGCCAAGCAAATGTTCCATGTAATATTAAAAAGAATGGTTTATTTTTGTCTTTACTCTCTAAATATTCAGCATTGATTTTTAGTTTTTTATCGATTAATTGAATTGGAGAAGCATTTACATTGAGTGTAATGATTGAACTAAAAAAGAAAACTAACAAGCTCAAAAAAGTTGCTGAGTCTGCTAGTTTATTTTTTGCTTTCTCTCTCATATAATTTGACATTGAACTTAAGCGATCCCCGGATTATCTTTTATATTAACTAATTTTGGTGAGTTGATTTTTTTGAAGTCAACTGTATCTTTACTACGCATGTACTCTGCAACCACATCCCAAATTGGCGCTCCAGGTGCTTTACTTCCAACAGTAGCCCAACCTGAAACTTTATAATTTTTACTAGCATCAATTTTAGTTCCATCATCAAGTTGCATTTCAGTAACGCGTTTACCAGCAGAACCCATAGGATCTAATGCGTAGTCTAATCCACCCACTCTCACCATATCACCACCTTGTTGGTAGTAAGGGTCCTTATTGAAAAGGTTATCAGCAACGTCTTCAAGAATGAGTTTAATTTGTTCACCGCTCATTTCTCTTGCATAGGTTTCTGGGTAAGTAATACAGGTTTGATCTAGTACATGTTCCATTGTGATAGTATCGCCGCCTAACACACTGGTACCCCATCTAAATCCTGGAGATAATGAAATTTGTGTATCATGAACTTCTCTAAGTGCATCACAAATGACTTGATCAAAAGTGCCATTAAAATTACCTCGACGATAAAGTAAAGTACCTGCGACGCCAAGTGGTTCTTGAAGTTTTTCTAGAAAAGGCTTTCGCATGTTATCAATATAGTTTTGCATTTCTACATCAGCTTTTATCATATTAGAAAAAATTGGAAGTAATTTGTAATTGTAACCTGACATTTTTCCGTTAGTAAATTTAAAATCCATGACACCTAAAAATTTACCATTTGAGCCCGCATTGGTCACTAACGTCATACTAGTATCATTTTTAACTTCAATCGCTTTTGGAATACCATCATGAGTATGGCCACCTAAAATAGCGTCAATTCCTGAAACCACGGATGCCATTTTTAAATCAACATCCATCCCGTTATGAGAAAGTACAACAATCGCTGCAGGGTTCTCACTGGCTTTAATTTCATCGACTAGTTCTTGCATTTCACCATCACGAATACCAAAAGACCAGTCAGGAATAAATCTTTGTGGATTTGCTATTGGTGTGTAAGGGAATGCTTGGCCAATGATTGCGATACGGTGACCGTTTAATGTTTTGATTGTGTAAGGTTTGAATGCATGTCCAGTATCCTCATCATAAGAAGGTGCATCATCAAATAAAGCTTCTTCAGAAACGCGAATATTTTGCGCTAAAAACTCGCCATTAAAGTCCTCAATGTTTTTAAGGATTTGAGTATCTTGGTAAGTAAATTCCCAGTGCCCTGTCATAATATCTACGCCTAACAGGTTACAAGCATCAACCATGTCTTTGCCTTTTGTCCAATACGCAGTACCTGAACCTTGCCATGTATCCCCACCATCTAATAATAGTGTTTTGTCTTTCCCATATTCGCCTCTTAGTTTATCAACTAAGGTTTTTAGGTGAGCAAAACCACCTACTTTTCCATATTGCGCCGCTGAATTTTGGAAGTCTAAATAAGTGAAAGCGTGTGTCGCAATTGGATCATTGCCTAATTCAAAACGCTTTAATAAGCGCTCGCCAACTAAATGTGGTGCTTTTCCGTGAGCGCCATAAAACCCAAGGTTAACATTTGGTTCTCTAAAATAAATCGGATTAAGTTGCGCATGACAATCCGTCATGTGCAATAAACGCACATCGCCCGAATTGGGAATATCATACATTTTTTCTAAACTTTTACTGCCCGAAACACAAGACGGGAGTAAACCAGCAACGCCTGCCATAGCTAATAATTGAGTAAACTCTCTTCGACTTAGATTCACTTAAAAATCCTAACTTAAGATGGGTAAATTAAAAGGAATTATGCCCTTAACTGAATTTTCGGGTTTTAGTTTATAGCGTGATCTTGCCAGTGTTCATCAGCATACTTTGCTTGCACTAGAGAGTTTTCACTTTCTTTTATTGCTTTATTGGCTAACTCTAAAGCGAGTTTACTATTGCCACTATTTTCAGCTTCTACAGCTTGCTTAATTAAGGGGGCTGTCGAACTCCATTCAAAACCAACCTCAGCGGCTTTAGCTAATGAATTTTTTGCTTTTGCAATAATATCGACTATGCTATTTGTGCTACTTTTTACATACCCTATTTTTTCAATTTTATCAGTCGAGCCGGTTTCATCTTGACAAGCTACAATACCTAAAGAAATTAAAATTAAAACTAGGATGCGAAAGTTATTCTTTTTTAAGTTATTCATTTCTATTTCCTCAGTTTATTTTCTTGAACTTGGGCCATTGACTTGCATACCTTGCGACATGATAGTTTGGAAATATTCAAGATTACGATAGCTTTCACCTTGTAGCTCTAACGGTTTTGCTCTTACGTTTTTATTACACTCTGCATAGCGAGCATGCAAGGTTCCTAACTCTCCCCACTTAGAACGGTAAACCGGCATTCCAGTAGGGTGGCCTAAAGCAGGTCCTAATATATCAGCGCGTAGCATGGAGCCAGCAATTTGCAAATGACAATCTGCACAGGCAAAATTTAATTGACCGCGTTTTGAATAAAAGAATTTTTTTCCAGCCATATAAGATTCATAGGCCTGCTCATTAGGGACTTTAATATTTAGAGTTTTCTCACGTGATGAAAAAGAAATATAACCGGAAATATCAGCCAGTTTCCCTTTGCCAAAAGCTAGAGGTACTTCACCATTGACTACTCTGCATTGATTTATTGCGAGTTCAACAGTGATAACTTGATTGGTTTGAGTGTCAAAATAGGGATAGTTTTGACGTATACCATCTTCGACATTAGGGAAGCAGTCAATATAGCTTTTACCATTAGCAAAATTTTGTCCAAAAGCTTCTTCTCCATCCTCAACAGAAATTTCATAAGGCGCGAATTCTTCTATCTCTAACCATTGCTCGCGCGATTTTTCATCTATAGCATAAACACCATCTTTAAATTCATTGATATCGATATTAGGAAATTTGTTAGTATAAAAATCACGAAATTCTTGAATGTCTTGGATGACAGCATCTTGATAGTTGCTTGGTTGCTCGTCATTATTTTGAGAGTTGACGCTAACACTTAAAAGTAATGACGCAATGTTCGTTAGCCAATAAATTTTATTCTTTTTTATTAAGTTCACAATCATTCTCCTTAATTTTGAATACCACCCTTAACAGTTTAACTAAAGGTGAATAAATTATAATAGTAATAAAATCACTTAATTTCTACGGTCTTTTTAGCGCTTTCACCTGTATTGTCGGCAGCGCTAATTTCAAATGATTCACCTTTTACACCTTTGAAGGATACAGAAAGGTATGGATCTTTAGAAACACCTGTTCCCATGTGGGCATCAAATACTGTTTCACCTTTGTAATCAATGGTAATGGTTGTTAAATGTTTAGCAGGAATTAAATTACCATCTTTATCTTTACGACGTCCGGTTTCCATTGGGTGTTTAATCAATAGTTTTGCATCAACTAAACCATTTTTCTCTTTTGCTTTAACTCTAATTTTCATTTTATAACTCCAAACTCGGTATTTAATTTTGTCTCTCAATTATTATTTTTAGAAACCTTAATTCAAAACAATAATTTATCCGCCACATCCACCAATTGTAACTTTCACCGCTTTTCCAGCTCTATGAAGTTTTCCATTTGCTTCAACTAATGCAATTACTTCTGAAGTTTTGCCCATACGAATTCTTGTTTTTACTTTAGCTACACTATTTTCACTGAAATTAAATTTTGCGACAAGCGGGGTTGGATTGTCAGGAACAAAAAGACTAATACTTTTTGTGTTAGCTAATTTACTCTCTACAGTGATTGGAACAACTGCACCATTTTCAGCAATAGATGGTGCTTTTAACTTAACCATTAAGCTATCAACAATAGGTAGATCACCATAGTTTACTTTAATCGCAGCATCGAGGTTAGGTGCAGTAAATGCTTTAATATTCCATTTTGCCCAAGCGATACTCGGTAGGCTACTTAAAACCGCTAAGTAGGCTGCGCTTGTTCCTAAACTTGAAAAAAAATTTCTTCTTGATATGGTCACTTTATGTACCTTTTTTAAATATAAAATTAATAAATAGTAAGCTGTTAATTACAATGTATAAAGCCATGTAACAATGAGTTCAATTTCCGCTTTAGTTAAAGCGCCATGCGCGCCAAAAGGGGGCATGATGGTATTAATGTTTTTAACTCGTGCATCAAATATTTGATTATAGAGATCTTCTCGTTTTGGAAAACGGGCTTTCATTGCAATGAGTGCCGGACCGGTATTTCCCGTTAAGCTTCCGTCTTGAACAAAGTGACAAGCTAAACAGTTTCCTTTTTTACGAGTAAAGGCTAGTTCTTGCCCCTTATCAATGTCTGATTTATTTGATGCTTCTAGTATCGAGGAAGGTGCTTCTTGTGCAATAGTATGACTTGAAAATATCGCGAGGTATATTAGACCAAGCAAGCTTGCTGCGATTAAAGTTATGTTTGTCTTTATTTGAAATTGAGTCATCAAAATTCTCCCTATTTATTGTTTACAGAGCTAAGCATATAATCAACGATGGCTTTCACAGTTTCGTCAGATAAATCGCTTCGTCCACCTTTGGCAGGCATGTCATTTAGACCATTGAGTGCATTATCATAAATAGTACCTTTATTTTGCTCCATACGACTAGACCAATCTTTATTAACAGCAAATTTTGGAGCGCCGGCGATGCCTGTAGAATGGCAAACTTTACAAGCTCCGTTATAAGTTGCTAAAACGGCTTGATTAACCACTATTCTTTTTGCCTTAGCTTCGGCTTCTTTTAAAGCAACAGTTTTTAGAGCAGCCGTTTTTACAAAAATAGTATATTCAGGTGCCAATACTTCCGTAATGGTGTTGGCATCTCTGCAATTTTTCATACAGCGAGTATTACTAGTATCAGGCCTGTCATCAACATAAAAGCCATCTTGATTTGGCATTTTAATCGAGGTAAAGTTTTCTTTAGTCAAAACAAAATCATCTTCAACAATTTCATTTAAATATAAAACATAAGCTGTAATGGCGTAAACCTCATCATCTTCTAAAGATTGTGGTGCTGTAAATGGCATCGCTCTGTGAATGTAATCCCAAAGAGTGCTTGCATACGGCCAGTAACTGCCGACTGTTTTTGTCGGCCTAGCTTCTGTTAACGTACCGTCTCCGCCGGCTAATTTTGGCCATTGATCTTCACCTTCGCCAAAACTGCCGTGACAGCTAGAGCATTTTTTTTCATATAACTCTTCACCATATTCTACCGATCCAGAACCAGGTGGTAAACCCATACCATCTGGACGAATATCGATATCCCAACCCGCAATAACTTCTGGGGCGACTGAGTTACCAATTTTATAGAATGTAGGTAAGTCTTTTTGTTCATTTACAGCCGATGGTGCCGCAGTACCAGACGGAACTGTTGCAAATGCTTTCTCGTCTTTAGTTTGCGCTTGATCTTGTGGTTGACAAGCAAAAAACAAACTTGAAACAATGAATACTAAACCTCTTTTTTTATTCATATTTAACAACCTTTATTCGACTCTTTGTCATAAATAGTCCAACTGATTTATTTAAAATAAAACGGCTTTCAAACAAATGGTTTTTACGACTAATTGTTATTTAGTTGCGCGTTTCTAACGTGCCCATCATCGTAAACTTTCCATGTATGAATTGCATTACGATGATAAATCGAATTGCCACCACGAATCGTTCTAAGTTGTTTAAAGGTTGGTTGAACGTATCCTGTTTCATCCCATGCTCTACTTTGTAATAATAATGGCTCGCCTTGCCAGTTAAGCATATAACTAAAACGAGTTAAACATTTTGAAATAATCAATCCTTTTAAAGGAGCAGGGCGCCAGCTAACACCACCATCTAAAGAAATGTCTACACCTTTGATTTTGCCTTTGCCAGACCAAGCAATCCCTTCAATCTCATACCAGCCTTTTCCTTTGAATGGCACTTCAGGGCTTGGAGAGGTTATGACAGAGTTACATTCTTGCTCAAAAGAGAATTTACGAGAACGACCATCAGGCATTAAATCCGTGTATTTTGATGTTTCTTCTCGGTGGTACCAAGGTTTATCGCCAATTTCTAACCGACGCAACCATTTTATGCTCGTATTACCTTCCCAACCTGGATTCATCAGCCGAATAGGGTAGCCTTGTTCTTCGCGAAGCGCTTCACCATTTTGAGCGTAAACGATAATGGCATCATCCAGCGCTTTTTCCATTGGAATACTTCGAGACATACCTGAACCATCGGCGCCTTCCGCCAATATCCATTTACCTTCAGGTTTAACGCCTACTTCCGCTAATAATGTTGAAAGTCGTACGCCAGTCCATTCACAACAGGACAACATGCCATGGGTAAACTGTAATCCTTCCATCTGTGGCGCTTTCCACTCCATTCCACCATTAGCAGGGCATTCGAGGAATTTGATTTCAGTTACACTAGGTAAACGTTTTAATTGATCCATGTTAAAAATAAGAGGGCGTTCAACTAAACCATGAATAATTAAGCGGTGCTCATCAGGGTTTATTGAGGGTAATCCGCCATGATATCGCTCAAACGCAAGACCATTTGGGGTGATGATACCTTTCAATTTATGTAAAGGCGTCATACTAATTGAAGAGACTTTATCAGGCGTTAGCCAATCGACAGTGCGGCGAATGACATCTTTTTCATATTTGGACGGTTTGCCATAGGGGTGGGTTAAAACTCCTTCACCCAGTTGTCTACCCCAGATTGGCACTGACGGAGGTAAGTTTGAACTAGCGGCTAAAGCACCGCCAGCACCCGCAAAAGCAACACTCCCACCTACCATAGCCATTGCATTTTTAAGAAAACCTCTTCGCTCAACAATATTGAGTTGTTCACTTTCTTTTTCCAAAGTTTTTATAAGGTGTTTTTCTTGTTGTTGGCTAAATCCGACCATTAAATGGCTCCCCCTCGGCGTTGAGAGACGTAAGCCATATTTTTGGCCGTCTCTAAGAATTTATTCAATCAATATGGTCGCTATAAAATTAAAAAAATAATGTCTTTTTTGTGAAATGCTTTTGTTTTAATCTGTATATTAGTAATTCATTATATTAGAGAAATATAACATAAAGAATTCGTCAATATCAACATTATAATTAGGGTCTATGGTTATCAAACAACCTAAATGAAACATTATATTAGATAAAAACGAAAATAATTAAGGACTTATCTTGACAGCAATCCAGCTAAACCTTAAAATTCGCGCCGGATTTGGGGCTATAGCTCAGCTGGGAGAGCGCAACACTGGCAGTGTTGAGGTCTGCGGTTCGATCCCGCATAGCTCCACCAATCTTTTGATTTGTTTTGATTATAAACAAATTATTTTTAATGCCGGTTACTTTAAATATGAGCTAGTACAAGGCGAAAAATAAGAACATAGCACTATATGAGATTGTTTTTTAACGCGGTAGTAGATTATATTTAAAGATAGCAGGATTAAGAAATTCTGTCCCCTTCGTCTAGAGGCCTAGGACACCGCCCTTTCACGGCGGTAACAGGGGTTCGAACCCCCTAGGGGACGCCATATAAAAAAAGCCGATACTTTAAGCGTGTATCGGCTTTTTTTTGCCTGTAAACTTTGGATTCAATTGATTTATCAGAAATTAGAATGGTTGACATAGGTAAATTCGATAGTTTTAGCCAGACATGAAGATAAATTCAATGATAAAATAAACTTTCAAAGGAGAGTGTTTCATGACTGCAAATCAGACCACAATCAAACCTCAAGATTTTATTGATAGCGTTGAAGGTGCATTACAATATATATCTTATTATCATCCCAAAGACTTTATTGATGCTTTATATAAAGCCTATCAAAAAGAAGAAAGCATAGCGGCAAAAGATGCGATTGGTCAAATACTAACCAACTCTAAAATGTGTGCGGAAGGTAAGCGTCCTGTTTGTCAGGACACTGGCATTGTTACCGCATTTGTAAAAGTTGGAATGGATGTGCATTGGGATACTGACCTATCAGGTTCTCAAAGAAACGTTCAAGAACTTGTGGACGAAGGTGTCCGACGAGCATACGCGAATAAAGAAAATACCCTTCGAGCTTCAATTGTAAAAAATCCGTTAGGCCCTCGTATTAATACTAAAGACAATACGCCATCTGTTGTTCATGTTGAAATTGTGGCTGGTAACAAGGTGGGTGTAACCGTTGCGGCTAAGGGGGGCGGTTCTGAAAATAAAAGTAGGTTTGTCATGTTAAATCCGAATGATTCAGTTGTTGATTGGGTACTTAAAACAGTTCCAACAATGGGAGCTGGTTGGTGTCCACCTGGGATGCTCGGTTTGGGTATTGGCGGAACAGCCGAAAAAGCGATGCTAATGGCGAAAGAATCTTTAATGGATCCCGTAGATATTCATGAGCTTCAAGAAAAAGGTGCTGAAACATCGGCTGAAAAATTAAGGTTAGAATTACTAGAAAAAGTCAATCAATTAGGTATTGGTGCACAAGGATTAGGTGGATTAACCACTGTTATCGATATCAAAGTAAAAGATTGTCCTACACACGCAGCATCATTGCCTGTCGCCATGATTCCAAATTGTGCGGCGACTCGTCATGCTCATTTTACTTTAGACGGTAGTGGTGCAAGTTATTTGACGCCGCCCAATTTGTCTGACTGGCCAGTCATAGAAAAAAGTGATAAGTCTTCGACTAAACAAGTTAATTTAGATGGCATCACTCAAAAAGAAATTGAATCTTGGTGCCCAGGCGATAACTTGTTGTTGTCGGGTAAAATTTTAACCGGTCGAGATGCCGCACATAAAAAGATTAAAGATATTATAGATAGAGGACAATCACTACCCGACAATGTGGATTTTGAAGGTCGATTTATTTATTACGTAGGCCCTGTTGACCCGGTGGGAGATGAAGTCGTTGGTCCGGCAGGTCCCACCACATCAACTCGTATGGATAAATATTCAGACATGATGTTGCAACCAAAGGACTCCGGCGGAATGGGTTTAATGGGAATGATTGGAAAGTCGGAGCGAGGTGAAATAGCACTCAAGTCGATTAAAGAAAATAAAGCGGTTTATTTAATGGCCGTTGGTGGTGCAGCCTATTTAGTTTCTAAAGCAATCAAGGCATCTCGAGTTGTCGCTTTTGAAGAGCTTGGGATGGAAGCGATTTATGAATTTACAGTCGAAGATATGCCGGTAACAGTTGCTGTAGATACATTAGGTGAGTCGGTTCATAAAACGGGGCCAGCTATTTGGAAAGTAAAAATCCAAGAAGCTGGTCAGTAATAAAGAAAATCAAAGATAAAAGACACTTCAGCAAGGCTTGCCCCGCGAGGGCACTGAGTATTTTGGGCACAGAGAACACAGAAAAGAGATAAGATAAGACTCCATGTTGTTCTATTTCTATTTTGACTTTACTCTGTGTTCACTGTGGTAAATATTTTTTTAATCTTTTAGTTATCAGTATTAATATTTCAGGATAAAGCAATTTATGAGTATTACCAGTGCAGGTGCGAAATTTAGGCAAGTAGTTGCGGAGAATAAACCGCTTCAAGTCGTTGGAACCATTAATGCGTTAACCGCGCATATGGCAAAAGAAGCGGGTCATAAAGCGATCTATCTTGCTGGAAGCGGTGTTGCCGCTAATTCTTTGGGTTTGCCTGATTTAGGTATTAGCACCATTGATGATGTGTTGACGGATGTTCGACGAATTACTGATGTTTGTGATTTACCCTTATTAGTTGATGCAGATACTGGATTCGGTGGCGCTTTTAATATTGCTCGTACGGTTCGTTCATTAACAAAGTTTGGTGCTGCGGGTTGCCATATTGAAGATCAAGTGGCTGCTAAGCGATGTGGTCACCGACCAAACAAAGAAGTTGTCTCTTTAGAAGAAATGGTTGACAGAATAAAGATGGCTGTGGATGCAAGAACCGATGAAAATTTTGTCATCATGGCTAGAACGGATGCCTTAGCGGTAGAAGGAATGCAGTCAGCTCTAGATAGAATGCATGCTTGTATTGAAGCGGGTGCAGACATGATATTCCCAGAAGCTATCACCAAGTTAGAACAATATAAAATGCTTTCTGAACAAATCAAAGTACCTTTTTTAGCCAACATTACTGAGTTTGGTCAAACACCTCTTTTTTCTACCCCAGAATTAGCTGAAGTGGGTGTTGATATTGTTCTATATTGTTGTGGTGCTTATCGAGCAATGAATAAAGGTGCAGAGTCTTATTATCAAGCGTTAAAAAATGATGGTCATCAAAGAAATATGATCGAGAAAATGCAAACTAGAGAAGAACTGTACTCCTATCTTAATTACCATCAGTTCGAAGAAAAATTAGATGAATTGTTTACACAAAATAAGGAAAAGTGATCATGAGTAATGAAACAGCAGCACCCATTCGAAAACCTAAAAAATCAGTCGCACTTTCAGGCGTTGTTGCCGGTAACACTGGGCTTTGCTCTGTTGGTTTAAGCGGTAATGATTTAGCTTATTGTGGTTATGATATTTTAGATTTTGCAGAAACAGCCGAGTTTGAAGAAATTGCTCATTTATTGATTCATGGTCGATTACCAAACAAAGCAGAACTAGTTAATTATAAACGCAAGTTGAGAGCACTTCGTGGGCTTCCTTTAGTGGTAAGAGAGGTTTTAGAGTCCATTCCTGCGGCGGCGCATCCAATGGATGTTTTGAGAACAGGCTGTTCTATTCTAGGAACCGTTTTACCAGAAAAAGAGGGTCAAGCACCTGCTGACGCTCGTGATATTTCAGATCGATTATTAGCATCTTTCGGATCTATGCTTCTTTATTGGTATCACTTTAGTCATAACGGAAAAGCAATTGATGTAGAAACTGATGATGACTCAATTGGCGGTCACTTTTTGCATATGCTTCATGGTGAAAAACCAAGTGAGCAATGGGAAAAAGCGATGCACACGTCATTAATTTTATATGCAGAGCATGAATTTAATGCCTCAACATTTACCGGCAGAGTGATCGCTGGAACCGGTTCAGATATGTACTCGGCTGTTTGTGGCGCTATTGGATCACTACGTGGACCAAAGCATGGTGGCGCAAATGAAGCTGCTTTAGAAATTCAAAAGCGTTACGCCACTCCTGATGATGCAGAATCTGATATAAAAGTAAGAATGGCAAAAAAAGAAATAGTGATTGGTTTTGGTCATCCTGTTTATACTGTTTCTGATCCAAGAAATGTTGTAATCAAGAAGGTAGCGAAAAAACTTTCTGAAACACAAGGTGATATGAATATGTATAACGTTGCCGAGCGATTAGAGTCGGTAATGTGGGAAGAAAAGAAAATGTTCCCTAACTTAGATTGGTTCTCTGCGGTTTCTTATAACATGATGGGAATTCCAACAGCGATGTTTACACCAATTTTTGTTATGTCAAGAATCACCGGTTGGGCAGCTCATATTATGGAGCAGAGGGTGGATGGGAAAATCATTCGTCCAAGCGCTAATTATGTTGGACCGGATCCTCAAGAATGGGTTTCAATTGAGAACAGATAGTATGTAAATTTTAATTTACATACTATAAAAAGCCCAAAATAAATGATTTTATTTTGGGCTTTTTTATAGTTACAGGTAGTGTTCCAAATTTGCTGGTTATAGATTATTTATAAAAATAAAATTACACAATAGTCGTCAATTGTTGAGCATATTAAGTTATAAATAGATCACTGTCATGGCGGGCGTTAAAGAAATAAATAGCACTGGTAAAATAGACTAGATCCACTCCCTAGTGGGAACGTTAAGGGATTTTTGGTGTTGTCACTAACTTTGGTTGTATCTCTTGACAAAAGTAACTCGTAGGCAAGCGTAGCGCTACGAAATGCTTATGTTCTAAGTGCAAAGTAGAGGCTATTATTTTTCCAAGAAAGCCTCATAAACCAAAGAAATAATACTTCCGTATTTCCCTGTTTCAAAAGTATCCCCTTTAAATTTTTTGCCATCTTCAGTTTTAATAATTTCTGTATGTTTTTTATTAGTTAACAACACAATAATTAAATCATAAAAAGGGTCAATGACCGTAACAGTTCCTGTCCAACCAGTGTGTCCAATCGCATAAGGACTAGCATAAGGCCCAAACTGCCAAGCTCGTTCTCCATTACCCGCTCTACGCCATCCTAATCCTTGGGTGATATCTAAAGCAATCGGCTTTGTGAATTGATCCATTTGGCTTTTATTAAATAAACTAACATCACCGTAACCACCTCTATTGAGCATTACGCTAGCCAATGTTGCGATTTCTTTTGCTGTAGAAAATAAACCTGCATGACCTGCTACACCTTGCATAGAATAAAATGCTTTTTCATCGTGTACTTGCCCATGCACAACATCGGTTCTAACATTCTCAAAGATATTTTCGCCTGAACGAGTATTTCCTTGTAGTTCCGTTGCGGAAATATTATTTAGAGAAATATTTTTTTGTAGTGGATTAAATAGTGTTTTTGTTAACCCTAGAGGTTGGTAAATTTGAGATTCAACATAGGTATCTAAATTCATTCCCGTCACTTTTTCTATCAAAGTTCCTAACAATAAATAATCAATATCGCTGTAGGTAGATATAATACCTCTACCCATAATAAATGGTACTTTTTTAATTAGTAATTCTTGTGTTCTTTTTTTATTTTGCGAAAAATATTCTTCACCAAATTTATTATTGTATTTGTCATGGAAGTTTACCACTGGCGGATAGCCTGCACTGTGACTCAGTAAATCACTGACTAACCTCGATTGCTTACCGTTACCTTGGTATTCTTTGATGTAATGACTAATGGGTAAATTAACATTGATTTTACCTTCACTGGATAGTTTCATTAATGCATAGTTGGTGGCGTACATTTTTGTATTCGATGCTAAATCAAATAATGTATCTTCTGTCATTTTTATTGGCTTGAATAATTCAATCCCATTTTTATCAAAACGGGAACTATAACCATAAGCACTTTCTTTGATTATTTTTCCATTTTTCACTATAACTAAAGTTGCGCCAGGGAATCCGTTTTTAATTTCCTTATTGATCAGTTGATCGATCTTCTTTAATTTATTATTTGAAAACCCAACATCTTTAGCTTTTCCTTTTTTTAACTTTGGATATGGAATATTAATTTCAATTTGAGTATCTAAAGGTAAGATGTCTACTATTTTGATAGTGTTAATGCCATCATTTGTTAGTTTAGAAATGTTGATATTTTGCCAGTTTTTTGAAACTAACTCTGACGTACTTTTGTTTGATATATAAGGAATGTTTTTCAATAATTTATTATTAATATTTTTACCATTGATGTAGATTTTGGCAGACTTAGCACCCAAACTTCTTATTTTCAACTCACCTCGTCCACGATAGCTTTTGAATGTTGTTCGGTTATTAACTAACGTTCTATTACTCTGTTGTTGTTTTGGGAAAATACCAAATATCTGGCCATTTAATGGTGTTTTAATTATTGTAGTTAATCCGTTATTTTCCATTTCAAAACGATCTAATAAGGCACTGATTTTTGAACTTCTATATTTTTCAATGAGTGCGAAAAGGGGAGCGATGGTTCGACTATTCAGTTTTCCATCGGATTGCCATGGAGTGAAGTGCATTTGAAAAACTGTTAGCGCATTGATTGTCGCGGTGTCTAAAATACCTGTTTCTATAACGCCATAACCATACGCTCTCAACGCGGATTGGACTAGACTGATGGACGGCTTATTTTTTTGAAATAACTGCCAGTATTTTTCAGATGTTTTATTGTCATACCAAGCTCCGATACCGGCTTTATAAAGTTGATGCCAAGGAAATTGAGGGCCGGGGTCAGTTCTTCTATCTGGAGTTATGTCAGCATGACCAATAATTCGTTCTGGCGTAATTTCTGGATTATTTTTCTGGATTTGTTTTATTAGTTTAATTAAAACATTGATTTGTTTTTGATCAAACTCAGGATAAAAACATGAACGTAATTCATTTGCATGCTGGTTCAATCCACTTTCTATTGAAGAATTTGATTCTTCTTTTGTTAATTCTAGCTGCGCACAGGGCGCTTTATAAACTAGCTCAATATCAATCGATTGGTCATTTAAATTATGCTGCCCATGCCAGTAACTTCGGCCTGCATGCCAAGCTCGTCTTGACTCGTTGACTAGTTTAACTGCCTTGATTTCCCCATCATAAGTTGGATCATTTGATTCAGGAATAAGATAATGAGCGCTAACACCATCTTTTGCGGTTAAGAGCCTGACTGATTCAGCGTAATTGGTTGTTGTGTAATGGATAACTAAGTAACGGATCCTTTCGTTATAGTTATCTGAGTTGATTTCTTTAATTGATATCTGGCTACAGCTGGTGATTAATAAAATAAAAATTAATAGCCGCTGGCGATTGATGATTGTTTTCATAAATCCATATATTTTGCTCAATATTATTACTGACATTCTACACCAGTTGATTAGCTCTCGGAATCGTCAAGTAATAAAAAATTCTAAATATTATAAATATAGGAATATTAAATTATATAAGCGTTTTAAGCGCAGGCTTTAAAAGGAGTTGAATCAGCCTAAACAATGCAAATTGTTATCAATTAGTCGACTATTTTGGTCGCAGGAACTGCTTGTTTAGCAACTTCTGCAATCAATGCTTTTTCTACTTTTAATTCCAAAGGATTACTTGGGTTTTCATCTGGTAAATCTTGGTTTTCTTCATCTTGCCAAACTAACACGTCGTAATAACGGCGGATATTATCAACATAATGTACGGGTTCGCTGCCTCTCGCATAGCCGTATTTAGTCTTTTTATACCACTTACTTTTTTGTAAAAGAGGCAACCTTTCCTTTACGTCTGCCCACTTATCGGGATCAGCACCTTGTTTTTGAGTGATGATTCGAGCATCTTCCACATGACCCCAACCGACATTATATCCAGCTAAAGCAAACCAGGTTTTATCGGGATCTTGAATACGTTTAGGAACGCGCGAAAGAACTTTTCTTAAATACCTGGCGCCTCCGTTAATACTTTGTTCTGGGTCAAGACGATTAGTGACACCAACTTGTTTTGCAGTTCGGAGTGTGAGCATCATCATACCGCGTACACCGGTCCGAGATTTCGCTTTTGGTTTCCAATGAGACTCTTGGTATGAGACTGCGGCTAACAAACGCCAGTCGATATCTTCAGATGCAGACTCAACAAACCAATCTTTGTATGTTTCTAGCTCTCGGTCTGTGGCTTGATGGAATTTTCTTGCGCCAACATAGTCAAATTTTTCTATGTGTCCATAGTACTTCTCATTCAAATAAGCGATATTTCCGAGCGCTTTTTGCTGACCAAAAAACTCAATGGATTTTGTGAACAATCCATAATCATCAGTTAAGGAAAAAGCCCACGCTAACCCTTGAGGCTCACCTAAAGTAAAAGCAACGGCTAGTTCGGGATGAAATCGCCTGTTAAGGTCAAGCTCGGTTGAGTCAACAATGGTGTAATCAATGGTTTCATCTAACACCATCATTAACAACTCTTCAGCAGTTTGTGAATTGGTTTCTGACCAATGTAAACTTGGGTGTGTTTTCTTTAATTCCAAAAGCTCTTGAGCGTAAGACGAGTGTGCGACCACTCTAAGTTCACCGTCTAGTTGTTCAATGTTTCTTGGCCACTTCTTACCTTGTTTAAAGACTAGTTTGGTGGTGATTGTTTGGTAAGCTGGCGCAAATCTTAATTGTTTTTCTCGCACTTCTGTTATGGTTAAACCTGCTGCGGCTAAATCGGCTTCACCTGAACTCACGGCTTCAATAATTTTTTTAAGATCGTCTTCAATGATAAACTCAGCTTTAACGCCAAGTGACTTAGCAAAAGCTTCCGCTAACTCAAACTCAACTCCCGCAGTACCGTCTGAACTTTCATAATAAGTTGAAGGGCTATTGCGAGTGATGACTTTTAAAACGCCTCTTTTCTTTATTTGTTCTAAATGAGGAAGTGTTGGCTCAGCACAGGAAAATAACGATAATATAAATGTTAGACACAAAAACTTAAAAAGCAGGTGTATTTTATCGTCATTTTTCATAATGTATAAAACCTTTTCATGTCCGTATGTCATTAAAAATAAGAAAAAAAGTAGCCAATTGCTGGTTTTTTAGCTTTGTGTCGTTAGCTTTTTAAATTAGTGTTTTATTATCAATAAGTTACTTGAATGGGGTATGAATTAGTCGTTAGCATATGCACCATTATGGGTGCATAGTTCACATTTTACAAGTTGAAGCACGACTGAAGTACGATTGAACTGTGTGAAAAACGTACAATTTAAAGTGATAAATGAGGATAAAAAACTTAAAAGATTAGCGCTTATAACGTATCATTGCGCCTCAGAATTGGGCTCTATTTTGCTTTTTGCCTACATTCAATTCCAGGCTAAAACTAGCGAATGTGCTATTAGTTAATTTACTGAGTAAATAAATATGCTTATTCTTCGTGGTGCTCCGGCGTTATCAGCCTTTCGAATGCAGAAATTTTTGAATGCGAGCAAACAGCTTGTTCCAAATTTGGGACAAGTTTATGCAGAATATGTACATTTTGCGCATTTGAATCGTCCTTTGAGTGATTCAAACTACGACTCTCTTAAAAAATTATTAAAATATGGCTCTATTAAGGATGTTAAGGAAACCAAAGGCACATTTGCGTTAGCGGTACCCCGACCTGGAACTATTTCACCTTGGTCATCGAAAGCGACTGATATTGTCCATAATTGTAATATTACAGAAGTGAACCGAATTGAGAGAGGAGTCAGTTGGTATATACAGGATACTGATGGTAAGCCTTTAGCTGAAGAGCAAATGCAACAACTTAAACCCATCATACATGATCGCATGATGGAGGTCGTTTTTCCTACATTACAAAATGCTGAAGTCTTATTTGAAGCGCAACAACCTAAAGAATTTAATCGTGTCGATACGTTAAAGGGTGGGCGAGATGCTCTCAAGGAAGCGAATATCAATTTAGGACTAGCGCTTGCTGATGATGAGATTGATTATCTAGTTGAGCGTTTTTCGGAACTTAAAAGAAATCCGACAGACGTTGAATTAATGATGTTCGCTCAGGCTAATTCTGAACATTGTCGCCACAAAATATTTAATGCCAGCTGGACAATTGATGGCGAGAAAATGCCAAACACCCTTTTTGGCATGATTAGAAATACCCATCGTATATCGCCCGAAGGTGTTTTATCCGCTTATAGTGATAATGCCGCAGTATTTGAAGGTTGGTCTCAGCCGCGTTTATGGGCTGAACCGAGTTTTAACGGTGATTTTAGTGTTGAAAGTAGCGACTCATCATCTGAGTATAAAGAACAATATTTGAGCAAAAACCAAGGTGAATACCAATATCATTTTGAAGCAATCCACGTTTTAATCAAAGTTGAAACTCACAACCATCCAACAGCTATATCGCCATTCCCAGGAGCCGCAACAGGCTCCGGTGGAGAAATTAGAGATGAGGGAGCTACCGGACGTGGTGGAAAGCCTAAAGCAGGTTTGATGGGTTTTAGTGTGTCTAATTTATTAATACCTGGATTTGAGCAAGCATGGGAGCTCAATGCTTCTGAGTCCAATTCCTGTTCTAAACATGAAACCGAAGATGAGTCTAAACCGAACTACTCTGGCTATGGAAAGCCTGAGCGTATTGTCTCGGCTTTGGATATTATGACTGATGGCCCTCTCGGAGGTGCTGCTTTTAATAACGAATTCGGCCGCCCTAACTTGTGTGGTTATTTCCGAACTTATGAACAGAGCGTCGATTTTGAATACGGCAAACAGATGCGTGGTTATCATAAACCAATCATGATCGCTGGTGGAATGGGAAATATACGCGATCAGCATGTACAAAAAGCAGAGATAAAGCCAGGTTATCATGTCATCGTACTTGGTGGACCGGCTATGTTAATTGGCTTGGGTGGCGGAGCTGCTTCTTCAATGGCTTCTGGCAGTAGCGAAGAGTCTTTAGATTTTGCATCGGTACAAAGAGAAAATCCTGAAATGGAGCGGCGTTGTCAGGAAGTGATTGATGCTTGTTGGGCTATGGGAGAAAACAACCCGATTGCGTTTATTCACGATATTGGAGCGGGCGGATTATCCAACGCCGTACCTGAACTAGTTCACGATGGAGGCCGAGGCGGTTCTTTTGAGATTAGACGAGTTCCAAATGATGAGCCTGGCATGAGCCCTGTTGAAATATGGTGTAATGAGTCTCAAGAGCGTTATATGTTAGCCGTTGCGCCACAATATAAAGAAATTTTTGAGAGTATATGTCAGCGAGAGCGATGTCCTTTTGCTATTTTAGGTAAAGCGACTGAGGAGCTTCATTTAACATTAAGCGATGAACATTTTGACAATAAACCGGTAGATTTACCGATGGATGTTTTGTTTGGTAAAGCGCCTAAAATGCATCGAAATGTCACTTCAAGTAAAGTCATTCATCAGTCGCTCATTATCACTGATTCAATTGATGAAGTGACTGATCGAGTCCTAAGCTTACCTAGTGTAGCAGACAAAACTTTCTTGATTACAATTGGCGATCGAACCGTTGGCGGTTTGTCTCATCGCGATCAAATGGTTGGCCCTTGGCAAGTGCCCGTTGCAGATTGTGCGGTTACAGCATCCAGTTTATGTAGCTATACAGGCGAGTCAATGGCTATGGGTGAGCGAACCCCTATTGCTAATTTGAATTATGCAGCTTCTGCAAGAATGGCTGTTGCTGAATCTATTACTAATATTGCATCGTCAAAAATTGAAAACATTGGAAAAATCAGATTGTCTGCTAATTGGATGGCGGCTTGTGGAGCTGAAGGTGAAGACGCAGGACTCTATGAAGCGGTTGAAGCGATAGGAATCGAATTATGCCCAGCGTTAGGGATCGCAATTCCTGTTGGAAAAGATTCAATGTCAATGCAAACGGCTTGGCAAGAAAATGCTGATGAATCTAAAGGTGAAGACAAGTCTAAAGATGAAAGCCAGTCTAAAAGAGTAGTCTCGCCATTATCTCTCGTTATTACCGCTTTTGCGCCAGTAGAAGACATTCGCAAAACGTTAACGCCACAACTAAAAACAAATATTGATAGTGAATTAATTTTAATAGATTTAGGTCAAGGTAAAAATAGACTAGGAGCGACTGCACTCGCTCAAGTTTATAATCAAGTGGGCGATTTTTCCGCGGATCTAGAATCAGCAGATAGTTTGAAAGGATATTTTGCAGCGATTCAATCTCTCAATCAATTAGGACTTATTCATGCTTACCATGATCGCTCTGATGGCGGTCTACTCACGACCTTGGTTGAAATGGCGTTTGCTGGTCATTGCGGATTAAATATTAACTTAGAATTATTGGCAAATAACGCGCTTGAAGTGCTTTTTAATGAAGAGCTAGGGGCGGTCATTCAAGTCGCTAAATCAAATGTTGATGAAGTGGTTGCTGTTCTAAACTCTCATGGATTAGCAGAATGCAGTCATAAAATTGGCGCTTTATCAGAAAATAAAATAGTCAGCATTAATCATGGAAAGCAAAATTGGCTTTCTAGAGAGTTGATGGATCTGAGAGCTATTTGGTCCGAAACAACTTACCAAATGCAAAAACGTAGAGACAACCCAGAAACGGCGAATCAAGAAAAATCGACGCGATTGGATATTAATAACCTTGGCATTTGCCCTGAATTAACCTTTGATCCAAGCAATGATATTGCACAGTCATTTTTATCATTAACCAATAAACCGAAAGTAGCTATTTTAAGAGAGCAGGGCGTTAACAGTCATTTGGAGATGGCTGCCGTCTTTATTAAGGCTGGATTTAATGCGATAGACGTTCATATGAGCGACTTGATGTCAGGAAGACGTGATCTAAGTGAGTTTAAAGGAGTGGTTGCTTGTGGTGGTTTTTCCTATGGTGATGTTCTTGGAGCCGGAGAAGGTTGGGCTAAATCGATTTTGTTTAATAGCAAGCTAAAACAAATGTTTATTGATTTTTTTACGCGAGATGATAGCTTTTCTTTAGGCATTTGTAATGGATGTCAAATGATGTCGAATTTAAGAGAGATAATTCCAGGCAGTGATCATTGGCCACATTTTGTGAGAAATAAATCGGAACAGTTTGAAGCGAGATTTTCAATGGTCGAAATAGTGGAGAGTCCTTCAATCTTTTTAAAAGGCATGGAAGGTTCTAGGTTGCCAATTGCTATTTCACATGGTGAAGGCCGAGCAGAATTTGAAAATGATTCTGAAATCAATGAGTGTGATAATTCTGGTCTTGTTTTTGCTCGATTTATTGATAATTATGGCAAAGTAAGTGAGAGCTATCCAAGTAACCCAAATGGATCTCCCTGTGGAATCACTGGGTTAACTTCCGAAGATGGAAGAGTCACCATTATGATGCCTCATCCTGAACGTGTTGCAAGAAGTGTACAAAACTCCTATGCTGATATTCAATGGGGCGAAGATGGGCCTTGGACTAGAATGTTTAGAAATGCCCGAGTATGGGTAGGTTGAACTAAAAAAATTCATTTTTTAATTGATATTTTTAATATCGAGAATAGATAGATAAAGCATAAGAATTTTGTTTGTTATGATGAATTAAAGAATAGTAAATATGACCTTGATATTGGAGTACAACCAAAAGTAGAATTAGACAAATACCGATATTGATTAATTATTCTACAAATAGGATGAATTTAAAGGGTTATAATGGAAATACAAGTAAATCAACAGCTTTCTGGTTTACCCATTGATGAGTCTAATAAGTTATTATTTATTCAACAACAGGTTCTTGAACTAACCATTACAAACAGTGATTATCAATCAACCTTAGACAAGCTTTGCGAGTTAATTGAAGGGCTCGTTAATGCTTCTTTAATGATCAAGCCGGCCGTGGCGAATGCCTTTACATTCGCTCCGCACCTAATATGTGCGAGGAGGCCAAGTCTCAATTAAATGGTCTAGTACCTTCAGAGAAGGCTGACTCTTGCGGGACTGATGTATTTAAGAATGAGCCACAATTTTTCTCTGACACTTTAAATGATACAAGGTGGTCTGGGTTTCTACCTTATTTAAAAGAATTTGCAATTTCGGCTTGTTGGTCTGTAGCCATTTTTGACCGTCAAAAAAGAGTGATAGGTTCAGTTGATTTGTCTAGCTATGAAACATGGGAGCCGAATAATTTCCAGAAAAATATATTATTTGCTGCTTCAAAATTGATTAGTCTGATTTTAATTAGACAGAAGGATGAGCAAGCTTTACATCACTCGGCTCATTATGACGCATTAACCGACCTTGCAAATCGAATCCAAACATCACTAGCTATTTTCTTTATGGATTTGGATGGTTTTAAAAAATCAATGACTAATTTGGATATGATGTAGGTGATAAACATTTAATCAAAGTATCCAATCGGCTTTCTAACTGCATAAGGCGAGAAGATTCTTTAGCCAGACTTGGTGGCGATGAGTTTGTATTAATAGTTGAAGAATCTGAATCTGAACTAGAAATAATGGCTAATAAAATAATTAAAACTTGTAAAGAATCAATAGTCATAGACGACGGCGCTTTCTCTGCTGAATTAAGCATCGGTATTAGCTGTTATACTGAACATGGTCTTATTGCAAAAGGTTTAATTAGAAATGCAGATTTAGCTATGCATCAATCAAAAGAAAGTAAAGATAAAAAATATCATTTTTTTAGCGAGTAAAAGTTTTGATAAAACGAAAAAATACAAATCTATTAAGAAAAAAACTTGAACCAGTGATTGCTGAAGTCTTTGGTTATTTTTCTTTACTCTATACTCAAGAAGCCGAAGAGTTAATGGTCAATAAGAATTTAATTCGTAATCAAATTACATTGATTGATGAATCAGGTCAAATGAAGGGTTTACAATTTAATCAAAAAGATAACAATATTAATCTGCAATGTAAGTATGAAGAATTGCCTGTTGCGTCAGATGCTATCGATTTGATATTAATGCCCAAAGCATTGCAAAAAAGCAACTTTCCTCATCAAGTATTAAGAGAGGCTGAGCGTGTTCTTATTCCTGATGGAACTATTGTTTTAATCATTAATAACCCTATCGGTGTAACATCTTTAAAAAAAGAATTTAATAATTTTGTTGATGAATTTAGCAATTTAATTAAAATTGGCAATATACCAAATAATGACAAAAAACGTTGGTTTAGTTTAGGCCAGCGTAGAATAAAAGATTGGCTCGCTTTGTTAAGTATTGAAACGATCAGTCAGATAGCTGTGAGCCAAAATGTCATTGATAAATCAAACCAACTAAACACTCTTTTAAAATTAAAAAATAGAATCAAACAGTTTTTTTATGATACTTTTGCCGATCAAATTATTATCGTTGGTAAGAAAAAAGTGTCTACATTAACGCCTATTAGACAAAGTTGGAGAAAAAACAAACGTTTTGTACAACCTCGTCTGGCTGAAAGTTCAGTACAACAACACGCTGAATCTTGTTTGACACAAATCACGAAATAATTATATAGTCTACTAGTTAAAATCCTGAAGGAAATTACATTGAGTAAAGTTGAAATATATACAGATGGTGCCTGTAGAGGTAATCCTGGTCCTGGAGGTTGGGGAGTCTGGTTGATTGCCGGCAAACATCAAAAAGAGTTGTTTGGAGGCGAGCCAAATACGACTAACAATCGAATGGAGTTAATGGCCGCAATCGAGGGATTAGCGGCACTAAAATCCGAAAGCATTGTGATTCTAACTACTGATTCCCAATATGTTAGAAAAGGGATTACTGAGTGGCTGTCTGGATGGAAATTAAAAGGTTGGAAAAACTCTCAAAGAAAACCAGTTAAAAATGCAGACCTTTGGAAATTATTGGATACCCAAAATCAACGTCATCAAGTTGATTGGCAATGGGTGAAGGGGCATAGTGGACATCCGGGTAATGAAAAGGCGGACGAATTGGCTAATAAAGGGATTGATTCACTTGTTTAGATAAGAATCAAAACCAGAAACAACCTATGAAAACATAAATGCAGGTTATGATGGTTCAAACTTTATCTAACCATGACTGACACTTCGGAGCTACTAATTGCCATTTAAAATAGGGTAAAGTCATTTTTGTTAAGATCTCATACACTCAAGTATCCGCAGCGGTTCAGCGGTCTCTTGATTTCATCGCAAGCAATGTGTCTTGTTAGAAAGAGTGTTGGGCGGTTCTAGTTGATTTTATGCATGCTTCACAATGGCAGAATGTAAACGTTAAAAGATCAATCTATGAAAATATGCGACGCATTGGACTGCCTAGGAATAACGAAATAATTGACGCTGTTGAAGCTAATTTTGCGCAAGTTGATGCGAATGTCGAGGTTTATTCTGATAAGCCAGATTATCGAAAAGTAGTTCGACAGCTAATATCACATGAGGCTCAGCGGTTCTATTGGGAAAACTGTATTTTTGTATCCGCTGGCGTTGAGAGCTATGATTTAGACTGCACTAAACGCCCAAAAAGGAAATATTAGACTAGCCACAAAACAACTTGATTCGGAAGGCAAAAAATCATAAGGGGTGACAATAAAAATCTTGAAGATAAATTGGTTGGTTCGGATAATATTATCCCAACAGAAAATAGCCCAGAGGTTTTAAACAACATAGCGTTTACTGATCCTGAAAAATCATCGACGTTTGGGCTTTCAGTGTTCCAGTTACTTTAGTACAAAAGGTCATTTTTCAACACTGAGATACATCGTTGGATCAGTGAAATCGCTCCCGTTTATGCGGTCTTTTTGCTTTAGTAATTCATCAAAGGGCACAGGCTTAGCAACACCATAACCTTGCGCATAGTTAACACCTAACTCTTTCAGTATATCTCTAATAGCATCATTCTCCACAAACTCGGCTATGGTTTTCATCCCCATCACTTGGCCAATTTCATTAATGGATTTTACCATGGCGCAATCGATTGGGTCATCGACAATACCTTTAACAAACATGCCATCTATCTTCAGGTAATCGACCGATAGGTTTTTCAGATACCCAAATGAGGATAAGCCACTACCAAAATCGTCGAGTGCAAAGCAACAGCCGAACTCTCTTAACACGGAAATAAATTTTTTCGCTATAAACATATTCGAAATAGCCGCTGTTTCGGTTATTTCGAAACAAATTTTCGTTCCGTCAATATTGCTGTGTTTGACCAGATTAGTTACAAATTGCAGAAAGGAATCGTCTGCCAGAGACGGCCCCGATAGGTTGATAGAAACGAGCTGTACCTTTTTCATGAAGGCCGGATGCGCTTTCAATAAACTTAAGGCCTTTTTAACCACCCATTGGTCTATTTGTGTGATCAATTTATATCGTTCGGCAGCCGGTAAAAAAGCGCTGGGTGGGATAATCGCCCCATTGTCATCGAGCATTCTGATCAGCAGTTCATAATGACTATTGGTATTTCCATTCATCGGTTCGATGGCCTGTGCATAGAGACAAAAGCTATCCTCTTCTAGGGCGCGTTGAATCTTTGCTACCCATTGCATTTCGCCCATGTGGATCGCAATTTCTTCATTATCCGAGGAGTATATGTGGATACGGTTACCGCCAGACTCCTTGGCCATATAGCAGGCGGCGTCTACCTCTTTAAATAACGCGGTCAAGTTGACCATAGATTCGTTGATGGCCACGATACCGATACTGATGCCAACCTTGAAATAAGATCCTTCCCAATGGAATTGGTATTCTTTTAACACCTTCAGCATCGATGCCATGACTCGCTCTGCATTTTCTAATGAACAGTGCTCCATCAGAATACTAAATTCATCTCCTCCAATACGGGCTAGTGAGTCATGACCTCGCACATTCTGTTTGAT
>JBLIBL010000006.1:0-72969 GCA_047633355.1 Polaribacter sp.
AACAGTCATCCTTTGCGGGCTAATGCGTTTAGTCACAATGCTGTCGTTATTGCTGATGACGCTCCCAGTAGTGGCGGCTGATTATATTTTTTCAGCGACTTCAACCTCGTTTCCGACGAGCTGCTCTTACGTCAGTGAGGGCAGCTACACTTGCGCCAACTTGTTACTTGTTGCGGGTGATACCGTAACGATGGATCCCATCGTGCCAGCCACACCGGCCACCATCAGTGTGGTGGGAACGTTTGTAATGAGTGGCGCTAGTGTTAATACTGGCGGGCTTTCCTCGGATCTAAATATAGCGGCGATTGGCACTGTGTCGATCGGCACAGCCCTGTTGACAACCGACACTCAGGTGAACGCAAATGTAAGCTCTATTGCAGCCATTAACGTATACGATAGCTGTGTTATCAGAGGTAATCTCTGGGCTAACACGTCTACGGGGATCATCAGTCTAGCAACCAATATCCTAGTGGTGGGCGACGTATACACCGACGCGGGTGCCATCACCCTCGGTATCGGAAGCCTTGTTGAGGGCAGTGTTTTCAGCACAAGTGCAGGCGTGGTCTCCTTGGGGGTAGACGTCCTCGTGGACGGCGACGTTCACACGGCGGCAGGCGCAATCTTCATAGATAGCGGTAGTCTGGTTCGCGGCCAAGTTTTCAGCACGGGGCCGGGCGTCATCACCTTGGCATCAGAGGTCAGCGTTGACGGTAGTATTAGCTCTTTCGATGGTGCAATTAACGTGGGTATAGGTTCGCAGATTGGCGGCGGCGTCAGTAGTTCTGGTGGAGGCATACTCACCCTAGGCGCTAACGTGATAGTAGGCTTGGACGTTATCTCGGCCGTGGGTGCCGTCGTAGTGGGCAATGGCAGCTCTATTGGCGGTGATGTGGGCTCTACAGGTGCGGGCGTTGTCGCTATGGGGTCAGACATAACTGTGGCAGGGGATATATTCACGGTCGATGGCGGTATCGATATAGGTGACAGCACCACGGTTGTTGGTAGTGTATCCTCCTCGGGCGCCGGCGTCCTTACACTGACGACCAACGTCGTTGTGGGTGGCAGCGTCACCTCGACTGTGGGCGCGGTCGGGGTTGGTGGGGGTAGTACCATTTGCGGTGATGCGGGATCTTTTGGCGATGGCGTCATCACACTGACGACTAACGTGAGTGTGGGTGGCGGCGTATTCTCCAATGCAGGTGCTATCATTATCGGCGCCGGCAGCACGGTGCAACTTAGTGTCATCATCGAGGGCGTGGGTGTCATGACGCTTACCAGTGTCGAGGTGGGTGGCGACCTGTACACCGCCGTAGGTGCCATCACCGGAACGACCTCTCGTGTACGGGGCCATATCACTGCGAGTAACGTACACGGCGATACCCCAACCGATCTGACTTGGTCGCATCAAACAGATCTGGTGGTGAGCGAGCCGGCTGGCTGTATAGCCCTTTTTCCACCTCCACCACTACCCGACATCCTCGTACTCAAATCAGTACAGGTCTATTCTGATCCAGTAAACCTGCAAGACAATCCGAAAGCAATACCCGGGGCTGTGATGCTCTATACGATTCTGGTAACCAACCGTGGCGGAGCGACCGACACCGATACGATGGTTATTACTGATCCGATGCCCGCCAACACAGAGGTTTTTGCGAATGATATCAATGGTGTCGGCTCCGGGCCGCTGCTTTTTACTGACGGCACTTCGGTAAGCGGGCTCAGTTACTCGATGAACAGCCTCGCTAGTACAACAGACAATATTTCCTTCTCAAACGACAACGGAGCTTCATTTGTTTATAACCCGATACCGAGTACAGGCGGTTACGACAGTGCTGTAACGGACATAAAGGTATCCTTGAGTGGATCGTTTAAAGCTTCAACCGGGGCAACTCACCCTAGCTTTAGCATCAGTTTCAGGGTTAGGGTGCAATAGGCGTATCGTGTATAAATACAATAATAACTATTTTGGGTCTTGTCCAGAACTAAAAAAACTAGTATTGTCAGTACAAGCAGGCTTTATAGGCTGAAAGCAACCTCCTTTTTATCAATATCCTGCAAAAAATTGTTTATCTATTGGTATTGTTGGAAAAAAGACATATCCGACCCTACCGCAAAATAGTATCTGATTGGACTTAAGTATTCTCAAAGAACAAATTATCAAAGGGATTTGTTGGCGTGAGTAAGTTACCGAATAAACACCTTTACAAATTCCCGCTTGTCCACTGCTTGCAATACTTTCAGTTAGAGACTTACCTCTTGCAAGGTTTAACTGGTTACAAAATAGCACCCTAATTTTTTTTGTTGCCCCCATGTCAGACTCTGTCTCTTGACCTTGCTCAAAGGCCGCAATATTCTTTAGCTTCACCATTTTGGGTAATTACAAAGGTGCCGTTTTTTCATTAACTTCTTTTTTAGCAGCAGCTGTATTTTGTTTTAAAAAGCTGTTAGGTGTAATTGATTCACTTAATAAGATGGTTATCACTCTTAAACGTATTCTTCAAAAAGCTCATGGTGCCAAATTTAGTGCTAACAGCAATGCTTTTCTAAAATAAATCAATCTTTTAAAATTAAAACGCCTGGTATCCAACTCTTCTTAAATGCCCTCGTTGCAGCTAATGACTCAGTATTTTCATCAATATATTTAAATTCATGCAGCCCAATATTGACAATATCTTGATCACATAATAAATGTTGGGTTACAGCTTGATTATTAACTAAGGTTTGATTAGTGCTTTCTAAATCTTGGATAAAATAAATTAATGTTCCATCTTTTAGCTCTTTAGTATCAATGATTGCATGGAATTGGCTAACGGATGGATCATCAATTAATAAAGCATTCTTTGCGGAACGACCAATTGTTAATCCTTTATTGGTAATCTCCGAACGGTTTGAAGCAATGTCATTTTGGTGTTTAATTAAAAAAGGCATAGTGAAGGCTTTTATTATTAGTTGCTGAATATTTGCGTATAATAGCGGAAAGTTGGAGCAACCTACTAATAATAGATTGTTGTATTGAGTACTTGGGAATTTAATAAGATGAAAATAGAAAAAGATACGGTTGTACAATTTGTTTATAAGATGACCGACACCGAAAATAAAGTGTTAGAAGATTCAACTAAAGGTATGCCAATGGCTTATCTGCATGGGCACAATGGTTTGCTTGCTGGGCTTGAAAAAGCAATGGAAGGCAAGTCAACGGATGATGAGTTTAGTATTACTTTAGCACCAGAAGAAGCTTATGGATTGCTTAAAGACAATGCGGAACAAAAAATTCCTATGAAACACCTTCAAGCTATGAGTAAAAATACTAAAATAAAATGGAAGAAGGGTATGGTTGGTGTGGTTCATACAGAGCAAGGGAATAAGCGAGTGACGGTAGTTAAGCCGGGTAAGTTTATGGTGGTGGTCGATTTTAATCATCCGTTTGCGGGTAAAAAATTAACATTTGCTGTAAAAATATTTGATGTACGTGCAGCAACTAGTGAAGAAGTTACACATGGTCACGCTCATGGTGTTGGCGGGCATCAACACTAGATTGACAGAGTGAATAATTACTACGACAATAAGCTCATACAATTGAATCTCTGTTATAAAATTAACAGACTAAAAAGAAGATAAGATTATGATAGATGATAACAAAGTAGAAAAATCAGATTTAAAATTTGCTACAAAGGTTATACATGGTGGTCAACATCCTGACCCTAGAACCGGAGCCGTGATGCCTCCAATCTATCAAACGTCTACCTATATTCAGTCAGCACCTGGCGATCATACAGGCTACGAGTATTCTCGATCTCAAAATCCTACTCGGTTTGCTTATGAGCGCTGTATTGCAAGTTTAGAAAATGGAACTCGCGGGTTTGCATTTGCTTCAGGAATGGCGGCGACGTCAACGATTCTTGAGTTAGTTGATTCCGGCGATCATGTTTTGGCAATGGATGATTTATACGGTGGGACTTTTCGTTTATTTGATAAAGTCCGGAAACGTAGTGCAGGTGTGGAATTTGATTTTGTTGACATGAGTGACCTTGACGCATTAAGAGCTGCGGTAAAGCCAAATACTAAAATGCTATGGGTAGAAACGCCAACTAACCCGATGTTGACTCTTGTTGATTTAAAAGCGGTTGCTGCACTAGCAAAAGAATTAGGACTCATTGCTGTGGCAGATAACACTTTTGCAACACCTTACAATCAACGGCCTTTAGATTATGGTTTTGATATTGTGATGCATTCTGCGACTAAATACATTAATGGCCATTCAGATATGGTGGGCGGTGTTGCTATTGTTGGAGATAATGAAAAACTAGCGGAAGAATTAGCTTTTTTACAAAATTCTACAGGAACAATTGCTGGTCCTTTTGATAGTTTTTTGGCTTTACGTGGATTAAAAACCTTAGCACTGAGAATGCGTCAACATAATGAATCGGGTATGAGGATCGCGCAATGGTTAACCGCTCATGGACAAATTGAAAAAGTTTATTATCCGGGCCTAGCAAGTCATCCACAGGCTGATTTAGCAGAAGAACAAATGGACGGTTTTGGTGGAATGATTTCTATTGTTGTAAAAGGCGGGCTCAAGAAAGCCAGTGCATTTATGCAAAACCTTAAGTTGTTTGCACTAGCAGAAAGTTTAGGTGGTGTTGAGAGTTTGAGTAACCATCCTGCATTGATGACCCATGCATCAGTACCAAAAGATATTCGAAAACGTCTTGGGATTACGGATAGTTTAGTCCGATTGTCCGTTGGAGTTGAAGATGTTGAAGATTTGATTGCTGATATTAGGCAGGCTTTGGATAGTTTGTAGGTTTACAGGGTTTAGTAGCAAAAATTTAAGTGGTATTTATTAAACTATCGGTACTATCGGTAGCTTTATTTTATCGCTTTTTACTTTTACTTTGCATTGGCTTTTATGCTCAATAGCGTAATAAACATTACCCACAGATAAAATAGCAACGGATATTGCACCTGTTATAGCAACTGTAATTAAACTAACGCCGATAAGACCTCTGCAATCTTGATTTCGTGAGCAGTTTGTCACAATAAATTTTGACTGAAGTTTGACTATATTTCTAAATTGCACACATATTGGATCAAAGCCCCTTTTTATTTTAGGCGTGATAATACAGCTACTAAGAAAAAAAGTGAGCAAAAAAACGAGTAAAAAGCTAAAGCGCATGAAGTTAATCCATTTTAAGAGATGGGGTATTAGAATCTTGCTAGTATAGAAAGTGGATATTAACTGTTGCTGAATAATATTTTAAATATTGATAGGGTTTGGTTCTTCCGGATTCTTATGTTCCAAAGTCAATGTGTCATCTAAATGAGAGTTTACAGCACTTTCAGGGTGTTTGCCCTGTAAGTAATAAGCAAATGCGATAATTTTAGCAACAGCTAAGAATAAGGTCTCGGGAATTTCCTCATCTAACTCCAGTCGACTTAATACATCAATCAAAAGTGGATCATAATGAATGTGAACATCATTTTCTTTTGCTAGTGAAACAATTTTTTGAGCTAACTCGCCATCTCCTTTTGCTACTATTTTAGGCGTATTACGGCCGTCATACTTAAGCGCAGCCGCTTTTTTTATTGAGTTAATTGCTGGTTGATTATTATTGGAATAACTGTTCATATTCTATTAAACATGTGCATCTATGTTGGGACTCTCTTTATCCTTAAGATTATCAGGAATATTACCTTGGCTACCTGAGACTTTACTCACATCCACACCAGCGCTAAATAAAGACCGTTTGAGTGTTGGCAAATGTTGATTAATTAATTGTGCAGTTTCTTTTTTTTCTGCAAAAATATGTGTTGACACTCTTTCGTTCTCAAATTGAATTTCTGCGAACATGGGCCCTAACGGTTTTAAATCGAATCTCACCACTACTTTCCAATATTTACTCTTGACTGATTGGTTATTTTTACTTTGGCTTTCAAAGCGCATTTCAAACGAGTCAATTAATCCATTTTGTTTGATCGGTAAATCAACCAGAAATTGCTGTAGATTTGCTTGTTCGCTCTTTAAACTATGAAGCTGGTTTTGTTCTATTTGATGTAAACTCGTTGTGATAGTTGTTTGAAATGATTTAGTGAGACTTATTAAATTTTGTATTTGTTCCTGCTGAACTTGAATTTTTTGTAAAGCCGCCATTTTGTTAGTTTCTATCTGGTGTTTTTCTAACGGAGTGATGTTTTTTAGCTGAATTAAGAGGGACTTTTGAATTTTTTCAATTTGGCTTGCATTGACTGGCTTTTCTGAATAATGATTAATTTCGACTAACAATTTTTCCAGCTGACTGAGTATTTTGTTGAATGAAAGCTTGTTATCACTTGGTATTTTTGATGAATGATAGAGTGGATTAAACTCATTTTTTACAACTTGTTGCTTCAATGCATTTTCAAATAAATTTCCGCTTGTTATTAGTCTTGAAACTAAATTTTTAGTGTTTTCTGATGTATTTACTTGCGTAATGTTTGTTAACTCAATTGGTTTGTTAATATTATCAAAAAGCTTGCCGATTTGAATGCTGAATTTATTTAATGCCAATAATGTGGTATTTAAAGAAGATTTTGTTGATTCAAGCGTTTTTGCATCAATAGAAATGTTATTTTTAATTGCAATGTTTTCAGTTTGTTTTATGGCATTTTTAATCGTGGCTAACGAGTTTACAAGAATAGATATTTTATCTTTGAGTTGATAGTTATTAGATTCGAACTGCGTAAAATCAATCACTAAATTATTTTTAGTGTTTGTTGGAGACGCAATCAAACTTTCCGCTATTTTTCCAATATTGTTATTCAATTCAACTGTTTTAATTAAATTAGTTTTTGTTTGTGCTAATAGATTGGTATTGACTAGACTTGTATCTAAAAGACTGGAATTGATTAACTTTGCTTGACTAAGGAGCAAATTCCCTGATGGAGAAAGTTCTATGTTACTAAAGTTAATTTGAAGTGTTGTTTGTGGTAATAAACTAGCAATTTTAATGATTACTTGTTGATTGTTACCAACGTTAATCGTTATTTTGTCAGCAACTTTCAATTGCTCGATGATGTTATTTAATTCAATAGGCTGTTTTAAAGCGTGAATCAGTGAAGGTAGCTTCAGCTGAATCAAGTTGTTTGGTATATCAGAGCTATTACTTAATTGCCGATCATTTATATTAAGGTGAGCTAGTTTAAAGCTAACTAGAGCATCATTGTTTTTTTGAAGCAGTAATTTTTCTAACAATAAAGGTTGATTAGCATATTGCTCGATTAATGCTTTAATCTCTGGCGTCAGTCTATTTTGTATTAATTGAGTATTGGCGAATTGATTATTAGTCGTTTCTCTTATACTGCTTTGTTGCTCGGAATTAATAGGCTGAATCGACATTTATAATAGTGTTTTCCGCCTCAAAATGGCGTCTCTAAGTACTGTAACTAGTGAGTCATATAGTATAGTATAGCCGCTGAGTCACAACCCATCTGAGTACTTTCAAAATTAACCAGTTCAGCGTAAAAAATCTGTCTGTTTATCGTAATGAGATACCACTATTTAATAAGGTAGACTTTTCTCTGTCTGATGGGGAAGCGTTACAGATACGAGGGACCAACGGTTCGGGTAAGACCTCTATGATCCGTTGTTTATGTGGGTTGAGCCAACGTTTTAATGGGGATATACTGTTTAACCAACAATCTGTTGATTCTAATCATTCAGATTTTTTTCTTAATACTTTATATTTGGGGCATAAGTTAGGTTTGAAACCAAAACTGACGGTTGCTCAGAACTTAGCTTTTTATTTCGGTTTACGTCAAGATTCAATTGGTATTATTAGTAATGTCGATGAAGAGCCTTTTGAATTTAGAATGAATTTAGTACTCAAACAGCTTTCCATAGCTGCTTATTTAGATGAACCCGTAGGAAATTTATCAGCAGGACAAAAACGTCGTGTTTCTTTGGCTAGGTTAATTACAGAGCCTGTGAAATTTTGGATTTTAGATGAACCTATGGTGGCACTCGATACTTTTGGCCAAGAGTGGTTAGAAAACGCTTGTAATACCCATCTGAAAAGTGGCGGAATGCTATTAGTGACTTCACATCAAACGATTTCCGGGATAAATGCTCTTCAGGAGTTGATACTTACGCAGAGCCAGTCTATTTTTGAGGTTACTGAATGACTCATTCTGGAGCTGATAAAAACCGTTTGGTTGCTTTAATAAGACGTGAGATAACCGTCGTCATGCGAAGTCAGTCGGAATTTGTTTATCCTTTGGCTTTTTTTGTGATCGTGACCAGCTTGTTTCCTTTGGCAGTAACTCCTGATCCAGTGCAATTAGCTTTTATTGCACCCGGTGTATTGTGGGTCGCCGCATTGCTGAGTATTTTGATGTCACTTAATAGTTTTTTTCAAGCGGACTTTGAAGAGGGTGGATTAGAACAATTATTAGTTTGTGGCGTCGCAGGTAGTCAAATTGTATTAGCTAAAAGTATTGCTAATTGGTTAGCAAGCGGGCTGCCCTTGGTGTTGACTACTCCGTTAATCGGGTATTTGTTTAATTTGGATGCGCAAGGGATTAGAATTGCGGTTGTTAGCTTATTAATTGGCACGCCGGTTTTAAGCTTGATTGGCTCAATTGGTATGTGTTTAACCTTAGGGCTAAGAAATGGTGGGGTATTATTAACATTGCTTGTTTTGCCACTATTTATACCGGTTTTGATTTTTGGTAGTTCTGCAGTACAAGCTGCCGCATCTGGACTAGATTATTCTGGGCAATTAGCTTTATTATTAGCATTATTAATATTGAGCTTGTTATTAGCGCCTTTTGCAGGCTCTGCAGCAATGAAGATATCGATAGATTGATTTAGATGGTAAAAAGGGTCGGAGTCACATTTGTAATTTATACCAACAAGTCTGAGTCGACCAATTAAGTATTTTGAAAAATTGTGATTATGGGGATGGTGACTCCGACCCCTGTATTCAAAAAGCGAGAAAGAATGATATGTGGACATGGTTTTATCAAATGGCATCAGCAAAATGGTTTTATCAGTTTACTGATAAATTATTGCCATGGTTTCGAGCTTCGACTTTGATTTTGATGTTAGTCGGGCTAGCGTTAGGATTATTATTTTCTCCGGCGGACTATCAGCAGGGCAATACCGTTAGAATTATGTATATTCACGTGCCGGCCGCATTTTTATCCATGTTTGTATACGTAGTGATGGCAATCAGCGGTGCTATTGGCTTTATTTGGCGAATTAAAATGGCACATATAGTATCCGTTAGTTGCGCGCCGATCGGCGCTATTTTTACGTTGTTGGCGTTAATTACTGGTGCTATTTGGGGAAAACCAACCTGGGGTACTTATTGGGTATGGGATGCTAGAATAACTTCTGAGTTGATACTTTTCTTTTTATATATTGGATTTATAGCTTTGCACAATGCTTTTGATGATCGCACAAGTGCCGACCGTGCTTCAGCGGTATTAGCGTTAGTTGGTCTAGTTAACATACCGATCATTCATTTTTCGGTAGAATGGTGGAATACGCTCCATCAGGGGGCTACAATTAGTAAGTTTGAGAAACCTTCAATGGATGCGGATATGTTAAAAGCATTGTTGGTTTTTATTTTGGCTTTTCAAGTGTACTTTTTTACTGTATTGATGCAGCGGATAAAATCAGAAATAATTAAGCGAGAAAAAATGACGGGTTGGGTAAGAGCTATAGTCGAAGGTAAAGCATCATGATGTATTTTGAGACGTTTGAAGCCTTTATTGAAATGGGCGGGCATGGTTTTTATGTATGGCTTTGTTACGCTTTGGTCAGTAGTTCATTAATTGGTTATTTTTTTATTAGCGCGAAATCTACAACTAAGGCAAAGCAAGAATTAAAAAGGTTTTATCGTCGACTAGATGCGCAAAATCAAGTTAACGAGTAAGTAGGGCTTATCAGTCTAGAAAACTAGGCTCAAGAAAAAGATAGGTTCAAGAAAAAGGTAGGTTCAAGAAAATGATCGGCTCTAGAAAACAGTGTTCGAGAAAATAAGGTAGAAATAAAATGGCAATGAAACCACAAAGAAAAAAACGATTATTAACTATCATTGGTAGCGTTTTAGGTGTTGGAACTATAGTTGGTTTAGTGCTATATGCTAGCGAACAACAGATGAATTTATTTTACACGCCTTCTGAAATGGCTTCGGGTAAAGCACCGACAGACCGCATTTTGCGAATTGGGGGTTTAGTCAAAGATGGAAGTGTAATACGCAGTGAAACAACACTTTTAACCACTTTTATTGTAACGGATCTGGCAAAAGATATAACCGTTACCTATGATAAAATCATGCCCGATTTATTCAGAGAAGGGCAAGGGGTTGTAGCCATGGGGAAATTAAATAAAGAAGGTGTTTTTATTGCTAGTAATGTTTTAGCTAAGCATGATGAGGAATATAAAGCACCTGAAGTATTAGATGCGCTTGAAAGAGCAGGACATCCTGTTGAAAAAGAATCAAACTAAAGAACTAAAGAACTAAAGAACTAAAGAACTAAAGAACTAAAGAACTAAAGAACTAAAGAACTAAAGAACTAAAGAATAACCTATCGGAAAAAAAATCATGCATGCTGAATTTGGTCATTACTTACTTTATCTAGCCCTATTTTTATCAATAGCGTTAAGTGTATTCCCTATGCTTGGTACTTTTACCAAACAAGATGTTTTTGTTGCTACAGCAAAACCATTAACACTTTTATTTTTCTCTGCGTTGTTAGCTAGTTTTACTTGTTTAGCTTATGCATTTATCATCGACGATTTCACTATCAAATATGTTGCACAACATTCCAACTCATTATTACCAGACAGGTTTAAAATATCAGCTGTTTGGGGAGCGCACGAAGGTTCATTATTACTGTGGGTATTAATCTTATCTGGTTGGATGTTTGCTGTTGCTTTTTTAGGTACTAATTTACCTAAATTAAATTATGCAAGAGTCTTGTCAGTGTTGGGGATGATTGCTTGTGGCTTTGTTTCATTTTTATTAATTACCTCTAACCCCTTTGAAAGAACACTTCCTTTTTTTCCAATTGATGGAACCGATCTTAATCCACTGCTACAAGATTTTGGATTAATTATTCACCCTCCAATGCTATATATGGGCTATGTTGGTTTTGCTGTGTCTTTTGCCTTTGCTATTTCTGCATTGATTGAAGGTGAATGGAATGCTACTTGGGCTCGATGGACCCGTCCTTGGACGATAGCCGCTTGGTCCTGTTTAACCCTAGGCGTTATGCTCGGAAGTTGGTGGGCATATTACGAATTAGGTTGGGGAGGATGGTGGATGTGGGACCCATCTGAGAATGCTTCTTTATTGCCTTGGTTGAGTGGTACTGCGTTAATGCATTCACTTGCCGTTACAGATAAACGTGATTCATTCAAAGGATGGACCTTAGCGCTATCGTTAACAACTTTTTCATTGAGTATATTGGGAACATTTTTGATCCGCTCGGGCACATTAACCTCAGTTCATTCCTTTGCTAATGATCCAGAAAGAGGCCGTTTTCTTTTAATATTTTTAGCAATAGTCGTTGGTGCCGCTTTGCTCTTATTCAGTTTTAGAGCCAGTAAAGTAAAAACCAAAGCGGATTTTTCTGAAACATCAAAAGATATGTTTTTACTGATGAATAATATTCTCTTTATCAGTTTAACCTTTATCGTTTTCTTTGGAACTTTATATCCGATGTTTGCAGAAGCGTTTGGACGCAAACTTTCCGTCGGTGCACCATATTTCGACATGTTGTTTCCTTACCCCGTAGCAGTATTAGCGATATTGGTTGGTATAGGTCCATTATTAAATTGGAAACATCATGATTTTTCTAAACTGAAAATGATTTTGTTGAAAGTTGGAGCCGTTTCATTAGTGATCAGTTTACTGGCTGTTTGGTTTACTGGCACGTTTTATGGTTGGGTTTTTGTCGGTTTGTTTTTGGCGCTTTGGATTAGTTTACTGAGTCTATATAACGTGTCTAAAATAACAAGACATGGAAAAAATTGGTTAGATAAAGTTAAAAAAATCAAGGCTGCTTTTTTAGGCATGACCATCGCTCATCTCGGTGTAGCTGTAATGATTGTCGGTGTTGTTATGACCTCTTATTATAGTGTAGAAAAAGATTTAAGAATGACTGTAGGTGATGTTCAAGAGATTGGCGGTTACCGTTTTGAAATGTTGTCAAGTCAGGTTTCCTCAAAAGAGAATTATCAATCAACGACGGTTACTTTCAAAGTCTTTAAAGACAATGAGATGATACTCATTATGAATCCTGAAAAAAGATATTACCTGGCTGGGAAACAACTAATGACTGAAGCAGCTATTGATTACACTCTATTTCGCGATCTTTATCTGGCACTTGGAGAATCTTTAGATAATGCTGGGGAAACTTGGTCGGTACGAATTTATGTTAAACCATTTATTCGGTGGATTTGGCTAGGTGCTATATTTATGGGATTTGGTGGAATAATATCAATTACTGATAAGCGTTATAAAAACTTAAAATCCACTTCGAATAAAAGTGTTGGAATGTGACAGCTAAAGGCTAAAGGCTAAAGGCTAAAAGGTAATAGTTATATGGAAAATGAATCGCAGAAAATGATGAACAAACTAACGCCTATTTTATCCATTAGCATATTTGTTGTCGCTTTTATTTTCTTCTATTGGTTGATAGGCGAAGATAAAACGGAATTACCATCTCAACTAATTGGCCGTTCTACGCCCGCTTTTAAAGTAGCAGATGTGTATGACTCTTCAATCATCCACACAGAAAAAGAGTTTGAAGGAAAAATAATACTAGTCAACGTTTGGGCAAGCTGGTGTCCTTCATGTTATAACGAACATCCTTACTGGAAACAACATTCAAAAAATAAAGATATCACTTTAGTTGGTTTGAACTACCGAGACACTAAAGAAAAAGCGTTGGAATTTTTACATCAACAAGGCGATTTTTATCAATGGACCCTTTTTGATGAAAAAGGACGTTTAGGAATCGAGTTTGGCGTTTATGGTGCCCCTGAGACTTATTTGATCGATAATAAAGGAAAAGTCCGATATCGTCATGTTGGGATTGTTAATACTAAGGTTTTTAATGAAATCATTCTTCCTTTAGTGGAAAAAATAAAACAGGAGTCTTAGATGTTTAGTTCTAGCATGAAAAAATTAATAAGCATTTTATTTTTAATATGTTTCTCAAGCATTTCCGATGCCGATATTCAAGTGTTCGACTTTAATGATGAGACGTTAGAAAAGCGGTTTAGTCATTTAACCGTTATTCTGAGGTGCCCTAAATGCCAGAATCAAAACTTATCAGATTCAAATTCAATATTATCCCAGGATCTCAAGCAGATTGTCTATGAAAAATTAAACTCTGGCGAATCGGATAAGCAAATATTGTTTTTTATGAAGCAAAGGTATGGTGAATTTATATTGTTTGACCCCGAATTAAACCGAGACAATGCCTTTTTATGGTCTGCGCCTTTAATTTTTTTGCTGCTGATATTGTTTGGTTTTATCTATTGGTACAAGAATAACCGAAATAATTTTACTAGAAATATAAGTGAGTCAGATAATGTTTGATTTATGGTTGGCGATTAGTTTTAGTGCCGTTTTAGTCATTACCGCGATTTATTATAGTGTAAACAAAACTATTAATGAGTTTGATGGTGGCTCTTCTGATAAAGATAATCAAAGTGTAAGAAATCAAAGTACGGCTAATAAAAAAGCAGATAATAAACTGCTATTATTATTTCCTATATTCTTTTTGTTGTCTTCAATTCTTCTTTATAGTCAAAATCCAACGGTAGAATTACAACAAAATTGGTTAAATACACAAATTGAAACAAAATATTATTTTGATCTGTCTGAGCAAAATTTAACTGAAAATAAACACAGTAAAGCGGATATTCAATCAATGCTTTTAGGACTAAGAACTTTAGTTCATAAGGAATCAAATAATGCAGATCTTTGGTTTATATTAGCAGAAAGCTATTTTCAATTAAGTATGGTTGATTTAGCTGATGAGTCTATGAAAAGGGCGATTAGGTTGAAGCCTTCAGCCAATTGGTACGTTGCCTACGCTCAAATTCTTGCTTTGCGCTCTTCTGAGTCTGACTTAAATAGAGCGGTTGGATTTTTGGGTTCAGCTATAAAGTTAGACCCCAGTCATCAAAGTGCTATGCTAACTATGGGGTTCCTTTACGCACGACAACAAAAATACGCACAAGCTATTGATATTTGGAGTTATTTAGCTAATGAAATGGATAAAAATGGCGCTGATTCTACACGGATTAGACAACAAATTGAGTCACTTTCAAGACAAAAGCTAAATACAAAACCTACAAGCAAGTAGTTTTAGTATTATAGGGAAATTACTGGTGACTAGATTTCAGTGAGCATTTATTAGGGCTATTTATTTAAATGTCATTCTAAATTATACCAAAACTCTCACATTAGAGTTAATTGTGAACTGAGTCACAATTAATAGTTGCAATATTTACCATGCTAGTGCATCTTTAAGCTTGTACTTACCAGTGTTTACGCTCTTATCAGTTTATGCATTTATAGGTAATTCGGACTAAACTAAAATAGTTAGTTTAATTTGGTTTTTCGGTTAAAGCTAAAAATAGATAAACTGTATTTAATAGTGGAACCGGATTATTTTGGTGAGGCAAAATCACTTTTAGGACTGTAACAAAAATGTTTATCCTCAGTCATAAAGGTAACCTAAAACTATTTAGGCTGTTACTTTAAGAACTAGTAATTTCTAAATAGATAATCAGGTTTTAAATTAATTTCAAATTTACTTAAAAAACACTCGGAGAAATACACTCATGAAAAAATTAACTAAGATGTTCGCTTTAGTCGGTTCTTTGGTTTTAGCATTAACTTTTGTAAATACAGCGTCTGCAGATGCAAATCCTTTTGCACAGGCAGATCAAGTACAAACTTTTTTTGGTGATGACAGCAAATGTGGCGACAAAGGCGACAAAAAATGTGGCGACAAAGGCGACAAAAAATGTGGCGACAAGGGCGACAAAAAATGCGGCGACAAGGGCGACAAAAAATGTGGCGACAAGGGTGACAAGAAGTGTGGTGAAGGTAAAAAAGGTAAGAAAGAAGGCAAATGTGGCGAAGGAAAATGTGGCGGTAAATAGCTCCATTTTATTACATTTGAATTAACTTCAAATACTATACGGGTCTAAGATCGGGTGGTATCATTAGGTACCGCCCGATTTTTTTGTTTTTATATTCGAAAGCTAAAGAAACTCATTTAAAGTTCAATAAATATCATGAAAATTCAATTTAGACTATTAGCATTTATTCTTTTTCATTTATCTGTAGGTGGCTGTGCTAACTCAGGAAGCAGTCCACAAGATCCTTGGGAGAATCTAAACAGAAAATCCTATGAGTTCACCATAGCGATAGATAAAGCAGTGATTAAGCCTGCAGCAAAAGGGTATGCTTTTGTAATGCCTGACTTTATGGAAACAGGCGTAAGTAATATCTTTAGCAATTTGGGTGATATTCCCAACTCTCTGAATAATTTACTACAAGGAAAACCGATTAATTTTTTATCTGACCTGGGACGTTTTGTTATTAACTCGACACTTGGTATTGCTGGGATGTGGGATCCTGCTTCAAGCATGGGTTTAGTTAAACATAATGAAGATTTTGGCCAAACATTAGCTGTTTGGGGTGTTTCTGATGGTCCTTATATTTGGATTCCATTTTTAGGACCGTCAACACTTAGAGACTCATTTGGTCTCCCAGCAGACTCTCAAATTAATGTGGTCAATAGGTATGTCGACCATATGCCCACAAAAAATCAATTAAGAGTCATTGAATTAATTGATAAACGAGTTTCATTGCTACCTTTTGATGAACAATTAGAGTCCGCGAGTGATGGGTATTCTTTTGTTCGGGATGCTTATTTACAAAATAGAAAGTATAAAATTTTTGACGGTAATTTACCATTAGACGATGATTTTGAATGCGAAGAAGGCGATGAGCAAGACTGCGATTTTTAATTACAAAGGTTAATAATTACAAAAGGTGAAAGCTGTCTTCATCAAAGTATTGGGTTGCTAGACTAATTACTAGAATGCCTTTTAACTAATATCAGCTAAACTGCCAGCAATGAAATAATTTCCGACAGAATCTTCAGTTACTCTTATAACTTCAAATTTTGCACTTAAAGGGGTTAACTGACTTTGCTCGGAGCTAATATCGACAGTCAATTTTTGACCAACATCGAAAGCTTTATCAATAGTAAACATGGCACCGCTGCCACTTAAGTTAATACCAGCACCTTGAAAAGTGTTACCAGAATGTTGGTCGGTAATATTAACTTTAGCATTGACGAACATTCGTATGAAATTTCTCTTTTCACTGTAATCTTTACTATTTGAAGGCACTTGGATCTCCTTGTATATTCAATTGAAAGCAATCACCAACTAAAAGTGATCAAAAGGTAATGTAATTCATTTAGTAAGCGTACATATAATTTTTTCTTAACTTTTGATATTATTTTAACAATGCGTTGTTGGCTAATATTAGAAATAAATCGTGATAGGTCAATAAATATTAAAACAAAAGACTTGCCTCTTTTATTGTGAGTAGTATCCTTAGACAATAGTTGTTATGGCTTGTGATTCAGAGCTCAACTAATAAAAGTCTGAATTTACCTTTAGAGTATGTAACCTTATAATTTTTGCGTGGATAATCTTCATATTTTATCCAAATTAGGTAGTAAATGGACATTAATAGCACCTTATCATCAAAATCTAAAAATAATTCCCCTGCGAACTTAAAATCGGTGTTAATCATTGATGATGAGCCTATCGTACGTGAAAGCATGGCTGTTTATTTAGAGGACTGTGGATATAACGTTATCGAGGCAATCGATGGTAAGCAAGGACTCGCTCTTTTTTGTGAGTTTCAACCCGATGTAGTTCTCTGTGATTTACGTATGCCTGAAATGGACGGCATGACGCTTTTAAATAAATTAAGCAAATTATCACCTGATACACCTATAATTATTATTTCCGGTGCGGGGCAAATTCATGATGTCGTAGAAGCGCTACGGTTAGGCGCTTTAGACTATTTAGTTAAACCGATATCGGATCTAGCCGTGTTAGAAAATGCCGTTCAAAATGCGATTCATCGTAGCTTTTTAGAAACAGAAAATAAAACCTATAAAAATGAATTGGAAGTTGCAAATAAAGAATTAGCAAGTAACTTGGATCTCTTACAGAAAGACCAAGATGCAGGGAGGCAGGCTCAACTTCAGCTTTTACCGCCAGCCGATGCGACGATTTCTGGCTTTCATTTTCAGCATATCATCGTCCCCTCATTAAATTTGAGCGGTGATTTTATCGATTATTTTGAAATAGATGACAGATATATAGGCTTCTATTTTGCCGACGTTTCAGGGCATGGATCGGCTGCTGCATTTGTTACTATGATGTTGAAGAGTCTAATGAATCAACCTTTAAGACAATATCGAGGTGGTGTGAATGAAACCATTATTCACCCGGATGAGTTAATGTCATATTTAAATGAAGAATTAATCAGCGCTAATTTGGGCAAGCATATTACACTTTTTTATGCGGTGATCGATTGTGATACTCAACGATTAAATTATAGTGTTGCTGGGCAATATCCGGCTCCAGTACTTATTTGCAGGGACACGAGTACGTTATTAAAAGATGATGGTTTCCCTTTAGGCTTGTTTGATTGGGCAACTTTTCAGTGTAACGATGTAGCGATTAAAAAAGGATTCAAACTATTAATGGTTTCTGATGGTTGGTTAGAGTTGATCCCAACTAAGTCAGAACCTGCTGGAGAATCCTTTTTAATTGATTTTGTTAAAAACAACCCGATCAACATCCCTATGCTGATGAAACCTGTTAGGCAATTGCAAGATAGCAATCCACCGGACGATATCACTGTTTTTATTGTCGAAAAGGAAGAGTCTTAATGAGAGGTCAAATTTTAACCGCGCGCTTGGATGAAGTCGAATATATCAATTTTATAGGTGTTGTACGTTATTCTGATTGCACTGGTTTAGAATCTTATATAGAACAGTTGTTTCAATCGCAAGATAGAGTCACAGAGATAGCGATTAACCTTGAAAATGCTGAAATGCTTGATAGTACAGCATTAGGATTGTTAGCTAGGATTTCGATTTATTTTAAAAAATTGACTAATAAACAACCTGTTATTTTCGTGAAAAAAGGTGAGTTAGCTCATATATTGCGCCGAGTGTGTTTTGACCAAGTTTTTCATATAATAACTAATCAGCAAAAAAAGTCAAGTTTACCGACAGACTGCGATTTAAATTTTGTTGAATTAGCGACAGTAAAGATAGATGAAAGTGCTGTTTTAGATTCCGTTGTATTAGCACATAAAAGCTTGGCTGAAATATCAGTCGATAACGAACATTATTATACGGACATATCAAAAGCTTTAATTAAATAATCGATTGTGTGAAATCGCTCAGCATAAACGGTTCACCATTTTTTCTTTAATCCAAATACACTATTTTCATTTTCTTTTGCTTCTTCATTGATATAGCTCATCGCATTTTTTTGATTGGAATTTTCTTTTTTTGCATTCTTAAATGATATTTTCACTTTTTGCTCAAGTTGAGTTAAATGATCTTGCAGTGTGACAATACGGTTACTTTTGTTCTTTAGACCGCTCATTAGTTGCTTGGTTGTTATTAGCATTTTTACAGCAAAGTCATAGTTTTTAGTCGTTAGACCTTTCTTAATTTGGTGAATATAGGTGGTTAATTTCACTTCTGTGATTAGCGATGATAGTTTTGCGATTGAGGATTTTGTAAGAGGTAAGTCCAATTTATTAGATTGACTTATTTTTATGATATAAACACTTAACTTTTTAAGGCTATTTAGTAACTTATCTAATTGCTGTGAATCGGTTGGAACCAGGAGTTGGCCAGAATCAGTTTTGCTTGCCGTATTGGTAAGTTGTTTATTAACTACCGGCAAACGTTCTCTTATATATCTATCTTCAGGTTGAATTTTTAATGCAAGAGTTAAGTTCTTTTGAATAACTTGAAGAAGAATCTTACGTGTTTCTTCACCAATAGGGATTTTGGCGAAATTACTGAGTATATTAGCTGTTTCATTCGCTCTGTATTTATATTTAGAGGCTTGATGAAATTTTTCCGCTTTTTTTTGCTCTTTTCGCTGTATATTAGCAACGAAAAACACGGCACCCGCAAGTAGAATAAAAATTAAAATTATTAAATTGAACGATTCCATATAATTTAACTATCTTATTAGATGTAGGGTTAATGTTGTGGTTAATTAGAACCAAACGTCTATTTTATAAAATGCTTCATATTTAATGCTCTTAAAAATAATACTGTACTCTTAAAAAACAAAGCACTCTTAAAACACCGTATTCTTAAAAATATAGCACGTAACTAAGTATAGGCTAATTATTCGTATTTTGTAGCATGAGTTGGGATAGACGTAAAAGCTCTAAATATCGTTTATATCGACTATCATTAGAAGATAACCTGTCAATATCTGATAAGATAATCTCTGTTTTGTATAGTAAGTCAGGGTCGTTTTTGGATTGTTGGTATTTTTTAAGGGTTGCCTGCGCTCTATTTAACGCAATGTTAATATTATTAGGCGCAATATCAAGAGCCAGTGAGAATTCAGTTAATGCGTGGTTATATTTTTTCTCTCTAAATAACCTAACAGCTCTGTTGTTGATTTTATTTACTTTCTGGGCGTTGGCTATTAAGTTTTTATTTTTGGTTATTTTTTTGACCTGTTTTATAAATTCTTTTTGGTCAAAGTATTGCTCTACACCATCTTCTAAAACGCTTTCTGATAATTCTGAGAAACCTAATTGTTGTAGGCTCGATGCAATTTCAATGCATTCACTAGCACCAATGTTTTCATCAAGTTTGTCAAACTCGTCGCTGGCTATTTTTACTTGTTTCAGAACATTAGGTTGGTCGTCAATGATTGCGTTAAATTCAGCATGAGCAACTGCTCCTCTCAATTGTACGCCAGACGACTTGGAAAATTTTGATTGAATTTGAGAGAATACTGTTTTTGCTTCATTGATTAATTTATCTCTATCTTCGCTTCGTATACTTTTTAATCTAACACCAAGAGATTTTGTCAGTTTTACGTATTCGTCCGCATGTGAAAAGGCAGAGTGTTTCCCATGTTTTACCGCCTGTCGATAAGCCTGCATCATTACTAAATTATCACCATTTTTCTCTGCTAATTCACCTAATGATTTCTGGCGTTTGATAAGTTTTGGTGAGAGTCTAATAGCTTTTTCAATGGTTTGTTGGGCTTCAATAGGTTTGTTCAATAATATTTGAATTTTAGCCAACCAATCGTAACCGTCAATAGTATAAGGATACTCCATCAGCATTTTTTTAAATATCCCCTCAGCTTTATCAAAATATTTTAATGAATGATAAATTTTTCCAAGTTCTGCTAGCGCCCAAGGCGTGACTCTTACATCTAGCTCGTCTTCCAAATGTTTTTGGCATTCTTTAATCGTTTTAGTGTTTTTAAAAATTATTAATTGCAACCTTTTCAGTTCCTGTCGGTAGAGAGATGTGTTGCCAAGTAATTCCTGATAGAGTTTTGTCGCTTCCTGCCATTTTTTTCTACTGATTGCTCTGATAACAGGTTTAAATTTTTCTTTTTTCATTAACGATTTATCAACTCTAGATTTTAGAAGTTGACGGTTGAAAGGTTTTGCAAGATAGCTATCGGGTTTAAATTCAAGTGCTGCCATAACCATTGATGCAGTTATTTCTGCGGTAATCATGATGAAACAAGTATCATCAGGTATTATTTTAAAATGCCGTAATTCTTCAAAAACCTGTTGTCCATCCTTACCGTCACCGAGATTATAATCGGATAATATGAGATCGTAAGTTACCTCTCTACACTTTTGTATGGCGGCTTCAGCCGAGATAACATGATCGATATGATTACAACCCATAGCCGATATCATTGAGATCACTGCGCTAGCAAAATCTGCAAAATCTTCAATTAATAGTATTTTAATTTTATTATATTGAACCATTTAACAATTGAACCAGTTTACAGAAAGAAAGATGTATAAAATTAAATATAGTTATAAAAAATTATATATCTAATTGAAACTAAGGAATGTGAATTTCGAATAAACCACCATTGAGTTGGCCACCATTTTTTAACACAATATACCCTGTTTTTGATTTGTTTTGATGCATTGATGCTATTTGCTTAGCAAAAAATAAACCTAGTCCGGTACTTCCCGTTGATTGATTAATACCAAGCATGTAATCACCTTCCAAATCGATCATCTTTTCAGGATAGCCCATTCCATCATCGTTAATTTGAATGACTAAATGGTCTTCTATTTTACTACTAATAATGATCTTCGACTTTGAATACCGAATGGCATTTCCTAAAATATTCTCTATAACTATCGCTAGTAGATTGGCATCAAAAAAGGCATCAAGGGATTCATCAACACAAATCTCACAATTAATGTTTTTTGCTTCTAAGAGTTGAGTTAATATAATCGTCTGTTCTTCTATAAACTCGAATAAATTGTGATAGCTTGGAGAAAAGGGTAGTTGCTCATTTTCTAGTTTATACAACGCTAGTAGTTGCATAAGTCCGTTGTTAACGCGATTAGATTCATATTGAACAATTCCAACATCTTTTTGTATTTTTGAACTGGGATCGTTCAAATTATGTTCATCTAAAATATGATTGAGTGATTGGCCTAACATTGCCAAGGAATTTTTCATATCGTGTACGGTTGATGCGAGTACCAAGCTAAAATAATCATTTTTAGGTTGTGTTGTCATTTTGTTACCTTAGTGTTGAGTTACTTAGCATTATTTGCGTTAGCCTGTTGAGTTCTGAGTAACGGGCATAACGACTATCGGAGGTTTCCATCCTATTGAGTTCAGAAAGTTTGTCACTAGCTGAATGCAAAATATCTATTTTATTTTTGGATTTTTGCGAAAGTTTTAATAATGCCTGTGTGTAGTTTAATGCGATATTGATGTTCTTTGGGGATATAGTAGATGCTTTTTTAAAATATTCTGTAGCGGACTCGAAATCGTTTTTGCTAAAATAAAAAATTGCTTTTTCATTGTGTTGAGCTGCTTTCTTACAATTTCGAATTAGGTTTTTATCCTGGGTGAAATTTGAAATTTGCTTAATAAAATCCTTATCATCTAAGTTTTGCTGAATGGCTTCTTTGATTATAGCTTCAGCAAAGTCTGTTTCTCCAATTTCATTCAGGCTTTTTGAAATTTCTAAGCTTACTTGTGGCGATAATACACCTTCAAAATCATCGAATATTTTTTTTGCGTGGTTACTATACTTATCAATATCTTCTTTGTTTTTTATCGCTTTGCTAAAGGCTGCATGTGCAACATTACTTCTAATAATTGTTCCGGTATCATTTTTAAATTTACTCTCTAATTGTTTAAATGTTTGTTCGGCTTCTATAACCAATTTATCTTTGCTTAAATCCCTACCATTATGGGATATGAGATTTTTTAGCCCGTAAGTTAATTTCACATATTCATCCGGGCTAGAAAGTGCTGAGTGTTTTCCTTGATATATAGCCTGTCTAAACGCATTACTCATAGTATTAAAATCTTTGTTTTCTTCGGCAATAGAGCCTAGCGACTTTTGTCGTTTAACTATTTTAGGTGCCTTTGTTATTGCCGTGTTAATCGTTTCTTGGGCTTCGATACTTTGGCCTAGCGCTATTTGTGTTTGTGCTAAACAGTCATAAGCTTCCAAATTCATTGGGTATTTTTTTGTCATGTTTTTAAATACGCCGACTGCTTTGTCGTATTTTTCTTGTAAAAAATAAATCTCGCCAACGGCTTGAAGCGCCCAAGGCACTTCTCGCTCGGCAATTATTTTTAAAGAGAGATTGAGTGCGTCATCCAATTTATTTAGTTTTTTTAAGCATTTAAATTCTGAACGAAGGCAAGACATGCGATATTTTGGGTTCTCGCTAGCGGTCAATCGGCTTTGATTAATTGCTTCTAGCCAATTTTTTTTGTCCATATTTTGCGTAATTGAACTCAGTGTTTCTTTCTTATCAACGGCTTTGGTAATTCGAGATTTTAGTAAGGCAGCGGTAAATGGCTTAGCAATGTAGTTATCTGGCTGATGTTCTATCGCACCCATTACCATCGTTGAAGTATTTTCAGCTGTAAGCATAATGAAAATACACTTTGGGGAAAGTAGGCCAAATACCATCAACTCCTCTAATAGCTGTTGGCCATCCTTGCTTTCACCTAGGTTATAATCTGAAAGAAGAATATCAAACTTTTTTACTCGGCAGGCTTGAATAGCATCTTCCGCATTACTAACAATTTCAACGGACTGGTTGCCTAAAGAATAGAGCATGGTTTTTACGGAACGTGCAAACACCGTAAAGTCTTCTATGATTAGTGTGTTTTTATTGGCTAAAGTAAACATCGCTTTAAAAAAATTTCCCTATTCAACTCAATTGGCGCGTTATTAATGATTTGATATGTTCTATTGGTAAGCACTACTTGATTTACTAAAAGTATAGTTGTTATTTACTAAGGTATAGGACAAAAGAATAAAAAGTCCTCATTTTGCAGCTATAAAAGATTAAACCAAGCTTGTTATGTGCAAAAAAGCGTCTATGCTTATCAAGTGTTTATACAAAAAATGATTTGAAAATGCGCTATTGAGTCTAAAAGGGTATGAAAACTTTCTTTTGACTAATGTTTAGTGCTAAAACTCATGGGAAATGGATGAAACTTCAGCAAATCAAATATATTTTTGAGGTGGCGCGTAACCAATTAAATGTTTCAGCAACGGCTGAAGCTTTGTTTACCTCACAACCCGGTATTAGTAAGCAGATTAGGTTATTGGAAGATGAACTAGGCGTTGAAGTATTTGTACGTAGTGGCAAACACCTCACAAATATAACACCCGCTGGTAGAGAAATATTACCTATTGCTGAAAATATGCTAAAGCAAGTAAGGAGTATTCAAAATATTGCAGCTAGTCATGTTAATCAAAGAGAAGGGAGATTAAATTTAGCGGCCTCACATACATTTTCTCGCTATTTTTTACCGGATATTGTTGAATCCTATAGATCTCAATACTCAAACGTTACCATGCATATTTATCAAGGTGAAGGAGATAACCTTGATCGAGAGCTTGATGATGGTAAATTGGATTTAGCTTTAGTTCATGCTGGAGAAGATACGTTTAAAGATAAAATTCAACTCCCTTGTTTTTATTGGAACAGAAGCATTATAGTTCCTAAAAATCACCCTTTAGCAAACACTGATGATATATCATTCGAATTATTAGCGCAGTATCCTTTATTAACTCACACTAGTTTTGGCGGAAAAATCAACATAATTGAACAAACGTTCAAAGAAAATGGATTTTCACCAGAAATCGTTTTTTCTGCTACTGATTGCGAGATAATAAAATCCTACGTTCGAATGGGGCTTGGGGTAGGTATTATTGCGGATATGGCGCATGAAAAACACTTAGACCAAGATTTGATTTCTATTTCAATTGAAAACTTATTTCCTCAATCTTTAGTGAATGTCGTTTTTGATCGTAATCTTTATTTTAGAGAGTTTATTTTTGCATTCATTGAATCACTTGCCCCACAACTATCAAAAGAGTTGATTCTGCAAGCTCAACAAACTAAGTCGGCGGCAAAAATCGCTAAGTTAGTTGAAATTTCACTAATCCCCGTTTTGTAAAAGATCAATGATTTTAATAAGAGGTGATATATGAAAGGTATTGTTTTTCTGAATTTTTATAATTAGTGGAATACAAATTTGGTTTTGACATGGCCGATGATATCATTGATAGCTGTGAACTTGATTCTAACAGCGCATATACTCAAGTTGGGGTTTATGACTTTCGCGAGTTATTACAGCTGGTTACCGCTTTAAGTAACAAAACAAATATACCAGTTGACGATTTAGTGAAAACTTCTGGTGTTCATTTGCTCGGCCAATTTTTTGGCAAATTTCCAGTTTATTTTAAAGAAGTTGATAATTGTTTTGATTTCTTCAATGCAGTTGAAAATAAGATTCATATTGAAGTTAAAAAACTTTATCCAGATGTAGAGCTTTACCACACATTATTTTGATTCAGATTGCATGACAATTACTTATCAATCCGAAAGGCCCTTTTCTACTTTTCCTATGGCATGATGATGGGGTGTTCAGATTACTATAATGAAAAAATAGAAATTACGACGGAGGATTTTCCAGAAGAAAATAAAAGTAGAGTAAAATTCACATTAAATAAAAATTAATTTTGACTAAACAAACATGAAGCCTAATGAAATACAAAGTACAGTATCTATGCGCAGATTTTTGTGTGGTAGACAGGCAAGAAAAGAAGCGGAAATTCTACTCGAAAAAAATCCTTAGAGTTATATAAAAGTACCCTTTCAGCCATAAATGTATCTAAAAATCGAGAAAGTTAATCATTGAAAGAACCGCAGAGTTGCAAGATGCGAGATGCGAGAAATGTTGCTATAGCATCATCAAAATCAAAATCAAAATCAAAATCAAAATCAAAATCAAAATCAAAATAAAAATCAAAGTCAAAATCAGAATTTGTTGCGTCAATGAGTCAAGAAATTAGAACTCCGCTGAATAGAATTGTTGGCGATCCACACCGTTTAACTCAGGTTTTAAATAACTATTTGAGTAACGCTATTAAATTAACAAAAGATGGAGAAATTAAGTTGCTCGTATCTAAGTTTCTAAAAGATAAAGAGGCTTTTATTAATATACAAGTTGTCGATAACGGTATTGGCATCTAGGAAAAAATTGTTTAATGATTTCTCTCAGGTTGATGCTTCAACTACGCGAGAGTATGGCGGAACTGGTTTAGGTTTGGCTATTTCTAAGAAACTTTTAGAGCTTATGGGAGGCGAGGTTAGAGTATCTAGTCGATTTAACGAAGGCTCTTCTTTTGGTCTCCTCCTTCCGATGATTGTTGGAATGGAGCCTCAATCTGAAACTACAATTAATAATATGAGTAAAAAATCAAAAAATCAGTCTCTATAATTCTGGTGGATGATGATGAAATTAATCTAATCATTGGTAAAACAATATTAGAAAAATTAGGCCATATTGTTAAAACAGCAGCCAATGCCCATGAAGCAATTGAGTATGTAAAACATAACGGAGATAGCGTTGAAATTATATTTATGGAGTGCCAAATGCCTGAAATCGATAGTTTTGAGGCGACAACAAAAATTCGTGTCTTGTCACCTAGGCTTCCTATTATTGCGCTAACAGCTAATACTAGTAAAAGTGTTCGTGCTCATGCCTTCGTATCGGGAATGAATGATTTTATATCTAAACCATTCCGTCCAGCGGATATTCAAGAAATGATATACCTTTGGTGCTAATTGTTGTTTTCATATGCTCATTACTATAAAAATCGAAATAAAAAATAAATAATGGGTATGAACTCGATATTTCTTTTTGAGATGTCAGATGTTTCAGATTTTCTGTCATATAATAAAAGTTGCTGTCTTTTTGATCACTGCACTGGTATCTTTAAATTCTTACTATGATTTAGACCTGTTAAATCAGAAACTTGAGGATAAAGATGTCGGAACCTATTACTTATTTAGTTGATAACAATGCAGTAGCATTTGGAATTTTAGCACTTATTCTAGGGATTGTTTTTTACTCGAGTAATAGCAATAAACCTTATTTTAAAAAGTTTTACACTGTGGTACCTGCGCTTTTACTTTGTTATTTTATTCCCTCTCTTTTACACACCTTTTATATAGTGCCTTTTGATTATGCCTGTACAGATATATTAAATGGTGCTGTTGATGGCGGAGCTAAAGTCCTAGCTGAGTGTAAGGCGTCAGATGATCCTTCAGATACGACCATTGGCTCAATTGGTGCCGATCTCTATTATGTTGCGTCTCGTTTTTTATTGCCTGCAAGTCTCGTATTGTTGACCTTGAGTATAGATTTTAAGAGGATTAGAGCGCTTGGTTCAAAAGCTGTGATCATGTTTTTAACTGGTACGGTTGGGATTGTTATTGGTGGCCCAATTGCCTTATTAGTGATGTCGGTTATTAATCCTGAAGTGGTCGCTGGTGATGTATGGCGAGGAATGACAACGGTTGCAGGGAGTTGGATTGGTGGTGGAGCTAATCAAGCGGCGATGAAAGAGATCTATGAGGTTTCTGGCGGAATATTTTCTAGCATGATCGCGGTTGATGTCATTATGGCAAATATTTGGATGGCGGTATTACTGTATATGGCAGCCAGGTCAAAAGAACTCGATGCTAAATCAGGGGCCGATACCAGTGCAATTGAAGACTTAAAACTCACGGTTGAAAAATTTAATAAAGAAAATGAAAGAATCCCTAATCTCAATGATTTAATGTTGATGGTTGCCATTGCTTTTGGTGCCACAGCTTTTGGGCATTTAGTCGCAGATACTTTGGCACCGTTCATAACTGAACATTGGCCAGCGGCTAAAGAGTACTCTTTAACCAGCAAATTCTTTTGGCTGATTGTTACAGTGACTACCTTGGGCTTGTTTTTTTCCACCACGAAACTTCGTAATTTTGAGGCTGCTGGTGCATCGAAACTAGGTTCTGTATTTATTTATATATTGGTTGCCACTATTGGATTACATATGGATATTTCAGCCATTGTTAAAAACCCTTGGTTATTTGTTATTGGTGCGATATGGATCTCGGTTCACGCAATTTTAATGTTAGTTGTTGCTAAAATAATAAAAGCTCCTATTTTCTTCCTCGCAGTTGGTAGCCAAGCTAACGTGGGTGGAGCTGCATCTGCGCCTGTGGTTGCATCAGCATTTCATCCTTCACTAGCACCCGTTGGAGTGCTATTAGCGGTATTAGGATATGCCTTAGGAACCTATATGGCATGGTTTTGTGGACAAATTTTGATGGCTATTGCTGGAGCTTCTTAGTTAATTTTGAACTTGCTGAATCTATTCAGTTGATTGATAATGGTTATATACATGCACATTGATGTATCACGGGTATAAACCTACTGATAAAATAGTAATTAACGGTATAGAAAAGGAATGTGTTAGTTAATGCTTAAAATTCAATTCAAAGATAGACGCAAACCCGCCATGTGGCTGGTTGAGCCGACACTTAAAATATCAAGTGAAATGCCTTGCGATATTTTGATTGAAGATCCCAATGCAAAAGGTATTGATTGCGAATTAGTGATAGAACATTCACAAATATTGTTGAATGTGAGTAGTAGTGCGCCAACGGTTTTTATCAATGAAGTACCTGTTTTACAAAACCAGGTGATTGATGCTTGGGATGTCATTCGGATCGGTAAAGATGAATTAGAACTCATTGATCCGTTAAAAGAAAGAAGCACTCAGCCACGTCCGGTAGAATCAAATAAAACGGTTATCCGCTCAGCTATATCAGGTTGGATGTTAAAAGCTAATACAAAACCTATAATGGGACGTTTTTATCAAATTAATGATGGGAATACTATCGGCCGTGATGATGAAGCGAATATTGTCGTCCCTTTAGATTATATTTCAAGAATTCATGCAAAGCTAAGTATTAATAAAGGATTATTGTTTATTGAGGATCTTAAGTCTTCTAATGGCACGTTTGTGAATGATGAAAGAGTTAAAAAGAGTGAATTAAGAAACAAAGATGAATTAAGGCTTTATGAGTTTTCTTTTACCGTAATAGGCCCTGATATTAAAAATGAAACAAAACCTAAAACGATTGTTAGAAAAAACAAAGATGTAGCGGAACAAATCAAAAAGTCGATTACTAGTAGTCATCCTAAAATACGTTTAGCATCACAAACAGTTTATTTGCATGATATTGATGAAAGTTCAAAGGGCAAAATCCACGAAATAATCAATGCTAAGAATCATTTAAGCAAATTATTAGGACATCACTTATCAACCAGTGAACAAAGTGTTTCCGCTAGGCATGTTTACCTTAACCAAACAGATACGGGTTGGGAAATTGTTAATAATGGGGCTTCTGATGGTTTGTTAATCAACGGTAGAATGCAAATTAGAGCTGTTTTATCTGATGAAGATGAAGTTAAGGTCGGCGGTATTCAATTTAAATTTCAATCTTCGGGAACACAACCTAAAAGCTATTTTAAACCTAGAAAAAACAATTCTAAATTTACTGTTCCCGCAGTTGTCATTATTGTTTTGATTGGGATTGTTGGTTGGTTAGCTCTTGCATAAGAGCGAGTATTAACCATTAAAATATGATTTTAATGGTTAATAGTAGGATGATAACTGTCGATATAACTAATGCTGAAATAAGCCATTTTTGTTGACTCTTGTCGCCAGAGGTTGTCTTATTTGAACCTTTCTTATTTTTTTTCTTTTTGTTTTTATTATTCTGTTTATCACCTAATTCTATTTCTTCGGAATTTAATCCACTCGCTTTTCTTAGTTTTTTATCTTTTCTATTAATTTTTTTAAGCGTACTGAGAACTTCTTGAGAATTTTCTGGACGGTTAATGGGATCGATAGCGATTAAACTATCAATTAATCTTTCTAAGCGGAAATGGATTTTTTCTTTACGAGGTAATTTTTTCATATTAACTCGCGCACCGTAAAGCATGTGGTACATAATTGCACCAAGGGAATATAAATCATATCTTTCTGATACAGCTTGTTTTCCAGGCGGTAAATAATCGTTTAGTTCATCACATGTCGATTGATTTTTATTATCTAACGAGAAATCGGTCAATTTTATGATTCTGTCGTTGGCAAATAATAAATTGCTAGGTGATAGTCGAGTGTGTAAAAACTTATTATTATGAGCAAATGTTAATCCGGAACAAATTTGTGTACTTAAATCTAGTACCAGATCTAACGGCATGGGAGAAATAAGGCGACTAGATAAAGACCCGCCTGATAAATATTCGCTCACAACGATATTATGCTCTCCACTAATAGCGGTTGCATAGATCCTAGCAATATTAGGATGTCTCAAGCTGCTAACCAATTTGCTAATCTTTATATTGGCATCTTGCTTTCTTCTCTTTTTAATCACTAATAATTGCGAGTTACTCTTTTTTTGAAAGAGGTAAACCCGCCTATGTTGTGTATTGGCTAAAATATCCAATAACTTAAATTGGTCACTTAAATCTTTTGTATCTTCACTGGCTTGTTCAAGTTTTCTTTTTGTAATGTGACTACCCTGAGATATTTCAAGTAGTTTATTACGAACCTCTGTAAGTGATTGATATCTCAGAGTTGGCTCAGGATCGACGCATTGAATAATTATTTTTTGTAATTGTTTAGGTAATTTTTTAAACTGCTCAGAGCGTAATTTGGATTTATCTTCTTGATAGTCAGGCGAAGCAGCAACGCTGCAAAAAAGTCTTTGCATTAGAATGCCAAAAGAGAAAACATCACTAACAACTGTCGCTTTTGCATAATCATTAAGTTGCTCCGGCGCAATAAACCCTTGAGAGCCGACGATAGAAGTTTGTTGATTAGATTGGGAAGAGTCTTTGCTTGTTGAATCAGAGTTTTCTTCTGCTAAAGCAATTCCGAAATCTAGAATTTTTGCCACACCATGTTGACTAATGATAATATTCGCGGGCTTAATATCTCTATGAATAATGCCTGACTTGTGTGCGTAATCAAGCCCTTTGCAGGATTGAATAGTAATATCCATTTTTTTTTCAAAGGGTATTTGAGCGCCACCAATCATTTCATCTAAATCAATGCCTTCGATTTTTTCCATGACAAAATAAGGCATAGATTCTTCGGAGAGGCCTTTATCAATGACATGGACTATATTGGGATGGTTTAATTGAGCAATTATGAGCGATTCTTTCTCAAACAACTCTCTTGCTTCAGAGTGAGCATAAAGTTCCGAACTGAGAAATTTTATTGCAACAGGTCTGTTAAGTGAAATTTGAGTGGCATCAAATACCCGCGCCATACCACCTGCGCCAATTTCATGGTTTATTTTATAGCCGGTTAGGGTTGGTATTTTGTGCACTTAATTAGTTTAGCTTTTTTATTAATTCTTAGATTAAATATAGCTTCTTAATAAATGTTTTGCATTGGAATTGCTTAGGAATATGCATATTTTTGTTTAGTTAAAAAATTCCGAGCCATCATGCAAACTAGACTTCCACCTTTAACATATTCAGTTGTACTAATATCACAAATAATTAAGCTGCCATGTTTTTCCATTTGTTTGATTTGTCTGGGTTTAAAGCCTTAATAAGCGCTCAAAGGTATAACAATAAGCAGTTGTGCGTCCTTATCCTACAATAGTAAAATATTACCACAAAAATTTTAGACCATTTGAGGTTCACTAATCGTGATAATGTCTAAACACTGTTTTTTAATGATTGTACGACTCTATTTTTGACTGATAATCATAGGCGTTAATGTTATTGAAAACCATTGTATTTCAAGGGGTCGTGTTAATGAAAATATACTAACAAATAATTAATAAATATATTTTTATTAAAATCATAATATGATAGTGTTTTAGTAACTTTAAATTGATTTTTACTGCAATGGAGATAATAATGAAATCTATAGTGTTACCAAGAAACTTATATATAGGTGAAAATTCCTTAGAAAATATCAAAGAAATTTTAACTCATCTTAAATTACAAAACCCACTAATTATAACCGATAAGGTTATGGTAGAGCTTGGGTATGTCTCTAAGCTTACTGATTCATGTAAAGATATTGTGTTCGATATATTTTCAGGAACAGAACCAGAACCATCGACTAGTTCTATATATGATGGAGTTGAGTTTTTTAAGAAGAAAAATAACTATGATTCAATTATTGCTCTAGGTGGTGGAAGCGTCATGGATAGTGCGAAGATAATATCTATACTTTGTAAAAATGGTGGTATTTGTAGAGACTATAAATTCCCGTATGTTGTTAATGATGACACTTTCCCTCTTATAACTATACCTACAACTGCAGGCACAGGTTCTGAGGCAACGGGTGTTTGTGTGATATCTGATAGTGAAACAGATGAAAAAATGCTTATGATGGGCCCAAGTTTCATGCCACAAGTCGCTATTATTGACTATAAACTTACGATGAGTTTACCCGCAAGAATCACAGCTGATACTGGTATCGATGCTTTAACTCACGCAATAGAAGCATATCTTAGTAAAAAAGCTAATCTATTTAGCGATGCAATGGCTTTAGGTGCTTTAAGACTCATTGGTAAGAATTTAGAAACCGTCTATGCTGATGGTAAAAATGTTGTTGCAAGAGAAGAAATTATGCTGGGTGCTACGTTAGCTGGTGTTGCTTTTAGTAATGCTTCTGTAGGCTTAGTACACGGCATGAGTAGACCTATCGGTGTTTTCTTCCATGTGCCTCACGGTATGTCCAATGCTATGCTACTTTCATTAGTACTAGAAAATATTTTAACAGATAAATCACGCTCTAGATTCGCGGAATGTTATAAAACGATGGGTTATGAGTATTCTACAGAACAAGATGGTATTGACAAATTTTTAGCTAAAATCAAGCAAATCACTACAACACTAGAAGTTCCAACATTATCGCAATTTGGTATAGATAAAGAAGAATATTTCTCAAAAATAGATATCATGGCCGAGCAAGCTCTGGCATCAGGGTCGCCTGCAAATAGTCCTAAAGCTCTGTCAAAAGAAGAAATAGTAGACTTATACAAAAAACTTTGGGCTTAATAGAAGATTCGTATATGAGTAGATTACCTTTAACTGGTGTTCAAGTTATTGATTTTGGACATAAAATAGCGGGTCCAACAGTAGGCATGATTTTAGCAGATCTTGGTGCAACCGTTATTAAAGTAGATGCACCAAATTCTCAAAAACAAGATTATGATGCCATCGTTAATCGTAATAAGAAGATGATTACTTTAGATCTAAAGCAATCATCTGATTTGGCTCGAGCAAAACAGTTAATAGACAAGGCAGACGTCGTTATAGAAAATTTTAGACCTACAGTTATGAAAAAGTTGGGTCTAAGTTTTAAACAGCTCGTTGAGCAAGATGATAATCTTATCGCTTTATCATTACCGGGATTTTGCAGTACAGATAATATATTAGCTTCGAAAAAAGCGACAGAAGCTATTATTCAAGCTCATACAGGCGTTTTCTCAGAGATGGGTCCTAACAGAACTCTAATGGGCGTTGAACCTAGTTATTCATCTTTACCATTGGCCTCGATATATGGTTCAATCATTGGAGCTTCAGCTGTTATTTTTGCGTTACAAGCAAGAGAAAAAACTGGTTTTGGAGATTATATAGAAGTACCTCTAAGTGCTGCATTAACTGAGTGTCTGTTAGCTTATAATGTAATCAAAATTGATGGTAAACCACAAAGATATAAAGATCTCCGCGAATTAGAGGTTGAAAGAAGAAAACAAAATAATACTCCTCTTGATCTAACTTATGATGAAGTTTTTTCTTATAAATATATGGACCCTTTTTACAGACCATACCGATGTAGTGATGGTCGTATGTATTATGTTGTTAGTATTGCTCATACAGAACATGCTACTAGAGTGATGAAATCATTAGATGTTTATGAAAATATTATCAACAAAATAAGAGCAAGTGGCTACTCGATTATAGAAGATGTCTATTTACCAAAATCCCAATGGAAAAATAATCAAGGATCATTTAATACCTATCCTATTTCTAGGGAGTGGTCAGACTTCATGAATATTGAGCTAGAAAAAGCATTCCTGAAAAAAACTTCTTTTGAGTGGGAAAAAACACTCTCAAAATCAGCAGCCATTGGTGGAAGTCATAGAACACTTCACGAATGGATGAACGAAGCTCATGTGCAAACATCAGGGTTATTTACACAAGTTAATGATTATAAACTAGGTTCTATGCCTCAACCTGGAGTGGTTGCTTGGAGTGAAGATTATGCAAGGTATATTAAATATAACTCTCGCAAAGAAAGTACTTTTGATGACGTGATAAAACGACTTAAACAAAAAGTTCCAAAGGGGCCAAAAGCTTTAAATCAAAATAGATCTACCAAAGGATGGTTAGATGGTATTAAAGTCTTGGATTTATGTAATGTGATCGCAGGACCTCATTCAGGGGCTGTTTTGGCAAGATATGGTGCTGAAGTCATAAAGATTGATACTGCCCAACCTACATTTGATGCATCATATATTTTATATGCCTTTAATACTGGTCAAGGAAAAAAAAGTGCCTTGGTAGATATTCGCACAAAAGAAGGTTATGCAATTCTTACTAAACTAATCAAGCAAGTTGATATTGTGATATTAAATGCGGTAGATGAGCAAATTGATAAATTAAAATTAGACAAAAAAAGTATCAAAAAGATAAATCCTAATGTGATTTTTAGCCAGCTTGACTTATATAGCTCCTTAAATAATGGTGAAATGACAAATACTCTTGGTTATGATGATATTGCTCAAGCTGTAACGGGTATTATGACTAGATTTGGAGAGGGTTTAGAGCAACCTGAAGAACACGCCCACTTAGGCACTATAGATGTGATGTGTGGTTTTGCATCTACTTTATCTGTTGCAGTAGCCTTATATACGAAGAATAAACATAATAAAATTATCAGAGCAAGAACATCATTAGCCGCTTCAGCCGGTTTTTTACAAATTCCGTTCGTATTTGAGTCTAAAGACAAAGAAATGGAAGTTACAAGTAGAGAAATAAAAGGTAAAGATGATTTTTCAAGACTTTATAAATGTTCAGATAGCAGTTGGATATACTTAGATTCGACTAAAGAAGAGCTGTTAGGGTTGCATATTAAATTCTCAGCTCTTACTGAAACTCACAATCCATATAGTGATATTATTCAGAAAATCATTATAGAGCAGGGGTCTAATTATTGGCTGGAATTTTTTGATAAGCAAGATATTGCTTGTGCAAGAGTAAACCATATGAGAGATATTCGTGATAACAATCTATCACCTTTAGATGGTACGGCTAAGAATAATAAAAGTTACGCTTTCAACAAAATTAGCGATCATCCGAGTCGTCATGAAGTCTGTATGGTCGCGCCTTTTGCGATACAACCAAAGTATGCCAATGTTTATGAATTATCTCCTGCAGAAAAATATGGTAAATCAACTTACGAAATACTTAGTAAGCTTGGATATTCTGATGAAGAGATGAATAATATGGAATCTAACAAAATTATTAGTCAACAATGGTCTGATGAATATTTACCCAGTTAAATATATGTGACATAAAATAATTTTACGAGCAAAACTTTTACAATCACGTTTTTTGACGAACCGGTTTTTTAATCCGGTATCCGAGTCGAAAAATAGACTCAGATACCGGAACTTGTCGCAAAACCATCACGGCTCACTTCATATTGGTCAATGCTTTGCATTGAAATTTCTTTGTAATAAGTCGATTATTGCTTAGGCAAAAAATTCTCAGCCAACATACACCGTAGACTCCCACCTCCAACATATTCGATAGTACTAATGTCGCAAATAATTAAACTTCCATGTTTTTCCAGTTGTTTGATTTGTTGAGATTTAAAACCTTTATAAGCGCTAGCAGAAAGTGCAATAACCGGTTGAGCATTCTTATCCTGCAATTGTAAAATATTGCCACAAAAATTTTCAGTCATTTGAGTCTCACTAATTGTGATGATATCTGAAACACTATTTTCTAATGACTTTACGACTTTACTTTTGTCTGTGTCCTTAATTATCTCGCTAGTAATGACCGTAAAATCCTCTCCACAGGACATCAAAACATTAGTGTGGTAAATAGGGTTGCCATTCAGGCTTTGCGTTTGAAAATGAGTTAATTGATAATTAAAGGATCGAGCAAATTTTTCAACAGCAGATAGGTGGCATCGTTCCGATATTGCAGCAAATAATTGTTGACTAGGATGATGAAAAATTAATGAACCGGTTCCTTCCAGTATTTCTTGTGTATCTAGTATGGAACGGTAGTCGATAACAGAATCAAGATTATAGTGGTTTTCTGTAAGTAACTTACATAGAGGTTCGATTTGCACTTCATCTTGGCGATTAGGGGCTTTCATTGGATAAATCAGTAAACTGCCATCGTGTCGTGTAGAAAACCAATTATTTGGAAAAATGGCGTCAGGTAGCTTATTTAGTGTGTGATTTTTCTCTAAAATAAGTATGTTTAGTTTTGCACGGTTAAGTGTTTCTACACAGGTATTAAACTCTAGTAAAGCCTGTTTTTGGATTCGAGAAGCGTCAGCTTTCACCGGTTTATGTTGAAATTCGTTATCTTGACTTGTTTGAGAATTAAAACCAAAGTCAATCGGTCTTACCATGATAACTGTGTTAGTTAAATGTTGAATCTTTTCTGGCATGTTTTAACAACTATAATCCGTGCAAAATAAGGGGTAGGCTAGCAAATTTAGTCTAGCACGGGTATACACTTTCCGCTATAATTGCGCGTTCGATTTTTAATAGTCAATTTAATTGACTGATTTTTTATTTTGTTGGGTTATTTAAGGTCACAATTTGAGCAAACAAATTCAATCCGTAAAAGGCATGAATGATTGTCTTCCTTCTGAAACGCCGGTATGGCAGTATCTAGAGAGCTGTTTACGCGATGTGACGGAAGTCTATGGCTATCAAGAAATTAGAATGCCTATGGTTGAAAAAACAGAGCTTTTTTGTCGCTCAATTGGTGAAGTGACAGATATTGTAGAAAAAGAAATGTACACTTTTGTTGATAAAGGTGAAGAAAGTCTAACTTTACGTCCAGAAGGAACCGCATCATGTGTGAGAGCGGGTATACAAAATGGTTTGCTTTATAACCAACAGCAACGTTTGTGGTACATGGGGCCGATGTTTAGGCGCGAAAGACCTCAAAAAGGACGTTATCGGCAGTTTTATCAGTTTGGTGTGGAAACGTTTGGAATTAACGGCCCAGATATTGACGCTGAAGTCATTGCGCTTAGCGCAAGGCTTTGGAATACAATAGGGTTAACCAATGTCGAGCTACAGATTAACTCATTAGGTAGTAATGCCGCACGAGAGGCATATAAAGTTAAATTGGTTGAATATTTTAATCAACATTTAAACGAATTAGATGAAGATAGTCAACGGCGACTAAATAGTAATCCATTGCGGATCTTGGACAGTAAAAATCCAGCGCTGAAAGAGCTAAACCATAATGCGCCTAAATTGTTGGATCATTTGGATGATGAATCGCGACTACATTTTGATGGTTTATGTGAAAAACTAGATGCTTTAAATATAGATTACGTCATTAATCCTAAGTTAGTAAGAGGTTTGGATTACTATAACCGCTCTGTATTTGAATGGGTCACTAAGGAATTAGGATCTCAAGGGACGATATGTGCCGGTGGGCGTTATGACGGATTAGTTGAGCAATTAGCTGGTCAAGCAACCCCAGGGTTTGGTTTTGCGATGGGTTTAGAAAGAATTATCCTTTTATTGAAACAGCAAAGTGGTCTTGAAGATAAACTTTCCACAAAAATTGATGTCTATCTCTGCACTTTAGGCAGTATCGCGGAGAATGCTGGGTTAGTATTGGCGGAAAAATTAAGAAATGAATACCCAAAATTAAAACTACAGCTGCACTGTGGAGGAGGTAATTTTAAAAAACAGCTCAAAAAAGCCGATAAATCTGAAGCTGCCATTGCATTAATTTTGGGTGAAGATGAAGTTGAAAAAAATCAAATAACAGTAAAATATTTAAGAGAAAAGAAAGAGCAAATATCCGTAGCATTAATTGATCTTAAACCAATTGTTTTGGGTCTAATTGAGGCATAGCTAACAGTTAACAACCTCCGTGACCTTCGTGTCTCCGTGGTGAACCAATATTTATTATTAGGAGTTTTTAAAGTGTCATATCAAACAGAAGAACAACAAGTTGAAGATCTAAAAGAATGGTGGAAAGATAATGGTACACCATTAATTGTTGGTGCTGTACTCGGTTTATCTGGATTTGCAGGATGGAAATATTGGAACGAAGAGCAAATTATTACTGAAACCAAAGCATCTGATTCTTTTTTAACCGTCACTAAAGCTTTAGGTGAAGATAAGCTTGAAGATGTGAGCAATGCGAGTCAAACGGTTAAAGCAAACTTTCCAGATTCAAGTTATGCAATATTGTCGGCTTTTCAATTAGCTAAAAGAGCAGTAGATGATAACAACCTTGATAAAGCAGTCATGGAGTTGGAATGGGTTTTAAGTAATCACGGCAGTAATGATTTGGCATCAATTGCTAAGATAAGAATTGCAAGAGTTTTAATTTCTCAAAACGAAGCAGAAAAAGCGCTTAGCTATTTAAATTTTACTAAAGACTCAGGTTATGCCGAAATGGCAAATCTAGTGAAAGGTGACGCGTTGTTATCTTTAGGTAAAAATACAGAAGCGTTAGAAGCGTATCAAGCTGCAAGTAACGCTGGAAAGTTAACAGCTAATCATCCGACTTTAAAAATAAAAATTGCTTCATTGCAAACGCCAGCATTTGATTTAGAAGAGACTGAAGTGGCAGTGCCCGATTCGACAGCAGATTCAACAATTGATCAAGTAGTGAATGAGACTGAAGAAAATGAAACAGGTGCGAGTAGCCCTGAGAAAAAAGATGGAGAATCTAAATAATGCGTTTGTTGCCATTACTGATCATCACTCTGGTTTTCCTTGTCGGTTGTGATGAAGAGATCGATATTTACGAGCCAAACCCGCTAGTTGATGTAGATAATGAGTTTGAAACAAAAACACTTTGGTCGACTAGTATCGGTGATGGTATTGGGGAAAGGGCATTACACTTAAACCCTGTGCACGCCTACAATAAATTATATGTTGCCGATCACTCTGGAAAAGTGAGTGCGATTGACCCAAGTAATGGTAAGCCAATTTGGCAAAAAGATTTCGAACTTGCAATTGCTGGAGGACCGGCTGTTGGAGGCAAACAAGTTGCTCTAGGAACGAGTCAAGGTGAAGTCTTAGTTCTTGATGCAGAAACCGGCGATGAAAAATGGCGAGCGCAAGTTTCTAGTGAAATTATTTCTAGCCCTGCAATCGGTGAAGGTTATGTCGTTGTAAGAACCGTTGACGGCAAGATCTATGCGTTTGACTCAAATGATGGAACTCAAAAATGGTTTTATGATGAAACATTACCCGCGCTAACTCTTAGGGGAAATTCGGCACCGATTATCGCTGGTGGGGGTGTTATTACAGGTTTTGCGAATGGTAAATTATCCGTTTTTATCTTGGCTAATGGTCAGTTAGCTTGGGAAAAGAAAATAGCAACGCCTATCGGTAGTTCGGAAATACAGCGTTTAGTTGACGTTGATTTACAACCATTACTTGTCGGTTCTTCACTATTTATAGGCTCATTTAATGGCAATTTAGCGAGTCTAGAAATGAGAAGTGGCGAAGTTAATTGGCAACGCGAACTTTCAACTTTTCAAGATATGGCTGTGGGTGATTTGTTATTATTTGCAACTCACGAAAATAGTCACTTTAGCGCGCTAAATAGAACGAATGGTGTGATTCTTTGGACTCAAAAAGATCTTTATAGAAGACAACTGACTGCGCCCGCAGTCTTCGAGAAATGGGTGGTAGTTTGTGATTTTGAAGGTTACCTTCATTGGATTAATCCAAGCGATGGAAAAATTGTCAGTCGTGAAGAAATTGATTCTTCAGGTGTTGCAGCAACACCATTAATAATTGATGACAAAATTATTATATTATCGCGAGACGGTACTTTGACAGCCGTTACTAAATTTAAGTAAGCGTTTAAATAAGTACCTAAGTAAGCATTGAATTCATCCTAAAAATATGAAAATTCATATTATAAGAGTAAAATAAAAAATTATGTTACCTGTAATCGCGCTTGTCGGCAGACCAAATGTTGGCAAGTCAACCTTGTTTAATCGTTTTACTCGAACCCGAGATGCGCTAGTAGCTGATCTCGCTGGTCTTACTCGTGACCGCCAATATGGCCATGCAACACTCAATGAACAACCTTTCATAATCATTGATACCGGAGGAATTACCGGTGGAGAGGTTGGCGTTGATGGTTTGATGGCTGAGCAATCTATGCAGGCTGTGAAAGAAGCCGATATTACTTTATTCATTGTTAATGCAAGGGAAGGTTTGACCAATGTTGACGAGTCTTTTGCACAACAATTACGGTCCGAAAATAGAGAAATTCACCTTGTCGTTAATAAAATAGATGGTCTTGATGAAAATATTGTTTTAACTGATTTTTATTCATTAGGTTTTGAAAGTGTTTCCGCTGTTGCCGCTTCGCATGGTCGAGGTGTTTCAAAATTAATTGAGTCAGTCATTTTTCCAGCAGTTGAAGAAAAAATAGCGACTGCAAATGCTTTAAAGGTTGAAGAATCAGATGAGAATGAGCAAGATAATAAAGGACCTAAACTTGCGATAATCGGTAGACCTAATGTTGGCAAATCAACATTAGTGAACCGAATGTTAGGCGAAGAACGAGTCGTTGTTTATGATCTCCCTGGTACCACTCGTGATTCTATTTATATCGAAATGGAGCGCCGTGAAAAACAATATACATTGATTGATACCGCTGGTGTAAGGCGTCGCGGGAAAGTAAAAGAAACCGTAGAAAAATTCTCAGTATTAAAAACACTTCAAGCGATCAATGACGCCAATGTTGTGATTATGATTTTTGACGCGCGAGAAGGCATCACTGACCAAGATTTAAGTTTGCTCGGTTTTGCTATTGATGCTGGCCGTTCATTAGTTTTAGCGGTGAATAAATGGGATAACATGCCAGAAGCAAAAAGGCTTGATGTTAAAGAAGATATTACACGGAAATTATACTTTGCTGAATTTGCAAGATTAAAATTCATTTCTGCGCTGCATGGGACTAATGTTGGCCATTTATGGGATGCCGTCGACGAGGCTTATGCTGGTGCAAGAGTCAAGATGTCGGCTTCTAAACTAACTAGAATTTTAGAGTTGGTGGTAGCCAAACATCAACCACCAGCAAAAGGGCGGTTTAAAGCTAAACTCAGATATGCACATCCGGGTGGTCATAACCCACCAAGAATTGTCATTCATGGCAATCAAACTAAGTCATTACCAAAATCATATGTACGTTACCTAGAAAAAGCCTTTAGAGAAGCTTTAAAAGTGGTTGGTACACCTATCAAATTTGAAATGAAAGAAAGCGAAAACCCTTTTAAGGATAAGAAATTAAAAGTGACCAAAGAATTATTAGAAAAATCTAGAAGAAATAAAGCTAGAGCAAAAAAATTAACAAAAAAACAATACTAAAATATGTCTAGCAGGTGACTGAGCGTAGATACCGTATAAATTAATGAGAGGGGTACTTCAAAATGATAAATCAATTAATACTATCCAATACAAAAAGACTACTGATTTCTGTGGCAGTTGTTTGTGCGTTGTCCGCTTGTCAAAAAGAGGTGGCTAAAACAGAAGCCATTGAGGTTAAAACCAGTGACGTTAGTGCGAGCCAAGTTGAAAATGTTGTCGACAATGAATCAAAAAATAAATTAGCTAGTTCAAAGGCTATAGAACTATCAAAAAAATATTTAATTACTGACACACACATTGATGTCCCTTATCGATTAGAAGATAAATATGAAGATATCAGTATAGCTACCGAAAATGGCGATTTTGATTACCCTAGAGCCGTTGCCGGCGGTTTAGATGCGCCATTTATGTCAATTTATATTCCTGCGGAGCTAGAACAAAAAGGTGGTAGTAAAGAGTTAGCGGATAAGCTCATTGATATGGTTGAGTTAATTGTTAAAAAGTCGCCCAAAAAATATGCTTTGGCATACACCACGGAACAAATAAAAAGTAATTTCTCAAAAGGGATCATTTCGTTACCAATGGGAATGGAGAATGGCGCACCGATTGAAGGCAAACTAGAAAATTTAATACATTTTTATAATCGTGGTATTCGTTATATTACTCTAACTCACTCTAAAGCGAATCATATTTCTGATTCATCATATGATGAAAATCGACCAGCAAAAGGTTTAACCGATTTTGGAAAAAATTTAGTTCTTGAAATGAATAAGATTGGAATAATGGTCGATGTTTCTCATATTTCCGATGATGCTTTTTTTCAAGTCATGGAAATTAGTCAAGCACCCGTGATTGCATCTCATTCATCTGCTAGACATTTCACACCAGGTTTTGAAAGAAATATGAGTGACGAAATGATTAAGCTCTTGGCTGAAAAGGGCGGTGTCATACAAATCAATTATGGTTCGACTTTTATCTCCCAAAAATCGATTACTAACTATAATGCTTTTAAAACTGCGCGTGCGGCTTTTATGAAAATTAATAGCGTAGAAGAGAAAAGCGAAGAAGTAAAAGTCTTTACTAAGAATTACAGAGCAAAAAAACCATTTGAATATGCATCAACTAGCGATGTATTAGATCACTTTGACCATGTTGTGAAACTCACAAGTATTGACCATGTTGGTATCGGTTCGGATTATGATGGCGTCGGTGATAGTTTGCCTATCGGCTTAAAGGACGTTAGTTCTTATCCAAATCTTATTCAAGGATTACTTGATCGAGGTTATTCCGAAGATGATATTGAAAAAGTATTATCTGGTAACCTTATTCGGGTTTGGAAGCAAGTGGAAAAATACGCTTCAGAACATAATTAAGAAAAAAGGTTGTTCGTTGGAAGTTATAACAAGCACGCGTCTAGTGTGTAGTTTTTATGATAAAATTAGCCATCTTAAATGTTGGGAAAGATTTGAATGAAAATTTGGGTAGATGCCGATGCTTGTCCTGTAGTTATTAAAGAAATTCTATTTAAAGCGGCGATTCGAACCAAAGTTCATTTAACATTAGTAGCTAATCAAACTATTTCAAAACCAAAATCACCGTTTATTTCAATGATGCTAGTTTCGTCCGGTTTTGATGTTGCCGATGATGAAATAGTCAAATTAGTAGCGCCCGATGATTTAGTGATTACCAGTGATATACCGCTAGCTGCTGAAGTAATAGAAAAGGGTGGTCAGGCATTAAGTCCAAGAGGTGAGTTACATACACCGGACAACATCCGCTCACGCTTAAATATTAGAGACTTCCTAGATACCATGAGAGCCAGTGGAGAACATACAGGTGGACCTCCTCCGTTAAATCAAGGCGATCGTCAAACGTTTGCCAATCATTTGGATAAAATTTTAGTCAAAGCAAAATAATTGAGGAAGAACCGCAATTGAACAGTCTGAGATAAACTAACACAACATAGGACAATATTCGTCATGACAAATCCAGAAGATTTAAAACAGTCTCTTAAAATCGCCGTATTAACAGTTTCCGATACACGAAATTTTACAACCGATAAGTCTGGTGGTTATTTAGTTGAGCAAATTAAAAGTGGAGGTCATGAGTTAGCAACACATGAAATCGTGATAGATGATATTTATAAAATAAGAGCCTGTTTATCCAACTGGATAGCCAGTGATTCTGTACATGTTGTCATTATTACAGGAGGCACTGGCTTTTATGGACGCGACTCTACACCAGAAGCAATTAGTCCTTTATTTGACAAAAAAATGGAAGGTTTTGGCGAGTTGTTTAGAGCGATATCTTTTGAGGAAATTGGTAGTTCAACGATTCAAAGTAGAGCGCTTGGTGGACTTGCTAACAGCACAGTGATCTTTTCTTTACCAGGGTCAACTGGAGCTTGTAAAACAGCTTGGACAAAAATAATCAAAGAGCAACTTGACGGTAATTTTAAGCCTTGTAATTTTGTAAAATTACTGCAAACAGGCATTCACTAATCATTAAAATAAACTTAATAGCATTAAATTCAAAAGTTCTTTTTTGTCCAGACTAAAATTGTAGATATTAACCAATCAGTATCTTTTTGTAAAATAAATGTGTGGTCACTTTTAATGTTATGCACTACTTCTATTTTCTCAGCAGAGAATAAAGTGCTAATAGAATTCTCAAACTGTTTTGGATAGTTATAAAACATATACCAACCACCAGTAAAAATGATTAAAAATAATGTTTCACGTTTGAGCGCTTGTAGCATATCTTTTTCGAAAATAACTTTGTCAGGAAAAATCATTCTATAATCTGTTGTGACATCAGATTTGTTGATTCGAGATATTCTATCATCATTTTTGGAGCGAAAAGGTAAAAACTTGTTTGCAATATTTTTCCAACTATTTGAATTACATATACGTAAAAACATTTTTTTAATATGAAATTTTGTTGTTGGATAAGCGTAACCATCGATTGGAATCACACCTTTAACTCGATCATCATTAAAGGCTATTTCATAAGCGTTGTCTGCTCCAGTACAAATACCACAAACAACAAAACTAGTTATGCCTGTGGTTTCTTGTAAGTGATCCATCGCATCGATAATATCTTGATTGGTATTCTCTTTCAAACTTAAACTGTTTTGTTTTGGCAAGCTATCACCTTTGCCAGATAAATCCATTCTAAAAGATGTAACTTGTTGTTTAGCAAGCACTCTTGCTGCTTCTACATAAATTCTAAATGGACCTACTCGGTGCAGTAAACCAGAGTTAACAAAAATAAAAATCGGCTTATCTTTTTGCATACTTTCGGGAGATGTTAATACACCTATCAAACCTTGATTATCACCAAATTGAATTATTTTCTCGTTCATTTTAAAATCTCTTTGCAAATATGGGAGATAATTGTCTGTGGTGCAATGGACGTTTCGATTTGCTCCGTATCCGTCCAAGAAACTGATGTTTCAAAAGTGTGAATAGAAGTTTGTGAAACTTTTTTGGATAACTCTTGATAATACTGTTCTTTATTCGAAAAAATAAATTGCGGTATGATTTTTAAATTACCCATCCAATTATCTTCTTCTATACTTTGTATATCGGCGAGTAATTGGTCAGAATAGTTAAAGCCAATCAGTTCACTTTTAACACATTCTTTAGCTTTACGTTTGATGTAAAATCTATCACTATCAACTAGCATATCTGAATGCATTGATTTTAATTCGGCAAGGTTTGATTTACCTTCAAAAATAGGGTCCCAATTGATGATACCGTCAATGTCACTTCTATTCTCTGCCGCTTTATTGGCTAAGTTGGCACCTAAACGTAACCCTAAGATGGATATTTTATTTTGCTTAGATTTATTTTTTAGTTGTTCAATGGCATCATTGATATTTTGTTCCCAAATGGCCATATTACAATCGTGAGCATCACCATCAGAGTCACCTGTACCGTAATAGTCAAAGCGTAAAACATGAAAGCCTAAGTCAGTTAATCTTTTTGTTAGCAGTTTAAAACATCTAAAAACACGCAGATATTCTTGTCCTGTCGGATAGCAAAGTAATATTGCTCTCTCTTCTTTTTGCGTACTTTTTGTTGGAGGATGATAATAAGCAAATAAATTATTGTCTAAGGAACGTATAAAAAATGCAGTCGCATTTTCGTTCTCTGAAGTATTAGACATGCCCTTAAACTGATTATTATTGATTGTATTAATATTTTTAGTAGTTTTTAACGTAGGGTGCTGGTTTTCTAGCTCATTAGCTAGTTGCGCTAAGTTTAATGAAACTAACATTCGAGGTGTTGTTTTAAATTCAATTTCTCTTTCTAAACCTGAAATAACTTGCATCATCAATAGTGAATCACCGCCGATATCAAAGAAATTATCATACAAACCGACTTGATTTATATTAGGTAAAGTAGACCATATTTCAGCAATTATTGCCTGTGCAATGGTTTCTAGTGGAATAATATCACGCTCAGACTGGCTATCGTCTACGTCAGGCTCCGGCAGTGCTTTACGGTTCACTTTTCCATTAGTCGTCATAGGAATTTCATCTAGTTCAATAAAATGTTGCGGCAACATATAATCAGGAAGTGATTGCTTAAGCGCCGAGCGAATTATTGAAGGGGTTAATTTAGCGTCAGCAAAAGGAACATAATAGGCGATTAATCGCTTATTTTTATTTTCGTCTTCATGGACGTTGATAATGCCTTGTTCAATTGCTTCAATTTTAAACAGTGCACTTTCAACTTCCCCGACTTCAATTCTAAAACCACGAATTTTAACCTGGTCATCAGCACGATCTCGATACTCTAAAAGTCCATCATGTCTAAACCGAACTAGATCGCCTGTTTTATAAAGTTTACTGGCAGCATTATCGGAAAATGGATCCGCAATGAATTTTTCCTTCGTCATTTCAGGTTTACCAAGATAGCCTCTGGCTAGACCAACACCACCCATGTGGAGTTCACCTGTAACACCTAAAGGCACAGGTTGCATATTTTTATCTAATACATAAGAATATAAATTTTTAACGGGCAAACCTATCGGTGCTTCTTGGTTTCTATTGGTATTGGCAGTATTTAATTCACAATAGCTACTAACAATCGTGCATTCGGTTGGTCCATAAGTGTTAATTAGTTTTGCATTTCGAGGACTTGAATCTGCTGAATGAGCATTTTTAACATTTTCAACCCAGTTGACGACTGCTTGAGGTTGTGCTCTTTCACCACCGATAATGACATTTCTTATAGAGGCAGGTAATGTTAATTTGTCTTCAATAATTGAAGCTGTAATTTGGTGCCAAAACGCGGTGGGTAAATCAAGAAAAGTAATTTTCTCTCGTTCACAGGCATTTAAAAATTCTTTCGCACTACCAAGCATTGAATCATCCGCGAGACATAGAGTGCCACCACTTACCAAAGTGGGGTATATTTCTTCACCAGCCGTATCAAAACTGATTGATGCAAATTGTAGCATTTTATCTTGCTCACAAAACGCAAAAGCATCTTTAGCTGCAATAGTGTAATTAACAATAGACTTGTGTTCTATCATGACACCTTTTGCATCACCTGTAGAACCTGAGGTGTAAATAACATAAGCAAGATTATTAGAGTTAGGATCGGGACATTCTGATAATTGAGCTGAATTTAAGTCAGTATTAGCTATGTCATTCCAATGACTATCTAGTAAAATTACTTTACAAAAATGTTCAGGTAATTCATTTTGCAACGCTTGTTGAGTCAGCAAAAACTGTATCCCTGAATCTTTGATCATGTAATCCAGTCTGTCGTTAGGATAAGCTGGGTCAAGCGGAACGTAACCACCTCCAGCTTTTAATATAGCTAACATCGCCACAATCATGTCAGGGTGTTTGTTCATAGATAAACCGACTGGTGAATCTATTTTAACGCCTTGCAGCTTTAAATAGGCTGAAAGTTTCTCAACTCTATTTAATAATTCTTGGTAACTGTAACTAACCTCTTGATTATAAACAGCGATGTTATCGGGCGTTAATTTTGCTTGTTGCTCAAATAGTTGATGTAAACAAACGTTCGGTATATCAAATCCCGGTTGCGCTTTAAAAGAACCATTAATTAACTCGTTTTCTTCATCAGTTAATATATTAAAATCGGCGATGGAACCCTCCGGATTTTCAATAATCGCATCTATACACTTAAAGAAATGCTGTATCGCTCGCTCTCTTGTTTCTTCATCAAATACGCCGACATTAAAATCAAATGCGATAGTGAAAGTGCCAGTACCATCAAAATCATGAATTTGAACCGCTAAAGGTTCATGTGAATACCAAGCGCCGGTATGTAACCAATGTAACGACATATCCATACCAGCGAAAGGTGGGTATGAGGCATTGTTATAATTAATCGCGACATCGTATGCTCGATTATTCATTGGATTACCAGGCGCGTAACGATAGTGACGCATTACTTCCATACTTGTTCGCTTGGTTTTAGTGTAGAGTGATTCAAATGTGTCTTCTGCCGTAGCACTGACTCTTAATGGCGCGGTTTCCATAAAAAAGCCAACTGTATTTTTATCATCTTGCGTTGCTCTATTATGATAAAGCGTCCCTAATGCCAAATCTTCATTACCGGTTATTCGATAAAGGTATGCCAATAAACAAGTAGAGATAAGTTGAAACGTTGATAAATGTGGAGATAGGGATTTAAATGGTTTTTGTTTGCATAGGGCTTTAATTGCTTCTGTTCTTTCCTCACCCAGATCTCTAGTCATTCTAATTGCTTTATTAACGCCATGGTCACGAGCTGTTCGTCCATAAAAATTAAGCGTATCTAAGGGTTCAGAAAGAACTTTTTCCCAATGATCTTTTGATTTTTGATGTGCTTTAGATTCTCGGTATTCTTGCTCTCTATCGGCATACCCTTCAAACGACGGATAGTTAGGTAGCTCTTTTATATTTTCAGTAAAGCTTTGTTCGTACATTTCAGAAACATATCGATAAACCAAAGCAGTAGACCAACCATCACAAATCAAATGATGTTGACACCAGTACCACATCATTTGATTATCATTTAGTTTTACTAAAACGGAATCAAATAGTCTTTTTTCTAGGTCAAATATTTTTTTACAACGAGGAGTTGCCCAATCATCAAATGCTTTGTGTGGATCAACTTCGTGACTAAAGTCTAAAAATTCAACTTGATAGTCTAGTTTTTCTAAAACGACTCTTTGAGGGACACCATTATCAAGCTTGATAACGGTTCTGAGAGCATCTGCTCGATTTACGACTTGCTGAAACGCATCTGAAAACCGTACAGGGTCAATTTCACCCTGTATAGTCAATGCCATAGGCATATTGAAGAAGGGTGTATCGGGCTCTAAATTTTGTCCTATCCAAAACCAAAGTTGGTTTTTTGGTAAATTAGATAGTTTATAAACATCTGTCGATTGATGTTCTGTTGTCATCTAGGATACTCCTTTAATTCCTTTTCTAGGGACGGTGAAAATTAAATCAAAAAAGAAAAGTATAGACACGGTCTGGGTGGAAAGCAATTCTAATGTGTGTAACTATTGGTTGAGAATGGAACTATATAAGGATTAAATATGATGTTTGCCATAAAAAATGAGTATTCAGTAATTAAATTGATTAAATTATTACCACACTTTTGTTTATTCTGGCTTTTAACTCTCTCTTTAGTAAGCAATGCATCCGCTAATATTAAGGTTAATGAGAGATTAACAAGTTTGTTTGATGAAGAGTGGAAGAGCCGTTTAGATGATGATCCTGTGTCAGCTAATTCATTTGGAGATTTAAGTGAACCTTCCAAACTGAAGGATGTGTCAGAGGATGCTTATAAAGGAAGATTAAAAACATACCAATCCTTTTTGGAACAATTAAGGGCTATACCATATCAACAACTGACCGCTGAGAACAAAATCAATTTCGATATCTTTGAGAAACAGATTACCTATAATATTAGCCAAATTGAATTCAAAACCTATCAACTCCCGTTTTTAGCCGACTCAGGTTTTCACACCAGTATGTCATGGTTACCTAAGCAAGCTAAATTTACTGATTTGAAAAGCTATAAGTATTATCTCGACCGTCTTGAAAATATACCTCAATTTTTTAACCAAAACATCACGAATATGAATGCCGGATTAAAAAGAGGTTATTCTATGCCCGTTGTGGTGATGAATGGTTTTACGGAAGTTATCCATAAAATAGCAAACAAAGAGATTAAAGAAACGGATTTTTGGCAACCTTTTAAGAGTTTACCTAAACATTTTTCAGCTCACGATACCAAAAAACTTAAAGATAAAGCGGTGAAAGTTATCGGTCAAACTTTATTGCCTTCATACAAATCTTTAGCCACATACTTTGAACAAGAGTATATACCCTCTACAAAAAAATCATTAGGAGCCTATGATTTTCCAAATGGCGCCAAATATTATCAATTAGAAATCGCTCACTATACAACAACTAATATGACAGCTAAACAAATCCATGCACTTGGTTTAAAAGAGGTGGCTAGGATTAAAGCTGAAATGAAGCAAATTATTAAGAAAGTGAAATTTAAAGGTGATTTTAAAGGATTTTTGAAGTTTTTAAGAGAGTCTCCTCAATTTTATGCGAAAACACCAGAAGAGTTACTTAAAGAAGCATCATACATTGCCAAAAAGATGGATGGTCAGTTACCCAAGTTTTTTACTAAATTACCCAGACAGCCATACACTGTTGAAGCTGTTCCCGAAGCTATTGCGCCAAAATATACCACTGGTCGCTATGTTTCAGCGCCATTAGATAGCGATAGAGCAGGTACATATTGGGTTAATACCTATGCTTTGGATAAAAGACCTCTTTATGTATTAGAAAGTTTAACCTTACACGAAGCGGTTCCAGGACATCATTTGCAAGGCTCGCTCAACCAGGAATTAAGTAATTTGCCAAACTTTAGGCGTTATTCGTATATTTCTGCTTTTGGTGAGGGATGGGCTCTTTATTGTGAGAAACTAGGACTTGAAGCTGGTTTTTACAAAGATCCATACAGTGATTTTGGAAGGTTAAGTTATGAAATGTGGCGCGCAGCGCGATTAGTGATTGATACCGGTATCCATGCTATGGGATGGAGCAGAGAGCAAGCAATAAAGTTATTAGCAGATAATTCAGCGTTGTCTATCCATAACATTACCACTGAAGTTGACCGTTATATTAGCTGGCCTGGGCAAGCATTGAGTTACAAAATAGGAGAGCTTAGGATTTTAGAATTACGTCAGCAAGCAGAATTGGAGCTCGGTAATAAATTTGATATTCGCCGTTTTCATGATGCAATATTGGAAAATGGTTCTATTCCTCTCGACGTTTTATCTAAACAAATGCATGATTTTATACAATCTGCCAAAAAATAGATTATCAAAAATAACAAAGCCCGCTATAGCGGGCTTTGTTATTGGTACAAAAAATGTGTTTCGGCTTATGATACTTTAAGGAAAGACAACCATTTAGTTTTAGCAAATAACTTGTGATGTAGTTCTCTAGTATCAATATCGATACTCGTACTTCTTAGACTTTTCTCGATCTGCAAAGGCATACCAAATCTGTCAATTGGATTATCAATTAAATTGACAACTTTAGGTTTATTTAATGTTGTATTCATTCCATCTTTAATAATCACAACCTTAGGTCTTAGGCGAGCATTTGAAGGTTGTTCCATGACGATACCGATCGCACTATTGGTTAACTTTACAAGACTACCTGTTGGATATATACCAATTGCCTGAATGAATGATTCTACAAGTTCTGTTTGAAAGCAATTGCCACGTTCATTATATAAATTTGAAATCGCTTCTACAGGAGTTAATGCTTCTTTACCGGGAAGAGGGTTGATAAGTTCTTCATAATACTGAACTAATCCGCAGACTCTTGCTAAAAACGGGATCCGATTGCCGACTAAGTTTCTAGGGTAGCCGCTAGCATTATTTCTTTCGCAATAGCTTGATAGTATGTAATTTACTTGGTGGCTTGAAGAGAACATTTTTTCAGTTTCTTCCAAGGTTAACGCAACATGCCCTTGGTATGTAATCATTTCATCAGCGCTAAGTTCACCAAAAAGAAGCTCTCTAGGTAGTTTACATTTACCAATGGGTGCCAATAAAAGTGCAGTACCTATGTCTCTAAGATCATGCTTTGATAAGCCTAAATGTCTACCAAAAATAATACCCCAAATAGCACTTCTTACAGCTTGTTCATGTAATGCTTTGTTTTCTGTATTAACACGACACAACCATGCTAATGCATCGGGATTTCTGACAACGCTTTTTACCATTTCCGATGAAGCAGCTCTTATGCCAGCAATGTTAACATAACCGTTTTGCATCATATCTCTGAAAATGATTGACATTTGACCACTTACTTGGGTGAATAATTCGCCTACTTGAATGACTTCTTTTTTTAGTTTAGAACTGTTTTCATAATGCTCAACAGCCGGCTTAAATCTTGCTTTTTCGGCCATTAATAATTTAGTTTTTGGGTCAAATTTATTAACTTTGCTTTGCTTTATTGGCGTCAGTGTTAATTGTGACTTAACATCTATATTACTAAGAAATAGATCAACATAAACTTTGCTACAATAAACAGCTAGCTGTTCAAGTTGCTCATGTTTTGTAATATGGAATCCCTGAATCGGGAAAGGGGTATGAACCCAAGGAACGTCTAGACGAGACACATACATGCCAATCTGCAAGTTGTGTACTGGTATTTCTTGTGTAGTTAAATGCATTCTCGGGTGCCTCTGGATATACAATTCATCCCGAACAATAAATTGAAAATTCCCTTTCGCGTTATATACAGGATATCTTTTACTAAAAAAGATTGATGGAACCTGTTCACATTTTAATCATTTCTGGCGTTAACCGTAGTATTTTCGGGCGCTTTAGCGATTAAATCACGCTGGGTAAAAATTAAATCCTATGGTTGTAAACTGCACAAAATACAACCAGTTATAACCCTTAAAACAAAAAGCGTTAAAAAAATAACACAGTTAAAATAGAGTAAAGACAGGATTAAAAAAAGTGAAACATTTTATTAAAAATTGGTAATATTTACTTATTAAATGAGCATAACTTCATAAGTTATGCTTTTTTAGCGATAAATGTCGCTCTTTTCGGCGCTGGATAACCTTCAACAGTCAAATTTTCATTGCCAGGCATCAAAAAATTTTCTAAAGAGTGAAATGTCATCCACTCAGTCGACCTTTGTTCACTTGTGGATGTTTTTTCAACATTAATGCATTTAACCTGCTTAAAACCGCATTTTGTTAGCCACAAAGATAATGCTTCAACGGAGGGGATAAACCAAACATTTCTCATTTGTGCATAACGTCCATAGGGAACTAAAACTTGTTCCTGGTTGCCATCTATCACTAATGTTTCTAGTATTAACTCACCACCACTTAATAAGAGATCCTTCAATTGATACAACATGTCTATAGGTGATTTACGATGATATAAAACCCCCATACAAAAAACACTATCAAAACCGCAGTGTTTAGTCTCTTTGGGCATATCTTCTATGCCGAGAGGCAATAAATGACAATTAGTCTGATTAGCATACTTTTGTATGATAGAAAATTGTGCGAGGAACTTTTGAGAAGGATCGACCCCTAGTACAAATTGTGCTCCTTCACCTAGCATTCGCCAACAGTGATATCCATTGCCACAGCCGACATCAAGGATCGTTTTGCCTTTTAATGGTGAAATATGTGATTTTATACGCTCCCATTTCCAATCTGAGCGCCATTCAGTGTCGATCTGAATATCAAAAAGTCTATAGGGGCCTTTTCTCCATGGATGAAGTTGTTTTAGCTTGCTTGTAAGATCCGTTGACTCGTTTTCAGTGAGGGCGCGGCCATCGCTTAGATTTACTTGAACCTGTGACTTCAAATCAAAGCTCACCTCATTAAAATCAGGAAGAGACTCAATTAGTTCTTGCCACTCTTGGACTTCTCCATGCGTATAATTTGTATATCGGGTCTTTACAGCGTCTACAAAATAGTCATGCCAAAATGAGGCTTTTGAATTTTCAATATCTTTTTTAAATTGATCGAATTGAATCATAAGTTATTCTTTTGTAAGGGATTTAGTAAGAGAAATTGTAAGACAAGTTGTAAAAGTAGTTATAAAGAGAAGTTGAAAGAACTATTTTATTGCAATGATTGAGGCAAAGTTTAAATGTTGTTGCCAGCAATTAACATGCTTGAAACCTGCATTTGTTAACCGAGTGATATGAAATTCTAAAGTTTCTGGAACAAGAACATTTTCAAGGGCATTTCGTTTTTGGCTGATTTCTAGATCGCTATAACCGTTATCTTTTTTAAATTGATGATGAAGATTAATGAAAAGCTGATTAACTGATTGATCCATAATACTAATTTTTTCTGAAATCAGCAATATTGCGCCATCATTCATTCCCTTAAAAATATCACTAATAAGTGTTTCGCGTGCCTCAATCGGGATAAATTGCAGAGTGTAGTTTAATACAACCATGCTAGCATTCTCTATTTTGCTAGAACGGATATCTTCGCATTGTAGTTTTATTAAGGCGTTATGTTTATAGCAATCCAAATGAAATTGGCATCGGTCAAGCATTGCGGTTGAGTTGTCGACACACCAAATAGTAACATCCCGAGCGCTTATTCCTTTGTCAATCGCAAGAGAGGCTTCTCCCAAAGAACAACCTAAATCATAACAATTGGTTTTAGCCTTCACATAACGCGCAGAAAGTTTTTCGATCATTTTGATAACGGCTTGATAACCAGGAACCGAGCGCCCTATCATATCTGGAAAAACCGACGCAACTTGCTCATTGAATTTAAAAGGCGCGCTTTCTCGAGTGACATTGTAAATGTTATCGTCTTTAAATTGCATAATTTTCCTTTTGACTTCAATGCCTGTCAATTTGAGGTGTTTTCTAATAGCTGGCTAATATCGGTTTCTGTAGAGATTGAAACTTTGGCATTTGCGGAAAACACATAAGCTAAGCTCTTTTTTTGTTCGCCTTCTGTAAAAACCATACTCTTTTTTTTGCAAATAATTGCAGTGCCTTCTGGAATAGCAATGACTTTACTTTGGGGATTAGCGACTAAGAATTCTTCTAGCCTTTGTTGTCGAGTTTCGCCATTGTGACCCGATGGATTCGTCTCGATATAATGGGGGTTTAATTGCCATGGGAGCAGATTTAAAGCATCGAACGAGGGAGGCTCCACAATAGGCATATCATTGGTTGTTCTAATGGTTGCCCCAGCTATATTAGAACCCGCACTCCAACCGATATACGGTTTACCGGCTTTAACCTCATCTTGTATTATTTTAAGTAGATCTAATTTGTATAACTGTTTTAGCAATGAAAAAGTATTGCCGCCACCAACAAGAATGCAATCCGCTTTTGCAAATTGTTCTTTTAGAAGGTTTTGTTTACTTACATCCGGTTTGCTTGCATCTGGTGCGCTTGAGTCTGATGGACTTAAATATGAATCACCATTATTCTTCGAGTCATTATTTGAAGAATAATGGTGTATTGAAACAAGTTCGATATTTAGGCTATTTAAAGCCTCTTTTACCGAAGATTCATATTGTTCAAAATCAATGGTAACGCCCGCATACGGGATAAATAATACTCTCAATGGTGTAAGTGCATGTTTTGCCGATAAAAATTTTTCAATTAGAGGGACAGCGTGTGATAAATAACCAGTTGTCCCAACTCGAGAACTACTTAAAAGAAGAAGATTCATAAAATTATTGTGATGTGTTTAATCAATGAAGTGATTATACTCATATTCATGCCTAAAAATGGATATTTATATTTAAAGTTAACCTATTTAGAATGATCTTTTTATCATACAGATTTCCTCGTTATATATGCTCTCAAAGCTGTAAATCTTGCGACAAATGGCTTGCTATTTTAGCCTGAACAGCGTAATTTATTAGCAAATGGATCGGAGGAATTATTAGGTGCGGGAATCGCAAGGAAAGGGTGATATTGAGCAAAGTAGTCTAAGACAAAGTAGTTTAAGACAGACTAGCCTAATACAGAATAAAAGCCAAAACAGCTTACAGACAGATGAGGCTAATTCTATTACTTTTGACCCGCAATTTCCGTTGCCTGCTAGCGATCGAAAACATCAAAACTTAGATTTTAATTCAAAAGCACCCCAATCCCAACTACGTGGTCCTAATTTAAACAATAAAACAATCCAAAAACTCCTAGTCGTTGACTCTGATTCAAGCTTTTCATCTATAATAGTGGACTATTTAACATTGTTTGGCTTCCAAGTAGGCCATCAAAATAGTTTGGTAAGTGCCCTCGATTATTTAAAGCGTCATGATTGCGATTTGATTTTCCTGAGTGACAATTTTGAGCAAACTCACCCGATTACCTCATTGCGTAAATTTAAAGAAATTTCAGACTCTAAGGTTGTTATCATTGCTACGAGAGGAGATGACCAATTGGCGGTTGAATTAATTAAAGCGGGTGCCAGTGATTATTTGAGCCGTAGAGTTAAAGATAAAGATATTTTAGCATCACTGGCTTCATTACTAGACAAATTAGGTAACCAAACAGAGACAACGCGAAGAGAATCACCAGGTTTTAAGTCGCCGAATAAATTGAAACCCAGAGATAAGTTAGGTGAAAGTCTTGTTCAGTTTTATGGAGACGTTAGCGAAAGGGCTAAGCATGACACTGAAATTGCAGAGCTGGAGTCGATAAGAACTAGAATTGCCGATAACAGTGATAACAGTGATAACAGCGATAGCAAGACTCATATCAATAGTGACCATAGTCGCAGGGCTAATTTGGATAGGTCTGGTTTAGATAGATCTGGTTTAGATAGATCTGGTTTAGATAGATCTGGTTTAGATAGATTGGATTTTGATCGGCCTAGTTTTGATAGACCTGATTTTGATAAACCAATCTCTAGTACTAATAGTCAAGACTTTAATCAGATAGAAATTAATGAGAAAGACGGTGATGAAACCGATGCTTTTGATAGTGCTTCCTCAGAGTCAGCTTTTAAATCAGACTTTAATTCATGTGATAACTCAGACTTCAACGCAAACAAAAAGGCGGTAGCATCCGCAAAGACCAAATCGCAATCAATGTGGCAAACTGGGATTGCTAATATAACTGATTTGCCTGGTAATTTAATCAGCTTAGACCAACAGCTATATATTGAAGTGATTAATCATTCTGCGTCTAAAATGTTAGGTTTTGCAACCAATAAAAATTTAAAAACCTCAATTTTAGATTTTATTCCACTTTCGTTAAAAGCGTCTTTTCAACAAAAAATCATTAACATTGCACAAGATTTTCATGTTGTGGGTAAAAATGATTCGGGTAGTCAAAAAATGTTTGAAACAGTTGTTACTGTGAAAGACGGAGAAACTATCCCAGTTAACTGTCATTTAAGTTGTATTGAATCAGCTGATTCAGATTTTAATGATGCAAAAGAAATTCGATATTTACTTTCTTTTGACGATATTAGTGATGTAAAGAGTGCGCAGGCAAAACAGCAATATCAAGCAATGTGGAATAACATTCTACACAACTATTCTTACCGTTTTATCAATTTTAAATTGGCTGACTTTCCTACTGAGTTAACATCTATTATTTCCGAAACTGCGAGTTTTTTCAAACTTGACCGCGTTTCGATTTATTCGTTTGATAGAACATCAAGTAGCGCTAAAATTTATTTGGAATGGTTGAAAAGTGAATGTCCTAGTCTCAAACAGTTTTCCAAAAAAATTGAAGTTCAAAATGATGCGATTGAGTTTTTAAATTTGAATAATGGAGAGATGCAACTTTTAACTCCCGAACAGACGATTAAAGCATCATCCGATACTTCTTGTTTTGGGCTATCAGAACATTATGCTCAAGTGGGTGCGAAAAGCACAATCGTTTTGCCTTTGGAACGGCATACAGCAAGTGATAATAATCGTATTATGGGATGGCTGAGCCTTGACTTTCAATCGTCTACAAACCAATGGTTAAAAGAAGATTTAGCACTTATGTCCCCCTTAAGTAAACTTATATCAGAGGCTTTTTCGAGACGCGCGCAAGAAGAGCATCGACGTGTGACACATCAAAAATTGAGTGAAAACCACGAACTACTTTCTGAACAAGCTTTTACCGATGGATTGACAAATTTAGCTAACCGACGATATTTTGATAAGGTTTTAGATTCTGAAGTGAGAAGGGCTTCTAGAGAGCAGTCAAATTTAGCGGTACTATTTTGTGATGTCGATTATTTCAAAGCCTATAACGATACCTACGGTCATTTAGAAGGTGATGTTTGTTTAAAAGCGATCGCTAATGTATTAAAAAATGAGTTTCAAAGGGCAAGTGATTTTGTTGCTCGATTTGGTGGTGAGGAGTTTGTTGTCGTCTTGTCAGGTATGTCCCATGAAGATGCTAAAGATGCTGCTGACAAATTAATACGAAACATCATCGGACAAAATATTTTGCACGATGGTTCTCCTTTAGGTAAAATTGCTATCAGCGTAGGTATTGCCTGTGTTACAGCGCCTAATCCATCGGACGCAAATCTAATATTATCAAAAGCTGACAAAGCGTTATATAAAGCTAAGTCAAATGGCCGTAACCGCGTCGAACTAGTATCCTACACACCCCAATAGCTACTGATAATTAATAAATAGGCTTTGTTTTATCAGTGTTTTGTTATCTAAACCAAATAATAAAGGTTCGTAATGAAGTCTTATTTAGAGATAATTTTCCAAGCATTTTTAAAAGATAAAAGTTATGTTTTAAATGCTGCTATGGTTTTGTTGTTAATGATTGTTTTATTAGGGCAACATGATTGGGACGTGAAGTTTGTTTCTAATGATAGCTCGCAAAACGATGTTTTTGACACTAGAACTAAACTCCCTGACTTTGCAAAAATAAATAATATAAAAGACAAAAAACAACAATTTTTTGATTTTTTACGACCAAAAATTAGACGAGCAAACCAAAAAATAAAATATCAACAAGTGTTATTTCAAAAGCTTTCTAATGAAGTCAAAAATAACACCTATCACTCTGACACATCGAGAAAAAAATTAATTCGACTTGGCGTTTCTTACGGTTTAAAACCGGAAAATGTATTGAATCAATTAGAGGAGCTTTCTAAACGAATCGATATTATTCCTGAATCGCTTGTTTTAGCTCAAGCTGCGAATGAATCCGCATGGGGGACATCTCGATTTTCCGTTGAAGCCAATAATTTATTTGGTCAATGGTGTTTCAAAAAAGGGTGTGGATTAGTTCCAAAAAAGCGAAATGATAATGCTGTCCATGAAGTTGAAAAATTTCAATCAATCCAAGATGCTGTCACAAGCTATATGAAAAATCTAAATAGCAACCGAGCTTACAATTCACTGAGAGCAATTCGAGCAAGTTTACGTCAGCAAGGTCGTCCAATTAAGGGGGCTAAGTTAGCTGAAGGGCTTATTCACTATTCTGAAAGAGGTAATTCTTATGTTGAAGAAATTATTAAAATGATCAAACAAAATCTATTGGAATAAATTGATTTTTTTAAATCTTTTCTCGAACCTTAACCTGAATTTTTAGTTGAATTACAATAAAAAATCCCCATTTTATTTGTATCAGTCAATAACTTTATAGGCATATTAAAATGAGAATGGATAAACTTACTAGCAAGTTTCAGCTAGCCATTGCCGATGCTCAATCTTTAGCTATCGGACGAGACCATCAATTCATTGAGCCAATTCATATGATGACTGCTTTGCTTAATCAGCAAGGTGGAAGTCTGCGTCATTTAATGGCTCAAACGAATATCAATTTACATAGTTTGCGTTCCAAGCTTGCTGAGGAGCTTGATCGCTTATCGCAGGTTGAAGGGACTCCCGGTGAAGTTCACATATCTAACGATTTAGGTCGATTATTAAACCATTGCGATAAATTGGCACAAGATCGAAAAGACCAATATATTTCAAGTGAATTGTTTGTATTAGCGGCGATTGAAGATAAGGGCGTTTTAGGTAATATTTTAAAATCTTTAAATGCGGACTTAAAATCCGTTGAGCAGGCAATCGAAAAAATTCGAGGTGGCCAATCTGTTGATGAACCAAACGCAGAAGATCAAAGACAAGCACTGGATAAATATACCATTGACCTTACCGAGCTAGCGGAACAAGGCAAATTGGATCCCGTCATTGGTAGAGATGATGAAATAAGACGAACTATTCAAGTACTGCAACGTCGCACAAAAAATAACCCCGTTTTAATCGGTGAACCAGGTGTTGGAAAAACAGCGATAGTAGAAGGGCTTGCGCAAAGAATTATCAATAATGAGGTTCCTGAAGGTATTAAAGGTAAGCGAGTACTATCTTTAGATATGGGTGCCTTAATCGCTGGAGCAAAATTTAGAGGCGAGTTTGAAGAGCGATTAAAAGCGGTGTTAAATGATCTTTCCAAGCAAGAAGGTCAAATTATTCTGTTCATTGATGAAATACACACCATGGTTGGCGCTGGAAAGTCAGAAGGTTCAATGGATGCAGGAAATATGCTAAAACCCGCATTGGCAAGAGGCGAGCTTCATTGTGTTGGTGCAACAACGCTTGATGAGTATCGAAAGTACGTTGAAAAAGATGCGGCATTAGAAAGACGTTTTCAAAAAATTCAAGTCGGAGAACCGAGTGTTGAAGATACCATTGCCATTTTACGTGGTTTAAAAGAACGCTACGAAGTGCATCATGGTGTCGAGATTACTGACCCAGCCATTGTGGCGGCTGCGACATTATCACACCGATATATAGCGGATCGAAAATTACCTGATAAAGCAATTGACTTGATCGATGAAAGTGCGAGCCATATTCGGATGGAAATTGACTCAAAACCTGAAGAAATGGACCGATTAGAACGACGCTTGATACAACAAAAAATTCAGCGAGAAGCACTAAAAAAAGAAACCGATAGTGGCTCTAAAAAACGACTTTTAGAGTTGCAAGAAAACATTCAATTAATGGAGCGTGATTTTGCTGAGTTAGATGAGGTTTGGAAGTCCGAAAAAGCCGCGTTACATGGTACTCAAAGCATCAAGTCAGACCTTGAGAGAGCAAGAATTGATCTTGACGCAGCAAAAAGAGCGGGTGATTTAGCCCGCATGTCAGAATTACAGTACGGCAGAATTCCTGAACTTGAACAACAACTCGATATGGCAAGCCAAGTCGAAATGCAGGATATGACATTATTGAGAAACAAAGTTGACGAAGACGAAATTGCTGAAATAGTTTCTAAGTGGACAGGCATTCCGGTTAACAAAATGCTTGAAGGAGAGAAAGAAAAACTTCTTAAAATTGAAAGTCATTTACACACTAGAGTTATTGGTCAAAATGAGGCTGTATCTGCGGTGTCAAATGCAGTAAGACGCTCAAGAGCAGGATTGTCTGATCCTAATCGTCCCAACGGTTCATTCTTATTTTTAGGACCAACAGGTGTTGGTAAAACAGAGCTAAGTAAAGCCTTGGCAAGTTTTCTTTTTGATGATGAAGATGCAATGGTTCGTATCGACATGTCGGAATTTATGGAAAAGCATTCAGTCGCCCGATTAATTGGAGCGCCTCCTGGGTATGTTGGATATGATGAAGGAGGCTATTTAACTGAATTAGTGAGGAGAAAACCTTACTCAGTGATTCTATTGGATGAAGTTGAAAAGGCGCATCCCGATGTTTTCAATATCCTATTGCAGGTTTTAGATGATGGTCGGTTAACTGATGGTCAAGGTCGAACCGTTGATTTTAGGAATACGGTGATCATCATGACGTCTAATATTGGTTCAGAAATGATCATGCAATCAGGCGTTGATGAGGATGTATCTGAAATTAGAGATAAAATAAACTCAATGATTGGCGATTATTTTAAACCTGAATTCTTAAATAGAATTGATGAAACCGTCATATTTCATTCTCTTAAAAAAGAGCATGTAGAATCAATTGCTGCCATTCAGCTAGCTATATTAAAAGCAAGGTTGTTAGATAATGGTATAGAGTTTAATTATACTCATGAAGCTCTAATTGCAATAGCTGATCGAGGTTTTGAACCAGCGTTTGGAGCAAGGCCATTGAAGCGAGCAATACAGCAGTGGATAGAGAACCCGCTGGCTGAAAAAATATTAGCCGGTAGTATCGATTCTGATATTGGAATTAAGCTAGATTTTGCCAATAATAAGTTCACATTCTAAATACAGGTGGGATCAGTATAAATATTATCGTCACCTATGCTAAGATTTAATGGTCAGATTGTAAGAGCTAGATTGTAAGAACTAGATTGTAAGAACTAGATTGTAAGAACTAGATTGTAAGAACTAGACTGTAAGAATTGGATTGAAAAAATTAAACTGTAAGGACTAAAATGAGCAAAAAAATATTAGTGACAGGTGGCGCAGGATATATAGGTAGTCATACCTGTTTGATATTGTTAGAAGCGGGGTTTGAAGTCGTTGTTGTCGACAACCTTTGCAACTCGTCTTTAGAATCATTAAGACGAGTTGAAAAATTAACCAATCAATTTGTTCGATTTTATAAAGTCGATTTAACTGATATTAATTCACTTTCAAAGGTCTTTGAAGATCATCAGTTTCATAGTGTTATTCATTTCGCTGGTCTTAAAGCGGTTGGTGAATCTGCAGAAAAACCATTACATTATTACGAGCAAAATATTGGCAGCACTATTAATTTGTTGAAAGTAATGCAGTCAAATAATTGCAAACGTATCGTCTTTAGTTCTTCAGCTACCGTTTATGGCGATCCAGCAAGCGTTCCAATTACAGAAGACTTTGCAACTTCGGCAACTAACCCTTATGGCAGAACAAAGCTATTTATAGAAGAAATTTTACGCGATCAATCCATTGCAGATAAAGACTGGCAAATCGTTTTATTACGTTACTTTAACCCTGTTGGCGCTCATAAAAGTGGCATCATCGGCGAAGACCCACAAGGTATCCCAAACAACCTAATGCCATTTATCAGTCAAGTGGCTGTCGGCAAACGAGACAAACTATCTGTTTTTGGTGGTGATTACAATACACCCGATGGAACGGGGATTCGTGACTACATTCATGTCGTTGATTTAGCCGGAGCCCATGTTAAATCAGTGCAAAAATTTAGTGATATCGAAGGTGTCACCACGCTTAATTTAGGCACAGGTAAAGGCTATTCTGTACTTGAAATGATTAAAGCATTTGAAAAAGGTTCTAACAAATCAGTGGCTTACGAAATTGTAGAGCGAAGGACTGGGGATATTGCCGAATGTTGGGCGGATCCTGCAAAAGCCTATAGTACCCTGTCTTGGAAAGCCGAGTATGGTTTAGATGAAATGGTTAACGATACCTGGCGATGGCAAAGTAATAACCCTATGGGTTATGACGAGGATGATAAAGGTTAAACTGGTATTGAGTTAACATTGCTGTTGAATTAGCTTGCACCATTCGTTTTATCTGATATCATTCGCGCCGTTAAATCGATCAGTGATTGAACATTTCTTCAAAATTATGGACCTATAGCTCAATTGGTTAGAGTACCGCCTCGACATGGCGGGGGTTGAAAGTTCGAGTCTTTCTAGGTCCACCAATTTAAACTTATTAAACGAGTTACTTAAAACAGTCTACTTAAAACAGCCAACTCAAAAGACCACATATACAATTTTGCTAAAATTATCCACAAAATTAATCATCACTTTGTTGGCTCTGACATTCTTTCCAATTCAGGCAGAACAATCGCCTCTTGATCAGTATTTTGAAAACAAATTAACTCACTTGAATCAGTTGCTTATTAAAAATAAGCACTTACTTAAAAGTGATCCTAAAGAGCTAGAATCTTTTGTTAATGCCCAAATTTTACCAATATGGAGTTCATCCTCGACTCTTAAAGCGTTGCTAACGACTAAAAATTGGAATAAAACCCCTTTAGATAAACAAACTAAATTAATCAACGCATTTAATCAAACCTTGCATCGTTACGTGCGCGAGGGGATGAAGTTTTACGATGAGCAAAATTTTACTTTCTTATCAACTAAACAAAATAAAAAAGGTAATCGAGGACACCTAACCATTCTCATTGAGCCTGAACTTCTACCCAGCATTAATGTCACATTCAAAATGGCTAAGATAGAGGGGAACTGGAAACTTTATGATGTTTTAGTCACAGGAATAAGTTACGTGAAAATGAAAAAACTAGAAATAGGTCGAATTTACTCAGAGGACGGCGTTGATGGGGTTTTAGAGCATTTACACAGCAAGAACCTAATACTAGATAAATAGCAGTACTAGATAGATAACAGTGCTAGAGAAATAATAGACAAATATGTGTAAGTAGTAAATTTTGTTTAAATGGATTGAATAAATAATGGATATTACAAACAAAAACAAAAACAAAAATAAACAAGAAAAAGATAAAAATGAACCTCACAATTGGTTCTTAGCCGCCACAAAGCCAAAACAAGAGTTTAAAGCGGTTGAACATCTGTCAAATCAAAATATTTCAGCTTATTGCCCAACTATTAAAATTGAAAAAATAGTTAAAAATAAAAAACAGACCGTTAAAGAAGTCATATTTCGTGGTTATGTTTTCATACAACTAGCAACTGATGATTCTAATTGGCATAAAGTGCGCTCCACACGCGGAATTAGGGATTGGATTCGCTTCTCCGGAAAAGTCGCAAAAATCCCCACGCCTTTAGTCAACGAGCTAAAAACTGCCGAAAGTTTCGAAAATATACTAGTTTTGAATAAAATGGATTCAGGCGATAAGGTGAGGATCTTATCAGGGCCTTTTGAAGGATTAGAGGGCATTTTTCAAAAAGATGATGGTGAGCTTAGAGCGTTAATTTTATTGAGTTTTTTAGGGAAATCTAATCATATATCACTTGATAAGTCTCTTTTATCCGCTGATTGAGCAGTAAGATTAATGCAAAGGTGTTTTTTTATGTAAAAAAGACATATTTCACCTTTCTTAGTCTTGTTTATGTCTATTTCTTGATTCGTCCATCGTGTATAATTCTGCGCTTAATTACAGATAGTGATGTTCGCGTTGTTAAACGCGTGTTAATGAATTAGTTTTTAATTTGTTTAACTTGCGGCTTTCAGTATTAAAGAATTACAAAATCATGTATTTGCCCAATGGCTTTTTGAGAACCGTAACTCATGGGCGGTAGCGTGTCTTGAGTAACTGCCCAATAATAACCGTTTAATTTGTTTTAGTTCCTTCATATGGAAAAAGTTATGCCATTCAATTTTACCAACCTAAAGATATTGACTAACAACCGAGTATTTCTTTGTTTTATAATTTCGTTGGTTTATTCAATTAGCATAAATGCTGCAGAAATAGATATTTCGGGATTAAAAAGCCAATGTAATAATTTAACGCCTCAACAGCGTCAAATGGCAAAAGCCGCTGGATATGATGTTGATTCCGCATGTAGTTCTTTGCAAAGCGTTTCTAAAAACGATTTAAGCTCATCCGCTTCAATTCCTCAAACAATACTGCCAAGAGGCTCGGTGATAACAACAAGTGATAGAGGAGTGATTGGCGAGACGACTGCAATTGTTGATGCGCCGGCAAGCAAGCAAAGATTAGTTGATAAGAAAACTAAATTGGTAAAATACGGCTATGAACTTTTTGCGGGTGTACCAACTACTTTTGCACCAACCACTAATATTCTGGTTCCTTCTGACTACATTGTAGGTCCAGGTGATAGTTTTCAGATACAGTTATTAGGAAAAGTGAACCAAAGTTATCAGTTAAATGTTAACCGAGATGGTTCAATTAATTTTCCTGAACTTGGGCCAATGGCTGTTTCAAGCCTAAAGTATTCAGAAGCGAAGGATTTAATTCAACATAAAGTTTCACAACAAATGATCGGAGTGAGAGCGGTAATTTCGTTAGCCGACCTTCGTTCTATTCGTATTTTTATTTTAGGCGAAGCTTTCAAGCCTGGTTCATATACTGTTAGCTCCTTATCAACCATGACAAACGCTATCTTTGTCAGTGGCGGTATCACAGAGATTGGTTCACTGAGAAATATTCAACTAAAAAGACAAGGTAAAGTGATTACCACTTTAGATTTGTACGCTTTGTTGCAAAACGGCGATACAAGCAACGATTCACGCCTTTTACCGGGCGACGTAATTTATATACCAACCGTTGGATTAACTGCAGGAATAAAAGGCGAAATAAAACGTCCAGCCATTTATGAGTTAAAAGGTAAGCAAACCTTAGCCGAGTTAATCAAACTTGCTGGGGGATATTCTTCTAACGCTTTTCCTAACTCATCGAGTATTTCAAGAAATAGTAAGAATGGATTTACAACCGTTATTGATATTGATTTATCCAAAAAAAAAGCGAATTCTGAACCAGTGTTAAATGGTGATATCGTTAATATAAGTACTAAGCTAGATACTTATGAAGGTGTGGTCACTTTGACTGGCGCATTTCACCGAGAAAGAAAAGTTAAGTGGGAAAATGGTCTAAAGTTATCTAGTTTAATTTCGAGTGCAAAGGAATTTGTAGATAATGCGGATTTGAAAATTGGTTTAATCATTCGTCAAGATATGCCTTTAAGAAATTACTCCGTTTTGCATTTTGATATTCAAGCATTATTAAATGGAGATCCTTCGAGCGACATTGAATTAAATCCAATGGATGAAATATTAACCTTCAAAAGTAGTGATTCAAGGTTATTGGTATTAAAATCGGTAAATAACAAGCTACAACAACAAGATATGAAAGGTAGGCTTGCACATATTGTAAATGTAAATGGAAATGTGCGTTATCCAGGGAAATATCCATATACTCACAATATGAAAGTTAGAGATTTAGTTTTATTGGCGGGCGGCTTATTGGAAGCTTCTTATTTAGGTAACGCGCAAATAACTCGGCAAGACTTATCTAATGCTGAAGTCGCGAGTATAGAGCATTTAAATGTCAACTTATTCAATGAGTTAACTGATAAAAGTGAAACTTATCTAAGTCCAAAAGATAAGTTGGCGATTTATACGACACCTGATTACCGAGAGAACCACAGCGTCACTTTGAAAGGCGAGGTTAAATTTCCAGGTAGCTATGAATTTAAACGAGGTGAGACGTTATCACAAGTAATAATTAGAGCTGGCGGTTTTACAAATATGGCGCATATTTCTGCATCCGTTTTTACACGCAAAGATTTAAAAAGATTAGAAGAAAAACAGTTAAAAGCTTTACAGGAGCAAATGAAGGCTGATATTGCAGCAAGTCAACTAGAGGATGCCGCAGGGGGTAAAGTCGGTGCAATCAAAGATTCTGAAGATTTATTAAATGCACTTTCCAATACTGAAGCGATTGGTCGCCTAGTGATTAAAATGGAAGGCATTATGAATGGTTCTACAGATGATATTCAGTTAAAAGACGGCGATTTCTTAACAATACCAGGCTATCGACAAGAAATATCCGTTCTTGGTGAAGTGCAGCACGCAACTTCTCATATTTTTACTAAAGGATGGACTTTAGATGATTATTTGGAAAACAGTGGTGGCTTAACGCCTAGAGGCGATGATGATCGTATTTATGTGGTGAAGGCTAATGGTAGCGTATTTCTACCCAGTCAAACCGGTTGGTTAGGGCACCAAAATGAAATGTTAAGTCCTGGTGATACAATCGTTGTACCGCTTGATACTGATAGGATTAAGACGCTAACGCTTTGGACTAATGTGAGCCAAATTATTTATCAGATGGCGTTAGGAGCTGCAGCAGTTAATAGCCTGTAACTCGAATAATGAAATATTTAGTTTTCTGCTGTTACCTTTTTTCTTTAGGGTGGAGCTCACTAAGTTTTAGTCAACCTTGGATCAATACCTCTGAATTAAGCCTACGAGCGGATATCGAAACACTTGCTGATATTGGCATTATTACGGTTCCTATAACGACTTACCCTTTGATGTGGTCGGGTATAATTAAGAATATTGATTATACTGACATAAATAACGTCCCAAATGAATATAAATCAGTATTTTGGCGAGTAAAAAATGCGAGTAAAAAAGCATTTTCAAATAAGAAAAATAAACAGGTCAGTTTGACAATCAGTAATAGTGAGAAAGTTCTTCGGTCGTTTGGAGACAAACAAAGAGGTAAATCTGAGTTAAGAGCCTTGTCAAGCCAAACAGGTAAAAATATTGCCTGGAATGTAGAAGTTTCTCGAGTTTTAGACCCTTTTGACAATGAAACCATAAGTTATGAAGGCTCGTATGTTTCAACAGTTTTAGGTAATTGGGTAGCAAGCGTTGGACAAGTCGAAAAGTGGTGGGGCTCTTCTTGGGATAGCAGTAACCTTTTATCCAACAATGCAAAAGCACCATTAGGACTACTTGTAAACCGCAACTACACTAACGAAAGCGAGAATGAATTTTTAAAGTGGTTTGGTAGTTGGAATGTGACTGCTTTTATTTCACGCTTAGAAAGAGAGCGGACCGTTGCTTATCCAATATTTTCGGGCGTTAGTTTTTCAACAAAATTATTAAGTTCTTTGGAAACAAGTATTAGAATGACGCGTTTATCTGCTGGTGATACGCCGATAAATTTAGTCAATAATAAAGATAAAACTATTGTTGGAGCTGATTTTAGATGGAGTCTGCCATATACCAGCAATATTGGTATGCCAACTAACCTTTATGCGGGAGTAACCGACGAAGGATTTGAGCGTTACTCCAGTATTATATTTGGAATTAGCAGTTTATTTTTGGCCTTTGATAATCAATGGCGAACTTATCTGGAATATACTGATAGTACAAGTGATGTTCAATCTGAGTTAACCTACTCTGATAATTATTACCAAACTGGGTATAGGTTCAAACAGCGAAGCATCGGTTCAACTTACGATAGTCAATCAAAAGTGACTACATTTGGGTTAATTGCTAATATTGATCGATATCAAAGTATAGAACTAAAGATTCAATCATTAAATATTAATGATTCATTAGTATCAAATATGACTGATATCCAGAATACCCTTAGTTTTAATCCTGTAAAAGTTACACGAATAGCGATAAATTGGGATTTAAAAGTGAATAAAAATAACCAAGTTCAAGTTGAATTAGAGTTAACTGACAAAATATTTGATAGTTATGAAAGACAAAATGAGCGATATCGTGCACAAGTTAGTTGGACTCATTATTTTAATTAAATTAAATTAAATTAAATTGAATAGAATATTATATGAATAAAGATAATCAAAACCTAGAACAAGAGAATGCAGATTTAAAAGCTCAAGTGGCAATCCTAGCATCCCGCTCCCAGCTCCTTGCTCCTGATTCTTTTCAATCGGACGACGAAATCGATTTAAAAGAATTATGGTCCGCTATCTGGCAAGGTAAATGGTTAATAATTGCCATTACTTTTGTTTTTGCTGTCGTATCTTTCTTTTATGCTTTGTCTGTTCCCGATGAATATAAATCGACTGTTTTGTTGGCACCTGCGTCTTCTTCTAGCTCTTCATCATTATCGAAATTGGCTGGTCAGTTTGGTGGACTAGCTTCACTAGCAGGTATTAATCTAGGTAGCGGAGGAGCCGAAGATAAAACGGTTGTTGCAATGGAAATAATGAAGACTTGGGGTTTTTTGGAACAGTTTATTAAGGATAATAATATTCAGGTTGAAGTGTTTGCTGCAGAAGGTTGGAATCGCTCGTTAAATGAACTAATTATTGATCCAGAATTATTTGATAGTGAAAGCAAACAATGGGTGCGAGTATTTGATGCATCTAAAGGACAAAAAGCGGAGCCAAGCAGTTGGGAATTATTTGAAGAGTTAAAAGGTAGAGTGAGTATCAGTCAAGATAAAACCAGTGGTTTGATTAGCTTATCAGTAGAATATTATTCGCCTGAGATCGCAAAACAGTGGGCAGACAAATTAGTTAAAGCAATTAATGCGCATATTCAAAAACAAGATCGAGAAGAGGCCACTAAAAGCATTGCTTATTTAAATGATAAAATACAAGAGACTAACATTGCAGATATGCAGTCTGTTTTTTACCAATTGATAGAAGAACAAACTAAAACATTGATGCTGGCTGAAGTGAGTGATGAATATGTGTTTAAAACATTAAGTCCGGCTAAAGTGGCTGAAGAAAAAGCGAAACCTAAACGGGCGTTAATTGTTATTTTAGGGTTAATGTTAGGTGGCATGTTAGCGGTGATTATAGTGCTTATTCGGCATTTTAGAAACGTACCGAAAGAAAAATAAATTTTTCGTAATCATGGAGGTTGGTTTTGTATTGCTTGAATCCGAGATTTTAATTCAACCAACTATTTAGATTTATTTTGATTCAATAGGCTAGAAAATCTAAAGCAGAAAACCAATACTGGAAAACAAGTCTAGGTCATTATTTTATAGTGTGGGGTGAGCAACTTAATAGCTGGGTTGATTTGGAAATGGTTTTTAAGTTTACGAGCGTTAAGGTTAGTTAAGATAGGCCAAATAGCTTGTTTATTGTAAAATGAGCCTGACCCATATTTACATATTAGTCCTATTACTGACCCGTATTACAAAATTGTATCTGGTCTTTTAGTCGAAGGGCGAACATCGAGCTAGAGATAAATGATACAAACATTAGTATTAAAAACAATAAAAGAATTAGCATCAAAACATTCAGATATAGATGTTGTTTGGTTGTATGGCTCAAGAACTGGTGATAACTATAATGATAATAGTGATTTTGATCTAGCAATAGCCTTTAAGAATTTTGATTTGTCTTCCACAGATAAATATTTACGGCCAAATGAGTTAGCCATTGAGTGGACTGAAAAACTTGTTTTACCACAAAATAAGATTAGCTTGGTCGACATTAACCTGGTACCAGTTTATTTAAGTTTTAATATTGTAGAATATGGTGAAATCATCTATCAAACTGAAACCTTACGTGCGTATAGAGAGCAAAATAGAATATATAGCCAATATGAATTTCAAATGATTGAAAATAAGATTAGTGAATCAACTACTGCAGGTTAGCTTATGAAGAATAAGGGATTAGAGCTTTATTTGATTGAAGCAGAAAAACATAAAAGTCAATATTTCTCCGAGCTAAATGAGTTAAGACAAGATCTATTAAATGATAATTTTCGTAGAAGAGATTATCGTGCTACTGAACGCGTACTTCAAATATTTACTGAGTTATGTGTTGGTTTGTCCAAGCATTGGTTGAAGACTCTTCAAGTTGATAGTGCAAGTGATGCTTATAAAACCTTCTCTTTATTAAAGGAAAACAACCAGATATCAAGTGATGAGTTGATTAGGTGGCGAAAAATAATAGGTATGCGTAATGGATTAGTCCATGATTACCTAAATATTGACCCAATGATTATAGAAGATGTTATTCGAAATAAGCACTATCAAGAATTAGAAGTATTTAGTGATAAAGCGATTGTAGTATTACAAAAGACTTATAAATAAGAAACTAGAAACTTAGCATGCCCCGCGTAGCGCTGTGGTAAGTAATTAGCAAAATAGGTTAAAGATAAAAGAATCAGAATTTGATTTGGTAATGATTTTTAAGGTACGAGCGTAAGGTTAGTTAAGAATAGGACAAAACAGTTTGTTTATTGTTAAATGAGACTGACTCGTATTTTCTATTCATCGGGATGACAGGGGTAGATAGAAGTTACGAGATACCATTGCGCTTAGCTGTTAGCCTCGATTTATTATTACGAGAATGAGAAGAAATAATTTGGTTGTTAGTTTCGAAGTTGCGTAAATCCTTGCAACTTGCAACTTTAACCTAAATTAAAATGATGAATCAAAAGACTGTATTAAGTATCATTGAGAATTCGGCGTCAAAAGATTCTAGTATTGACGTAATATGGCTCTATGGTTCCAGAGTAAAAGACACCGCCAACAAAGATAGTGATTTTGATATCGCGATAGCCTTTAATACGGAAAAAACCCAAAAGTGTCTGACTGACTTTCAATGTGATGAAATTGCCTTTGAATGGTCCGAGAATACGGGAGCGACTATATCTATTATCGATATTAATCACATTCCAGTACCTTTGGCTTACTCAGTAATCAATGAAGGTAAGGTGTTTGTTTGCAAGCATGACTTAAGGTTACATAGCGAACAACAGCGAGTATGGTCGTTGTGGGAAAGTTATAGATATGAATACAAACTACACGGAAAGTAATTACGAATCTTATGTGTTCGCTATAACTGAACAAGTTGAACAACATATCGCTGGATTGAATGAGTTGAGTGATATTGCCAATAAGAGACCTCTTACGTTTATTGAAAAAAACGCAGCACAAAGGAGCATTCAAGTAATAGTAGAAAGCGCAATAGGTTGTTCAAAGCATTTTTTAAAATCGCATCAAAAACCAGTTCCATCAGAAGCGAGAGCCAGACTAGAAAGAGTTTATGAAATATTGTCAATCCTTGAACCAAAACTAGATGATATGCGCGGGGCTATCGGGATGAGAAATGCAATAATTCATGATTACCTTAATTTAGATTGGAATAAGATTGAAGTGGTATTGCATAATAAACATTATAAAGCTGTTAAAACTTACATAAAATTGATTTGCCAAGAGTTGATCGCTAATAATTAATTACTAATATCAAAAGGCGAGAGGGTTAGCGAATCGAATTCGTGGCTTAGAGTCGTTAGAAAGAGATAAAGAAAAAAAGTTGAATTATTTTGTGGCAGTCTGTAAATATGCCTGCAACTAGCAACTCCCATTAGCACCAACTCCCATTAGCACAATGTGGCATCGAAAGACCTGACCCCGAGGTGAGTTCAAGAATGACGATTTATTTAAAGCCTAGAGCCAAAACAAGGGTTTGATTTAAAAGTGTTTTTTAAGTTGATGAGTGTTAAGGTTAGTTAAGAATAGGGCAAAATAGCTTGTTTGTTGTTAAATGTGCCTTGTATCTGGTCAAGTTGATTTAGGAGAATGGTTATGCAATATGTTCTAGATATACCAAATGAAAAAATCGCTAAAAAATTACTACCTATGATTAGTCGTTTTAAGAAAGATGGTGTAAAGATAAAGCCAAGTGATGGAATATTGAAAGAACCAGACTCTTCAAAAAATACAGATGATTATGTTAAAGAACATTTGAGTGAATTTGTTTATGCTGAAAGCGGTGATCCTCTTCAGGATGATGATGAAGTTTTAAAAGAATAATATAGGCAGTATCGCGGTTAATATCTAGCGGAAAAATATGAATGACTAATAAATTCGTCCTAGAGCTTAATGTTATTATTGATTTATAAGAAATCGATTACTGACCCCGTTGATTCTTTCGTTGATTTGTACGTAATTCGAGACTATTGGATATAGAAGATATCAAGCTAAAAGCAAGAAATAGAGTTGAATTGGAAAGCGAGTGATGCAAGAACTTGTTAAAAGCTTGTTAAGAACTTGGCAGCCGAAAATCACCTAATTGATATATGGATCTATTCATTTGATAATTTGGGTATATTTATCAAGCTGATAAATATCTTGATTATTTGAACGAAGGGTTCGAATTTATGGCATCAAATCCGTTAGTAGGAGCAAACTGCGATGAGATTCGGGCTTCTTATTTTAGTTATCCTATCAAAAGACATCT
>JBLIBL010000007.1:0-72762 GCA_047633355.1 Polaribacter sp.
GATGGAAAACGTCTCGTTTTTATCGCCCTCAGGGAAAACCAAGATTCCAGTCGTTGCCTGATAATCATTACCAGAAATAGCAGCAGAATCAGAAGTTGAATAAGTAACCGAAACTTCGCCCGTTGCACCAAATACACGCAAAATGGTTACTTCAATAGTTCCAGTGCCCACATTTTCATCGACACTGTATGAAACACTCGAAAACAAGAATGTACCGGGGTTGACGTCTAATTCATTGTCTCTAATATTAACTTTGGCTAAATTAGGTTCCCCAATGACGGCTCCGCCAGTCTCACTTCCTGCGGTTAACTGAACTGTAAAAACTTCTGTTCCTTCAAATACGGCGTCGTCAATTATAGGCACGGTGATTTGCTGCGTGGTTACACCATCAGCGAAAGTTAAAGTACCAGTAGTCTCTGTAAAATCGGTACCATTTTCTGCGGAATCTCCAGCAATTCTACTGGCGATAAATTCAACTGTGACTATTCCTTGGTTACCTAACTCTCGATTAACGGTTAAAATAATCTCAGTTTGATCCTCATTTACATCAATACTTGCTTCTTGAAGCGTCAACAAGCCAAATTGCTGAGCAGAACCAATTGATATTATCCAGTTATCTATAATAGCAAGATCAGCCGAGCTGATTAAGTTTCCACTTGGAGGCATAACACCACCACAGGCAATTCCTACATTTGTTAGCTTCTGATGTAAAACAGACGCATTAATATCTCCAGGATAAACTAAAATATCACCAACATTGCTGCAGTTTGAAACAATGTTAATTAAGGAGGCTTCAGATATTGTTGCATCATCAAGAGATAAACTACCTGAAACCGTAGCTCCCGAATGGCAATCTAAACAAGTATTTCGTACAAAAACATCTTGTACATTATCTGGCACAGCAAAAGCACCACATTGAAATGCGAATAAAAAACTACACACAATGCTCAATCGAAACAGATTTTTTATTAAAGCGGTTGCTAAAAACGACATGAAAACCTCAAACTACCTATGAATTACAATTCAATTTATTACGACTTAATCTATTAATATTAGTCAAGGATCTCAGTTTAGGCATAAAAAAACCGGAACAAGTCCGGTTTTGATTCAAATTGCTAGTTAGGTTTACAATTTATCAGCTTCTTCAGAAAGATATTTAGCCACACCATCAGGTGAAGCGTCCATTCCTTTATCGCCTTCAGTCCAACCTGCAGGGCAAACTTCACCATGTTCTTCATGGAATTTTAATGCATCGACCATGCGTAACATTTCATCAATATTTCTGCCCAAAGGCAAATCATTAACCACTTGATGACGTACGTTGCCTTCTTGGTCAATTAAAAATGATCCTCTAAATGCAACACCATCAGTTGGATGCTCTACATCATAAGCTTTGCAAATCTCATGTTTTACATCGGCGACTAAGGCATAGCCGACTTGACCGATACCACCATCATTAATTGCGGTATTTCTCCATGCATTATGAGAAAACTGTGAGTCAATTGAAACACCAATAACCTCCACGCCTCGATCCGTAAAGTCTTTTAAACGATGGTCAAAAGCGATTAATTCAGACGGACAAACAAAAGTAAAATCAAGAGGATAAAAGAAAATGACTGCCATTTTCCCTTTAATAGTTTCTTTTAAGTTAAAACTATCGACAATCTCGCCATTTCCTAAAACAGCTGCTGCCGTAAAATCTGGTGCTTCGCGACCTACAAGTACGCCCATAATGACTCTCCAATGTTAATGTAATACGTTAATGATTGGCCAAAAAAATGACCATTTAGATAAGAACAGTAAAGATACAGGTATTTAGTCAGCGATCCAATAGTTGCACACAATAGTTTGGATAGATCCAAACTATAAAATATTAGAATATACGGAAACAGTTATTCAGCGTTGAATCGTCGTTGTAAATTAATAGCATACTCATCACCGTTTCTTCCAAGTAAGCCGTTTTTGAAACGATTGGAAGGTGGTCTATTACCAAACCAGACATTTACAATAAATCTGTAAAATTCTCTAGAATCGCTAACTTCACCTAAGTCGTTAATTTCTCCCAATAAGCGTTTATTATGATAAACACGCGTACCAAAATCTTGATGATAGTCAAAACGGATGACATCACCTTTTTTTATTTTTCGTTTAAAAAAAGACTGCAATCGTTTAACAAAAACCAAGTTATCTTTTAAGGCTTTTCGCTCATTATTAATTTTCATCCCTTGAGACAATCGTCGCCAAAAGGTTCTTCCAGAAACTTTATCTGAAACAAACTTAAACTCCATACGACGGGCAGCATCAATATAAATCAAGTCGTCTATAGAACCATAAAAAACGGTCTCATCGATTGAAAAACGAGCTAAATAATACTCTTTGTTTAGAAACTTAGTTAAACCATGTCCGGTTGGAATTAAAGTCCTGTCTAGGATTTTAGCTTTTTTTAGAGGTACATAGCTGGATAAGTCTTCACTCAGAACAAGAGAGGAAAAGCTAAGCAAGATCAATAAAACAACATTGAAGTAAACGAGTATTTTTTTCATCAGGGAAAAAACCTTATAAACTAATTTAGTATTTCAATCCCTTGTCAGTTTGTAAATAGTTGATTGCATTATTTTAGCGGTTATCATTTGATTATCTATCGATTATCTATCGATTATTTAAGGTAATATTTACCCTGTTATCTTATAGCATTACTGCGATGATTTTGTCATGAATAACTGTCTCGCCTATCGCCCTGAGGGTGAAATAAACGTCTTTGCAATTATCTATCATATAGAAGAGTGAAATTGTAAGCAAATGCTTTTATATAAGGCTTGCTTCATCAAGGTTATTCATCATATGATCTCGTCTTAAGGTACTTATAAGTAACGGTTTTTCGCTAACTTCATTATATTTTGTGAACTCCGTCATATTTTCTTGCAGTGTTTAATGAAAGTGCCTTACCAAACATTAATATGAATCTAATATTTCGGAGTTTTAACGAAAATGTTTTCGTTTTTTTCGCATTTTAAATTAACAAAATCAAAACTATTTGATTGCACTAAAATGATTAAATCACTCTTACATTTATTGCTTATTATTCATATTCTACCATCAAATATATTTGCTCTTGAATCAAACAATTTAGAAGGTACTGCACTTAATTTATTCGGTATCTCAATTCATCGAGAACTTAGAAATGAGATATTCATAGGCGCTATGTTTGCACCTTCTGAAATAGATGGATTTGAATTACTTTACGACACAGCAGTTACAAAAAAAATGAGTTTGCGGTTCTTGCAAGCCTATTCAACACGTAAAGTTGCTCGTTTATGGAAGCAACGAATTGCGATGAACAATGAAAAATCACATTGGCAGCCTTTAACTAAGGAAATCGTTCGGTTTACAAAAATATTTAAGCAATCAATGCAGGCTGGCGATGAGATTAGCCTTGTTTATATTCCAAACAAAGGAACCAAAGTTTATTTAAATGGAAGCTTGTTTTTACTAATACAAAATCCTCAGTTTTACTCAGTTTTACTCAATACTTGGTATGGTAGTGTTCCACCCAGCAAGTTATTTAATATAGGTATCACAGGAAAAAATACCGACTATTTGCAGAAAAAAATCATTAGCCAATACGAATCTTTAGTAGCAATACTGAGTAGATTTGACAAAAAAAAACCTAAAACTATTAACTCAAATAGGGTCAACCCAAGTATAAAAAAAAATAGTGTAACAGCCAAAAAAATTGTAAGTAACCCAATTAAGAATAAGTCTAAAGCTCTGGACTCTTCAACTCAGAGTTTAATTGATGGGTTTAAACCAAAGTTACCCGAAAGCGTAACAAGCAAAGATACAAATGGAGGCTTAGCGGACAAAGAAAAACTATTTAAGGTTAACATCGGGTTAACCCCTAGTAACCTCAATAGTTCAGCTATCAAACCAATTGATTTATTCGTGGATCCAGCCGATATCCAACGTCTTAAAAACGAAATAAAAGAAAGTCCATTTGAACAAAATACAATCGAGAAAAAAACAGATAAACTAATAGTTGATAATATACTTAAACCCACTGAGGTTGACGAAATAAATTTGGAAACTTTAACAAATTCTGATGATTCAAATAATATTGATAGGTTGGAAGCGGCCTCCACGAGTGATGACCTTCCTGATAATGATCTTATCAGTGGTACATATACTAGGGAACTAATAGACCACGTAAAAAAGAACCAAAAATACCCAAAAAAAGCACTTCAAAAGAATCATGAGGGAGACCTTATCATTTCATTAACAGTTAATGCTATAGGTAAAATCACTGATTTATCGTTGCTTCAACGTTCCGGCTCAAGGTACTTAGATAGAGGTGTGTTAAAGCAAGTTAGAGGAATTGAGTCATTTCCCCCGATTCCAAACTCACTAAACCTAGATTCATTTAATGTTGAAATTCCAATGAATTTTTCCTTTTCAAAGTAAACACTAAACAATTCAACATAAACTAAATTTATCCTCTATCTTCTATCACCAAAAAGTTTACTTAGTTGTGGAAACAACTTGACGACTAAAGAAGAGTCTAACGCCAAGCCTTGCTCATCTCTAATTAAAATACTTCTATTATCACCAAATTCATCCACCACAACTTGATAGGTTCCAGCATCAATCGGTAAAGTAGACTTAGATTCATCAAATAATGAAGCAAAGAAACCTGGCTCAGGGTCTTTTAACTCCATAAAATATGTATTTTGTCTCACGTCTTTATCAATGATAGTCAATCCAAGTTCCAACATAACCTTAGCTGTTTTTTCCCAAACCAAAGAATGCCTAGCTTCGGTTACCAAAATCGTTTCATTTTGATTATTTTGACCAAGCTCAACCTTAAATCCAGCCATAACTTTCTGCAGATATTGATGTTGCCTAATTTGAATTTGTTTATCATAGTAACTCAGGAACAAGTTCATCATATCTGCTGAATCAGCCCAGGAGACTAAAGCAGATGACCATTTATCATCTTCATCTTCTCGATGCTCAGAGGCATTTCTCTCAACGATTAATTTAATCTCATTGGGTATATCACTTTTGACTATTTTAAAACTAAACTTTGCTCGGCCAAGTTCCGCTTCTTCTGAACCGTCTAGCTCTATCCAAATTCCTTTTTCATCTACAGCAACCCAATTTGTTATTACGATTGCTTTGTCCTCATCGTTTAACTTTGCTTCAATGTTATATTTTTTAAGAAATTTCTGTACCGCTTCCCAAACAAATAATGCTTGGTCCAAAATATACACGGCAGGTAAACTCGACTGACTATCAGCCCGGGTGTTTTCGAGAACCGCTAATATCTGTACAGGCGCAGATTGTTCGAGTTCGCTTCCCTGATTTTGTTTGACAGCGGATTTACCAATAGCTGGCAGTTGAGTAAAATCAGCTTTGCTTTTATGGACTACCCCTGGTGGTAATTCAAGCTTTTTTCCTTCTTTCGCGTTAACGTAATCAAATTCATGGCTTTTTATCAAGCCATCGTCACCATATATAAAACCACAGCCAGAAATATAAAATGAAAGGCTACAAACACCTAAAACTTTCACATAGTTTAAATTTAAAGACTTCAAAGATAACTCCAACAAATTGCAAAATAACTAATTATGTTCTAAATACTATTTTCAAATACCGCTTAACAGCCCATTTGGACACACAAATAAGAGAAGGGTTTCACTCAAATCGAGTTTATTTTTTATTCAAGCGGTCGCTCTGGTCAATTTTAGCTTTTTTACTCGATCATAAAAAGCTTTTTGCTCCTTCATTGTGCAGTTATTTTGTGCATACCGTATCGATTGATAATATTGGAGTAATATTTCTAGATTTTGGATAGAATTTTGAGAAAGGATAACCTTGCTAGAACCAGAAAATAACGCTATATCATTTGATTTCAATTGAACTAAAAACGTTTCAAATCCACGATTTGAAGAAATATTAATACCTTGTTTCACTAGTTTAATCATTAATAATTGTATTGATTTGGCTAAAATACTCTGATTAACAGTATTCTTTTTCCATTTAATATTAATCAAAAGCATAAAACCAAAAATTAAGAATAAGCTCAATAAAGCTATTTTTTCACGACTCAACTTATCTAACCCTAAATTCGCCATTAGTTTTTGTTGTAATATTTGATTATATTCTAAAAACCAATCATTCCAGCCAGAGTTCACTTGATCTAGCCAAAACTCAAGTTGTTTAGAAAAGCCTATCTCTTCCAAATCAATGGAATCAAAATTAAAAGACTCAAATAGACTACTCCGTTGGGAATAATCCGTGAGCAACTGCTCCTCTATTCTATGCTCAGCGATAGCTGCGGTAGGATCAACTCGTATCCAACCTTTATTAGCAAACCAAATTTCGGTCCATGCGTGTGCATTTAAATGCCGAACAATCCAATAATCAGAAAGAATATTTTTCTCAGCTCCCTGATAACCAATGACCACGCGTGCTGGAATATTGGCCGCTCTGGCCATAAAAACTAACGCTCCAGCATAATGTTCACAAAAACCTTTCTGCTCATCAAACCAAAAACTATCAACTGAATCTTCATCCATAATGGGGGGGGATAATGTATAAAAATATTCACTTTGATTGATCCTTTGTAAAATCGATTGTATATATAGCTCATCGCTTGCAAGTTTTGCTCTTGTTTCTTCAGCCCAATCAACTGAGCGAGGATTATAGCCTTCTGGTAAATGAGTGTTCATACGTCGTGAAGAGTCGCTTAGCTGTAAAGTTAGTTTTAAACTTGTTTGAGACTCAGCTTTATACTTTACTCGAGAATAAATTTTTTTATTCGACGAAACTGAAAAATCATTAAAGACAATCGCATTTGATTGAATTCGGCTGGGTTTATCTAAATAAGTTAACCACTTCTGTTGTGTGCCTTCGAGAGCAATTTCATAATGATATTGCTTCTCGTTTTTATTCATACCCTTTAATAAAAACTTCACTTTTTTAAAGGGTACTTGTTCTTCATTGATCCAGTCATCACTTTTCTCAAAATTAGCGTGAGTCCAAGTTAAACCATCAAAAGTATCTAAAACTAAAGTTCGCCAATAAAATTCATTCCCGCTAGGCTCATTACCGTTGAACCTAGCCCGAAATGCAATTTTGTCCGATAAATGGAGTGAACTTATTTCTCCTGGAGTCATCGAATCTGAAATGCCCGTAGTTGCTTTTTTATCGCCTTGCATCTTCCAAATAGGGCCCGATAATCGAGGAAAAAATAAAAACAAAAGGATCATGAGCGGTAACGCCAACATTAAGTATTTAATCAACTGCTTGAATAAATATTTTGAAGAAGAGGAAAATAAAGCGCTATTAAAATAACCTTGATTACTTTTTAAATCAGCATATTTAAAAGCTTTAGGTAACTGTGTTGTGTGAATAGATTGCAGTGCATAAAGAATCGCCATAACTGGTACAAACTGATAAAGAGCAATGAAAGGTGAACGACTAAATAAAAACGCCGCCAAAAGCAAAAAGAAACCTAACAACATTAAAATATAAACATCTCTTTTGGATTCTATTTCAATTATTTTTAGACCATACATAATAGCTATTAATGAAACACCTGCATCTCTCCCAGTAAGTCGATGAAATGAAATCAATACACCTGCAACGGCAATAAATGTAAGCAGTACCTTTGCCCCTCGAACAAGTTTAAACTTATTTCTGGTTTTACTAAAGTAAACTAAGCCAAGTACCAATGTATTAAAAATAAAAATCCAAAATGGCAAAAAAAAGTATAAAGCGCTAAGAACTAACTGATGTGCAACCAATACATGGATTAGATTAATTGGACGTGCATTAATTTCCTCAATAGAAACCTGATCATTGGTTAGAGTTTTTAGTGTTTGCTTTGAAACCTGATTCATTCTATTAGTACGTCAAGCTTGAATAACGCAAGTAAAGACAAACAATTGTGTAAGTGGGTATCACCACTCCCCTTTTCAATAATCCGGCCAGGCAACGATAAAGAAAAAATCTGATTTAAACGGTTAGCATTTAATACCAAATAGCATAAGTAACTAACCCTAAGTTCATCTTCTACATTCTGAAAATCATCCCAACTAAATGCGCTTTCACGGCTTGTTAGCGAGGTAAATGATTTGATATATACCCCTCGCTCTTTTGCTGTCGCCTTCCAATCTACTCGCGATATTGGATCACCCACTCGGTAGGCTTTAACACCATCGTACTCAATATCATCAATGACTGATTGACGGCCTTTTTCGCCTTCCTCATCACTTTCTCGTCTATTTAAAGCACACTCAGAAGGTTCAATCGGCTTAGGAAAAATTAGAATTGGCGATTTGAATTTAAACCAAGACCAAACCTTGAGAAGCCCAAATGGAAAACAACTCGTCGTATAGATTTTAGGCGCTGAAAACCAACCTCTTTTAACGACATCAATGGGTAAAACAAACTGTTTCGTTATTCGTTTATCAGTTGAGCCGGGTAAATCCAAATAAAAAAGAGAATTTTTATTAAACCCTACTCCAATACCTAAATGTGGTGTATCCAGCTGACTGGAAACATGAAAATTAAAAGCCAATTTTTCACCCGCAAAAATCGATTGGTTTTTACCAAGTTCAAAAACTAATCCTTGCAAATTTTTAAATGTAAAAACAATACTAACAATGCCAATACTTAATATTAAAAAAGTTAACATAAAAGCCATGTTATTTTGATAATTAGTAGACGCAACCATCATCAAAAAAATAATAAACACCATTAAAAAGCCAGCTTTAGTCGGCAGAATATAAGTCGAACGTTGATCGAGAGCAATCGTATCATCAATTTTCATTCGACTTAAAAACCAACGATTAACAGTAAATTTTTTATTTCGTTTATTCATTACACATCAATTTAAAATCAAGTTTCAGATCGGCGTTAGTTTAGCATTATTACTTTTGAGAATATTATCAACGAGGAATAGGGATTTGATGAAGTAACAACTCTACTGGGCCTTTGTTTAAGCCTTTTTGATTAAATCTATCAACCGATTCACTGAGAAGTCTATGTTCCGTTACTGCACACCAAACAGCTTGTACATCTTCAGGAATTACAAATGCTCGTCCCTGTAAAAAAGCCCATGCTTTTGATGCTTTTAATACAGAAATTCCAGCTCTTGGTGACAATCCATGCGCCCACTGATTACTTTCACGAGTAGCATCAATCAGATCTTGCAAATATTCATATAGTGCATCACTCACCGTTATATTTTTAACAGTATTTTGTGCAGCCTTCAAATCTTCAATAGAAATTTTTGCCTCCAATTGATTAATTTGCTGTTTAGAGTCATTTCCCGACAATAATTGACGCTCGAAATCTCTTTGCGGAAAACCCAATTTAACCCTTATCAAAAAACGATCTAATTGCGATTCCGGTAACGGGTAAGTACCAATTTGATTAAATGAATTCTGAGTTGCTATCACAAAAAAGGGACTCAGTAATTGGTAAGTTTCTCCATCAGCTGTCACCTGCCCTTCTTCCATTGCTTCTAATAGTGCACTTTGGGATTTTGGCGAAGCTCTATTAATTTCATCCGCCAAGACTACTTGGGTAAAAATAGGTCCTTTATGAAACTCAAAACTTTCATTCGAGCGCTTATAAATAGATGAACCCGTTATGTCTCCTGGTAAGATATCACTGGTAAATTGAATTCTTTGAAACTCTAAGCCTAACACTTTTGCCAACGCATGAGCGAGGGTGGTTTTCCCCATTCCTGGAAGATCCTCTATCAGCAAATGCCCTTCTGCTAAAAGACAAACAAGTGATAATCTAATTTGATCAGGCTTACCTAAAATAATAGTTGAAAGTACATATAAAATTTCATTAAATTTTGTATTTAGAGTTTGCTTCATTGTTGATTACGACTTTACCGTTTCTGTTGATTCAGCATGGTTTAATTCCACTAATAAATCAATGTTTTGATATAAATAGTGTTTACTTTTAAGCAGACAGTTCACAAAATAAATATCAACTTTCTAAGTTAATCAAATATTAAATTCCGACCAAATCGGACAGTGATCCGATGGTTTTTCCATCCCTCTAATATCATAATCAATTCCTGCACCGACGCATTTATCATATAGCGCTTGAGTGGCAAGTACTAAGTCAATCCTCAACCCTCTCTTAGGTTCATCCGCAAAGCCTTTACTGCGATAATCAAACCAAGAAAATCGATCATTCTCTTCGGGATAGAACTTTCTAAAAGTATCAAAAAAGCCTTTATCAGTGATCGTCTTTAACCATTCACGCTCAATCGGTTGAAAACTACATTTCCCAGTTTGTAGCCAACGTTTAGCATTTTTATCTCCAATCCCTATATCATTATCTTTATGTGAAATATTGAAATCGCCGGTTAACACCCAATGATGATTAAGTTTCTTTGTGCCTAAGTAACTATTTAAATCGGCATAAAACTTCTCTTTAGCGGGAAATTTTGTTTCATGCTTAATAGAATCTCCTTGAGGAAAGTATCCATTAAAAACAAAAACATTTTCTGTTTTTGCTTTATGTTCTGTAATGATAACTCTTTTCTGCGATTCATCGGAATCCGTTGGAAATCCTTTTTCAAATGATACCGGTTCAACTTTAGAGAGAGTTGCCACACCATAATGGCCTTTTTGTCCATGGTAAATAACATGATAGCCCGTCTCTTTAATCATTTCATGGGGGAAATCATCATCATGTACTTTGGTTTCTTGGAGTGCTATAACGTCCGGTGAATGTGATTCAATAATAGCGTTAAGTTGATGTGGCCTAGCTCTCAAACTATTGATATTAAATGATATGATTTTCATAAATTGACTACCTTATTGCGTATATTTATATATTAAGTTTCATATTACTAATTGCAAGTTAGATTTTTTTACTCTATGAATTTATCCAACTTAAAAACAGATTATTCGGTTTTTGTTCATTAATAAAACTTATGTAACATGTGTTCTGTTCACTGGGCTTTAAAAGACACTCAGTATGATACAACTTGTCACGTCTAAAATAGCTTATTTTTACGACCGTTCCTTTTTTGTATTTTTGTATAGTTAAATCTAAATCTTCAGAAGTTACTCTCACATCATTCACAGCTATAATGATATCTTTATTCGATAAACCACTTAAAGATCCAGCACCATCATCTATTACAGATTTAACTGATGCTCCTAATGGGTCTTTTTTGTGTGTCATTGCTAACGACGGTTTATTAACTATTTTTTTATCAATTTCTACTCTATACCCACCCCCGTCAGCTTGTTTTGATTCCGCTACTAATTGAAAAACCAGACCTAAGCGATTGAAGATTGAAGCTAAATCTAGCTCTTCCGTTGAATATAAATGATGTTGGAAAAATTCATCCATGTTCACTGAATATCCCAAATGCTCTTTCAGTAAGCCCTCGCAGGCACTTTGAATTCCCTTTTCAGCAACACCAATACCTATCTTTCCATTATTTTGCCAAAGCTTCCTCATTAAACTATCCAGAGAAAGCTGATTATTGGTTATTTGACGTATTTCAAAATCAAGTGCCAATGCAACTAATGAACCTTTGACGTAGTAACTTGTTATCGCATTGACTGCATTTTCATCTTGTTGGTAAAATTTAGTCCAAGAGTCAAAGCTTGAATCCGCAACCGTTTGATTTAACCTTCCAGCCCCCTTGAAATACCTAGAAATAGTTTTAGCAAGCATATCCAAATATTCAGTTTGTGAGATCACTTTTGCTCTTACTAGGAACAATTCATCTATATAAGAAGTCACTCCCTCAAAAAACCAAAGTAATTCAGTATTTATTTCCGATTGCAACGCTAATGCTTTAAATTTTTCAGGTTTTATTCTCTTTACATTCCAACTATGAAAATACTCATGGCAACATAAAGATAGAAATTTTTGATATTCTTTACTTTTAACACTTGTATCTTCTCCAATTAAAGGTAAATCAGCAAAACTACAATGCAAAGCTGTTGATGAGATGTGCTCCAAACCTCCGAAACCATTTTTCATAACAAAAGTCATAAATAGATAGTTTTCAAAAGGAGGTTCATCATCTGCAAAATATCGACATTCATATTCACAAATTGCCTGAACATCTTTAGCAATTCGATTTAGGTCAATATTATCCGGAGCCTCTGTAAAAACCATTTTATGATTAGTGTTATTAACCATAAAACTACAAGTTTGCAGTTGAGCGATTTCAAAAGGATGATCAATTAAAAATTCATAGGAATAAGCGTTGTATTGACCAAAACCGTTTTTATCTATTTCTTCTGAAAGTAAGCTGGTTGCAACGCACCAATTATGAGTATTCGAATGATTTGTTGCTTCAATTGATACACTGTGTTTTTCGGATTCAAAACCATCAATTGCAAGAAAAATACTGGTACCATTAAAGAAACAATGCTGCTCATCAAAATGTGCTGAGCGAACCGATAGATCCCATGCGTAAACTTTGTAGCTAATAGTTAAACATGCAACATCTTGAGTCAGAGCCCAACGAGACTTAGCGATTTTGGTTAATTGAACAGTCTCACCGCGTTCATCAGCTTGAATGAAAGTAATATTTTTTGAGAAATCTCTAATTAGGTAACTACCTGGGATCCAATCAGGTAACCAAAATTCTTGTTCTTGTTTTAAAGGTGAATCAATGTTTAGTTGTATATAAATAAGATGCTTTTTGGCATCTTCAATATTAATTTTATAGCTAATTTTCATCGAAAAATTCTCAAATCACACGTTTTTGCATCATTTCTATCCGCAGAATAAGGTGATATTACCACCTTTTAAATTTGTAAATTCCTACGCAAGATTATATATTCAGTCAGTTAAAGTTGAATTTAACCTTGACTCTAATTCACAATAAAAAAATTGTATAGCGATAGATTCTGAACAACTAATCTTATCGCATTCCATTTATTAAAAGGAGAAAACATGACTAAATATAAACTAGGCCTTAAGAACAAAAGAAATAAGGCCAAGTTCCTACTTTCCAGTTTACCGCTCATAATGGCGGCAAGTGTACAAACTGTGCAAGCAGAAAACAGTAATTTCATCGTAAATTGCCAATCTGATTGTTCTGCCCTTATTGAAAAAGTGACATCTTTAGGTGGTACTGTCACCCATAAATACGCCAACGTTGATGCAATTTCTGTATCCTTGGATAGCGATAATCGTGCCGAGTTAATGTCTATTCAACCAAATGCCATTGCAACAAAAGATAAAACATTTAGCCTTCCAAGCCCTAAAGAGTCTTTTGAATTAACCAGTGCTGCTGGCATGCGTGAAGTAAAAGGTGCAGAATTAGCTAATCTATTAGACAGCGATATTCCAGATGGATTTGAATACAACAATCTAATTACTGGTGCAGCATTAATGAATTCAGCCGGTTTCACTGGAAATGGTGAAATTGTTGCAGTTATTGATTCTGGTACGGCAAATAACGCAACTCTTGTGGCATCTATTGCAGGTAGTGTTATCGGTGGTGAAAACTTTGTTCCTGGGGCTGGAGAACCGTCAGCGACTAGCACTTCAAACGGTAGTCACGGAACATGGGTTGGTTCAACTATCGCAGGACATAGTTATTTTTTCTTAAATTCAGCGTCTTCTTTTGCTCAATCTGTTAACAACAATATGCCTTCAAGTATTATTCACGAATACTTGCCAGGTTTATCAGTATTGCCAATGTTTGGTTCTGCTCCAGAAGCAAGTCTTTATGCTATGAAAGTCTTTTCTGCGTTTGGCGGTGGTTCACCAGAATCACGCATTATCGCAGCAATGGATAGAGCGATTACACTAAAAACTAATTACAACAATGGCGTTCCTAGTACCCCGACTAACCCTGGTTGTGGTGGCGAAGATGACCCATGTGTTTATGACTCTTTAAATATCACTGTTGTGAATATGAGTTTAGGTGGCGGCACTTTATATGCAGCACAAGACCTAGAAGATACTTTAACTAAAAAAATGTTAAAAGCGGGTATTACATTAGTTGCTTCAGCAGGTAATGAAGGTCATGCAGCTATCACTGGTGGAAGCCCTGGCACAGGGCTTGGTTCATTAACTGTTGGAGCGGCTAGCACCGTTGGTAACGAACGTGTATTACGTGATTTACAGTACGGGCTAGGTGTAGGTAGTATTTTCCGTCCAAGTACTCATATGCAAATCGCTGGGTTTAGTTCTCGTGGACCTAGTGCTGATGGTCGTGCATCAACCGATATCGTTGCAAATGGTTTTGCTAATCTAGTTCAAGGCCCTACAGGTGGCATTAATTTAGTCAGTGGAACGTCTTTTTCAGCACCAATGGTGGCTGGAGCAGCAGCAACATTAGTTCAAGCTTTTCCTAACGCTCCGGCGATAGCAATCAGGAATGCTCTTAAGCAAGGTGCTAATCCTTCCGTATTAGGTGATAATTCAGTAGAGATTGACCAAGGTGCAGGTTTCCTTGATATTCCTGCCGCTTATAACTTACTCGCCACTCGAAGTGTCGATAAGTCTTTACCTAAAGGTTTTGGAAACATGAGTGTCGCTAAAAACTTATATCATGCCGGTTATCCTGCAATGAATATGGGTAAAGGTAGTAGTGCCGTTACTGAAAATTTAACAGCTCTAAAACCGGGTCAAGTTGCTCATATCTTTATTGAAACTAAGCAAGAAACAGACTCAATAACTATCGACTTTAGCAATGTAGCCGCATCTCTAGATGCTGCTGATCAAAACTTATTCTTTGGCGATGATGTTTTTTATGTTCTGCAAGATGCGATGACTCATAACCAAGTCAACCTTACTTCAGGATACATTAATGCAGACCACAGCATAACAATTGATAACCCACAAACAGGTATTTTAAGATTAGCTGTTATGGGCGATTGGACAAATGCTGGTGATGTATCTGCCGATGTGACTGTTTCTAGTAATATAAGCCTCCCAAGTGCATTGTCAGGCCAAGGCGGTGTTGAACAGAATGAACAACTTGTAGGTGAATTCTATGTACCGGATGGAACGACTCAAGTTATTTTCGAATTATCTTGGAAAAATAACTGGGCCGCTTACCCAACTGACGACATCGACTTAATCCTTTTGACACCAAGTTTCGGTGTTGATTTTGGTGGTGCTACCTTCTCTAGCCCAGAAAGAGTTGTTATAGATGCTCCTGAATCAGGTATCTGGACTTCAATTATTCAAGGTTATACCATCCATGGTATTAACTATGGTGCAGCTAGCCCTTGGAAAATGAGAGTTACAGACCAAGATGGAAATGTTTTAGAAACGCTTTAATGTTTTTTAAATTAAGCTAAAAGAAAAGGAGCCAATTGGCTCCTTTTTAATTCAACTTATAAAATTTAAACAGAATTTCATTCAATATCGAAATATAATTATTAAAGTTAAGAAGAAACGGACAACCCTCGACCAATCGCATAATACGAAAAACCTTGCTCTTTCATATCCACAGGATCAAACAAATTTCTGCCATCAACGATTAATTTTTCTGAGACCAAATTTTTTATTAAAGTAAAATCTGGCGCTCTAAATTGGCTCCACTCAGTACAAATCACCAATGCGTCAGAGCCTTTTAAGGCCGTTTCTTTAGTCCCCGTTAAAACAAGATCATCACGGTTACCATAAATTCTTTGGCATTCCTCCATAGCCTCCGGATCAAACGCCTGAACTTTAGCGCCTTGTGCCCACAAAGACTCCATCAACACACGGCTAGATGCTTCTCTCATGTCATCTGTATTAGGTTTAAAACTTAATCCCCATAACGCAATGGTCTTCCCTTTTAAATCATTATTAAAATGTCTTCCTAAGTAATTAAACAATTTATCTTTCTGTGCATGATTAACTTTTTCCACCGCATTTAAGATTGATGCGTTATATCCATTTTGAGACGCTGTTTGAGCCAACGCCTGAACATCCTTTGGAAAACAAGAACCACCATATCCACAGCCAGGATAAATAAACTGATAGCCAATTCTAGGATCACTACCAATTCCATGCCGTACAGCTTCAATATCGGCTCCTAAAATTTCTGCTAAATTAGACATCTCATTCATAAAAGAAATTTTAGTTGCTAACATACAGTTCGCTGCATACTTGGTTAATTCCGCACTCTTAACATCCATCACGATGATTCTGTCGTGGTTTCTATTAAATGGTGCATATAACTGGCGCATTCTCTTTTCAGTTCCAGCATTATCGGTACCTATGATGATTCTGTCAGGTTTGAGACAGTCACTCACCGCCGCACCCTCTTTCAAAAACTCAGGATTTGAAACAACTGAAAATGACAAATCTAAGTCTTTTGATTCTAGTCGTCTTGATTCCAATTTTTTCCGAATAACATTAGAAACTTTGTCCGCAGTTCCAACGGGAACAGTAGATTTGTCGATAATAATTTGTGAGGAAGTCATATATTCAGCAATTGTTTCTGCTACCGCTAATACATATTTTAAATCCGCAGAGCCGTCTTCATCCGGTGGCGTTCCCACAGCAATAAATTGGAAATCACTTTTTTCAACCGCTGATTTTGCATCTGTTGTGAATTGTAATCGGCCAGATTCATGATTTTCGATCACCAAAGGCGTTAAACCTGGCTCATATATTGGAATTTGCCCTTGCTTTAAAGCTTCTACTTTTGCTTCATCAATATCAACACAAATGACATCATGACCGACTGACGCTAATACCGCGCCCTGAACGAGTCCAACATATCCAATTCCAAAAACCGTAACTTTCATTTTATATCCTCTATAACTAATATTTTATTCTATACTAACTTATTGCTGATTGACTCTTAATGGCAAATCAAACTTAAATTCTTTCTCCGCGTCCTATACCAAAATATTGGATCCCTAATTCTTTTAACATTGCGGGTTGATACAAGTTTCTTCCATCAAATATAGCGGATGATTTAAGGCTTGTTTTAATCAAGTCAAAATCTGGAGACCAAAACTCTTTCCATTCAGTACATATCGCTAATACATCTGAATCAACCAAAGCGTCGTCTCTATTTTTAACTAACTCGATATGAGCATTATTACCATATAACGAACGAATATTATTACTGGCTAACGGATCATATATTTTAATCTTAGCACCTTGCGCCAACAATGAATCGATCAGTTTAATTGAAGGTGCACCTGCAATACTTGACGTACCAGGTTTGAAAGATGCTCCCCAAATGGCAACTTGAATATTGTTAAGTTTTGTGTGAAAAAACTTCCATATTTTTCTAAATAATATTTCTTTTTGTCTTTCATTTATTTCTGCAACGACCTTTAACAAACCCAAATCGCCATTTCGATCATTCAATGCATCAGCAACTTTAGATAAATTTCCCGAAAGTGCATTCCCGCCATAACCGCAGCTAGGGTATAAATAGTCATTTCCTATTCTTGGGTCACTACCTATACATTCTCGTATAACTTCAATATCAACATCTGTAGTATCGGCTAAAGCAGCCATTTCATTCATAAAACTCAATCGAGTTGCTAACATTGCGTTTCCAGCAAAACATGAAAACTCCGCCTCTTTTGTTGATACAACTTTAATCACATCTCTTACTCGATTAAACGGATAAAAAAGAGCTTTTAAACCGGCAACTTGAAGTGGATCATCACAGCCAAAAATAATATTATCAGGCCTAGAAAAATCACTTATACTCCGCCCTTCCCTCACCATTAGAGGCACGCAACATATTGGTTTGTATTCTGACTTAAGCGTTTCATCAATGTTCAAACACGATAAATATTGATTATAAATTTTTTGCGACTCGCCAATAGCTGACGGAGTTAAATTTATTACGCTACCTCGTTTTTTTAGGGAGTTCTCTAATTCTGTACCAAACAATTCAAAAAAAGAGGACAAGCTGATATCTGCAACTAAAATGTAATCAAAATCGCGTTGCTCATTTTCTTCATTATCGCCTTCAATCAATCGTCCCGATTCTTTTTGACGAGCATATAATTTCTCTAACTGTGGTTCGTTGACGTATGCTCTTTCTAGTTTATTTGCATGAAAAACCGTGACATGATTACCCACAGATGCAAACATAGCTGCCGCTACTTTGGATATTAATCCCACACCAAATATCGCTACATTCATTTGAATTACTCTTTAAAAATTAAAGTTTATATTTGTTATAAAGCAAATATTTAGAGCTGACTCTCACTATTGATACTCTCGCTATTAGCGCTCCCAATATTAACATTCTCACCATTAATGATGTTCATTAATCCATTGGTCGAAGCATCAAATTGCGTAACTTGGCTTGACGAATTTAATGCTGACAATGTCTCTTCTGCCATCGTTTTACCTAATTCCACACCCCATTGATCAAAGGGATTAATCCCCCAAATAGTCGCCATAACAAACACCTTGTGTTCATATAATGCTATCAGCTGCCCGAGGCTATAAGGTGTTAATTCCTTGATTAAAAGAGTAGTAGATGGCTGATTACCAGGGTAATATTTATGCGCCGCCGTTATTTCATCTGGACTTGAATTATCAACAACCACGGGACGCTCTGCATCACTTCCGAGCATTAAAGCGCGAGATTGAGCAAAACAATTAACTAAGGTGAGTTTATGTTGTTCCTGTAAAGATTTTTGGTATTTTGTTCCAGATTCCGAAAACCGTGAGATAGGCGCAATAAAATCACAAGCCACTTTACGTGTTCCTTGGTGTAATAGTTGGTAAAAAGCATGTTGCGCATTGGGTCCAATTTCACCCCACAATACTGGACAGGTTTTGTAATTTAGGCTTTCGCCATTTAAAGCGACAGATTTTCCATTACTTTCCATTTCTAGTTGGGTTAAATAATTAGGGAAAAATTTGAGTCTAGCATCATAAGGCAAAATCGCTTGGGCTTTTATTTTCAAGAAATTACTATTCCAAACGCCTACTAAGCCTAGCAAAACGGGTAAATTTTCTTCAAGTTTGGCGGTGCAAAAATGCTTATCTAATTGATGTGCTCCTTCAAGTAATTGCAAAAACCCATTCATACCAATTTTTAATGCTATGGATAAGCCGACGGTAGACCATAAAGAAAAACGGCCTCCCACCCAATCCCAAAGTTTTAATCGATTATTGGGAGAAATCCCCCATTGATCCATTCTTTCTTCATTGGTTGATATACCAATAAAATGCTGTTTTGTCACAATGGATTCATCATCGCAAAAATTCATTAACCAGTTTTTTGCAGACTCTGCATTGGCTAATGTATCTATCGTTCCAAAAGATTTAGACACTAATATAAAAAGAGTTGTTTCAGGATTAAGTTCACTAAATAAATGGGATACTTGCGAGCCGTCCATAGTCGATGCAAAATGCACTGTAATAGAATTTTTCGTCTCCACTTTATATTCATTTAATGCGTCACAAACTAACAAAGGTCCTAGATCTGAACCGCCCACACCAACATTGACAACATCGGTAATAGCCTTTCCACTAAAACCACGCCACTGACCTAAAGTTAAGACTTCTACCATCGATGCCATTTTTTCAAGCTGCTGTTTTACCGCTGACTTTACTTTTACATTGTCGACAAATAACTCTTGACCATTTTCCGATAAATCACCTCTCAAGGCTGTGTGTAAAGCAGATCTATTCTCCGTTGTATTCACCAGCGATCCTGTTACTAACTTGTGAACGGCTTCAGTTAATTTAGATTTTTTTGCTAAATCTATTAATTTTTCAAAAGATTTTTTTGTCAATTTTTGTTTTGAAAAATCAATTGATAACTGATCAAATTGAAAAAAGAGGTCTTCGAAACGACTTTCATCCTTAAACAAGTCCGAAATTCTTAGATTTTCAATATTTGTTTTGAAATGTTCTTGAAGAGTTTTCCACTCTTGTGTTTCAGTGATAAGCATAATAGCGATTACTTACTTTTAGTGTTTTGCGTGGAGTCTGTTAAAAGCTCCTTCACAAAAGACTTAAATGCTTTGCCCTGCGACTCATGACGAATACCATACTCAACAAATGCTTTCATATATCCAAGTTTTGAACCACAATCATGTGATTTACCTGTCATATTAAATGCTTCGACGGTTTCTGAAGTCATCAATTCATCAATCGCATCGGTCAATTGGATTTCACCGCCAGCGCCAGGTTTGGTATTCTTTAATAATTCCCAGATCTTTGGTGACAAAACATAGCGACCAACGACAGCTAAGTTAGAAGGAGCATCCTCAAGTTTTGGTTTTTCCACCACTCGACTCATTTTCGCAGATCCTCCTTGAGAAATATCAACCCCGTAACAATCAACGACCCCGTAGCTTGATACTAACGAATCTGGAACTGGTTCAACCATAATTTGGCTAGCTCCTGTGTCCTGAAACCGTTTAACCATAGCAGTTAAGTTATCTTTGCTTAAATCACAGGCTAGGTTATCAATTAATACATCGGGCAATATAACAACAAATGGATTGTCACCAACAATAGGGTAAGCCTTAGCAACAGCATGCCCTAACCCCTTTGCTTCGCCTTGCCTTACGGGGAGAATAGTGACGTGATCTGGGCGAGTGCGTTTAACCGCTTCGAGTAATTCTCGTTTTCGCTTATTTTCTAAACTAGTTTCTAGCTCGAATGTTTTATCAAAATGATTTTCAATTGCAGCTTTTGATGAATGAGTCACTAGTACAATTTCTGTAATTCCTGCAGCAACACACTCTTCTACAATATATTGAATAAGCGGTTTATCCACAATTGGTAGCATTTCTTTAGGGATTGCTTTACTCGCAGGCAGCATTCTTGTGCCAAAACCAGCTACGGGAATAACCGCTTTAGTAATTTTTGAATTTATTGACAAAAGAATTCATCCTTGCAAATTTATGATTGCTAATCGCTATTAGTAATTTGGAATTATCCCGGCTCAGACCATAAAGTCAACAAGCCTTTAACCGATATTCGCACCTATTTATCATAATGAGAGAGCTATGCACTTATTTTAGTCTAAAATCTATGATATAAATTGAATTCTAAGCAAAAATTTGGATAACTTTATGAAAAATTTACATTTTATTGCTCTTACACTCATTAGTACAGTCAGTTATTCTTCACTTGCTGATGAGTTTACGGCTTGTAAATCTGACTTAACAAAACAAATGAAACGCTTTGAGAAAACGGCGTTTACGGTGCCTAGAAAAATTCCTTCAGGGGACTTGAAAGAATATGCTATTCAAATGGAAATTTTTTGCCCTTGGCAAATTGAAATTGACTTAAATGGCGATAAACAAATTGATTGGGTAGGGGTGATTCACAAGCAGAAAAAGTACGAACTTGTTGCATATATCTCAGGCACTCGGAAATATACGCGACACGTTTTACATGTCTATGATTTTTTTCCTGAGCAGAGTTATTTAAAAGTACTTCGCAATCCTAAATATTCACAAAATAAGTTATATTCTTCAAAATACCACTTAGCAGAAGTCGCTCTAAATGAGACCAGCCGAGTTTATGCCTATCGAAAAGATAAGATGAGCGTTATACACCAATATCTTGATGAAACTCCCAAATCTAAAACAATATCACCTGAAAAATTAATGCTTAAAAGAAAAAAAGCTTTAATGGAAGAAATAGAGCGTTTAGAGCGAAGTTTTAATTAATGATGTATCGGTTATTAACAAGTATTACCGCCTTCTGGCCAACAAGTGTGTAAGGTGCCAGCTTTGTCAGTCCACTCTCTTACTCCCGCATTAGTAATTGACAATGCTCCGTCTTGATTAGCTAAAGCACCAGTCGGTGTAGCTGTTAGAGTGTAAGTCGAAACAGTATCAACCAGTGATAACTGATAATACGCGTTACCACCATCGATAGGGACTTGATTAGCAAAGACTTCATCAATATCATCCCCAGTTTCATAGCTATAATTATTCGCTCTATATCGTTCCATGGCTTGAGAGGCCAAATTTAATGCTGCCATACCATCAGAGCGCTTAGCTCTAACGGTATATTGCGTATAAGAAGGGTAGGCAATTGATGCAAGAATTCCAATAATTGCCATTACCACCATCAGCTCTATTAAAGTAAACCCTTCTGAAAGTGGCTTCATGATATTTTTGTATCTGTACATAATTATTCCTTTCGCATTCACAAAGTTAGTTTGCCTGCTTTCCCCGCCTATGGCTGTTTTCTCCACCTAATTCCCATTACCCCATCAGGTGTTGGTGGTAATAAATCGCCTAAGCTACAATCTATACCTATACACAATCTAATTTCGTCACTAAATACTGGTTGTGGCGGAGGTGCAATTCCCGCGTGATCCAAATCAATAAAACGATCGGTTTCATCCAAACCATCACCTAAATTATCATGATAAGGATTGCCATCAATAATTTTAAGAGCGTACAAACGAGAATTACCTATTGCTGCTTCACAAGCGTTACTTCCTAATCCTGGAGGTAAATAAGTAGTAAATAATACTGCGTTATTAAATGTAAGTGACCTTTCTAAAACTTTTTCGCCTGTCGAAAAAGTTAAATACCAACCACGTGCGGAATCGTTAACTATTCTCTCTCTTGCATCAGAAACACCATTACCATCGAGATCACCTACTAAACCAGTAATATCCACCAAATTGCTTCGCTCCACCATCATATCAAAATTCGCCGATAGGGCACCAACATCTTTGATCATGTAAAAATTATCATTGATATTTACACCTAGAGGGTTAGCTCGATGCCCTGAACCAATAGACACACTTATAAAGGTTTCGTTGGTCGTACGAATTAAAGCTGTGTCAGGTTTGTAATAAAAACGTCTATTATTCGCTTCATCACTCACAGTTTGTAATGAAGCAATCTTACCACCGGTAATTATTTGAGTATCATTATCGATATCAAATCGAAAAATTTGTGCTTTTGTATCCGATGAGTAGAATGTGTCAACTATGCCATCTCCATCAAGATCGAGAGCACTGATTTCACCTGTCACACCATTCATGTCGGTAATTAAGCCAGCAGGGGAGCTAGCTTGAGTTACAACACCACGCGAATTCCATAAGTGCTCGCCTGATATCGCATCAACAATATAAACAAGGTTTCCTGCGTTATCAGTTTGTGAGCCAACCCCTAATAAATCTTGAGCCGTATCGTAACCGCCACCAAAAAGCATAACGAGCCGATCATCAACACCTCCAATATTCATTCGTTTAATAATTGGCTTAGACCATGTTTGACCTAACGACACAAAATCCCCAGTACCACCCTCAATTGTAAACAACATTTTTGGTGCTGTTGGATCGCTTATATCAATCGCATAATAATTAGAGCCTCCTCTTCGCATACCAATATATAAGTAAGCTTTTTCATTATCTGTAATATCCACAACACCATTATTATTGTCTTCAAGAATAATGGTAGCAATACTTCCATCTAAGCCATAAGCATGAGTTCCGCTGTTACCGTTCCCTTTTTGAAGCGCAGATAACATGCTTAATAACTCATTTGGCATAAAAGACCATTCACTCAATCCAGATGAGGAATCTATTGCATGTAAAAACCCATGGTTAGTTCCAACGTAAATTTTTGTCTCGTAACTAGGTGTATCAACCGCCGCAGTATTATAGATAACTAATGTTGGTTGAGAGTGTAATGGATCACCAATAACATTATGAGGTTCATTGCTATCTGAATCAACATCTAATCCTCTTGCCCAATCTAAAATATTCACTCTATCGGCAGCATCCGTAGCACCTAACATTAATTCAGTGATAAGTGAGTTACCTGAGCTAACTTCATTAGCAGAAGCAGTTAAATTTAAATCACTACTCAAGTCACTATAAACAGTCTCAGTAGCAGTTCTATTGGAAGCGGCACCACCAGCATTTACGATAGCTCCATCAGGTATATCGCTCCACCAACTTTGAGCGGTGGCTAAAAATTTCCCATCCGTCCCTAAAACATTATCTCCAACTACGTCAACTAGCGAACTTCCTTGCAATTTATATCGTTTAACATTTCCCGGCCAAATATTTCCGCCAGACGGCGCAAAAAGAGAAAAATAAAGTTCATCATTGTGGGTAAGTCTATTCTGTTGATCAACCGAAATCCCAGATGAAACAAACGTTGTGCTAACATTAGCTATATCACTAAATAATTTTTGCAACTCGACTAATAGTTGCTCGCCATTATTTGCAAGGTAATACCCACCATCACCAGCATTCGCCATGTCTTCTAATAGAGGTAAGTCGATATCAAAGCCTATGGTATGAGTAAAAATAGGAGTCTTTTCAAAACTTGAATTGGTTGTACTATTTTGAAGAAAGCCAGCAATCTCAACAGCACAACCAGATCCATAATTATCTGAACTACAATCAGTTCCACCAGTCCAAGCAGTATAAATATCATTAGTTCCTTGATGATGGCTGGTCGGCGCACCATCTGTCAAAAAGACTATATGACTCGTTTGACAAGATTTTGTAATTGGTGAAATGTAATTAGGATTACCGGTTATTTCTTCAGCACCGCAAGCAACGCCAGAGTAATTGTTAGTTGAACAACCTGCAGGAGGCACCAATGTGCCTACGCTGTTATCAAAAGAGTCAACATGACTGGTTCTATTTGTACTCACATTATCTCTATCGATACCATAAAATACTTTGTCACCTCTGTAATAACGACCGGCCTCTGCCATCGTGTCACTGATAGGCGTCCATGCATCAGTAGGCAACTCAGCTATGGCTACACGTAATTCGGTTCGCTGAGTAGCGGTTCCTGATACATAAGTAGTTTGATAGCCAATTTTAATTTGAGGAGCAAAATCAGTACTCCAATCTCGACTTAGAGCCCAATAACCATCACCAAAACCGTTCCTCATATAAAAGGACATGGTATTACCCGAAACCCAACCACCTAAATTAACAATATCCTGAACTAGGGTAGAAATGTCCGGCGACTCTATAGACTCTAACCACGCCCATTCACCCGTGAGGTTCCAAGAAATAGGACCTAGTCTTGGGCTAGCAAATAAAATAGCAGGTGTTGCAGGCTCAAGATCAGCAAGCTCAATGCCATAGATATCACCTTGACCACCGGCACCATCCGAACCACCTAGATAGGCAGTCAAATTCAAATTAGCACTTAAAATAGTCGCCCCGGCGGGTATATCCAATCCGCTAAAACTAAGTCCAAAGCCATCAGCCCACCAATCATTTCTAAAAGAAGATAGAACATCCCAATCATCTGAAATATTGCCATTTGTTTCCCTAAACCAATCATCCTCGGGGTTAGTAACCCGGGAACTTACAAATTCTTGATAACAACCTGAAGCACCACCAGGGAGAACATTGGCATATTTAATTTTTAAATGTGGCGCAGGAAAATAAGATGTTGTATTACTTAATGTATCACTACCCTCTCGAGTATAAAAAGATCTTAAATTATCTCCCGTTATAAAAAAAGTCATTGCATTACCGCCACACCAACCTGGCCGATCAATAACTTCTTGCACAACCGATAGAATAGGATCAGATGAATAAATTAAACCATCGAGCCAACTCTCAGCCAGCCAACTGACTTCGCTCGAAGTGCTATTAGTTGTTTTACGGGCGGAAATTGAAAAATTGGTATTCGTTAATATCGCTGAATCATCAACATTCTCAGCAACTACCGTTAAATTAGCGGGAAGACTAGTATCACCAATGGCGTTAAAAACTAAGTTTGCAGAAAGAATCGTTGCGCCTTGCGGAATATTTAAAGACTCAAATCGCAATGCTGTTATGGAGTCAGCAACCAAGCCAATATTCAGTTGGTTAGCATCAATTGTTACTAAACCAGAACCACCACCGTCCTCTTCACCATCGTCGTCTCCCGCTGAAATAAATGCAGTGACTGATGGTTCACTAGGTGCATCAATATGAGTTACTGGAAAAAGAATTGGCCCTCCTTCTGAAGAATTAGCACCATTTGTATCGCCCTTATTGAATCTCATCAGTCCAATATTAACGTTTTGGAGATCCGTTAAAAAGTCGTCCATCACGCCTTTAACGACGTCTATTCTAGTTTCAGCAGTCCCAGTAGCAATGTTTGTCATACTACCTGACGTATCGATTATAAAAAGGACATTTGGAATTACGTTTGCCGTGCTTGACACCGGTGCAAAAAATATTTCGGTATCATCACCAAATGCAGCTTGCATAGACAAAAGCATGTAGCAAAATAAAACTAAAAATGCTTTCTTAAATATTAACGAAATTTTCATAACAATTGACCTCAAGAATTTTCTGAACGACAAACGACTTAACAAACTTCTTTGATTTAAAGTACAAGTAAATAAGCTAACCGCCACAAGCAGTTACTTCGTAGACCCAAAGATTATTAGTGACACTCTGATTACCTACGGTTCCAGTTCCATCAACTCTAATAATCCGACAACCAATTTGACCGCTTGAATTACCACCTAAACTAAATCCGGCACACATCACAACATTACAATCATCAATGACCGTTGCAGTGGCCCTCGCTTCAATTGACTCTCCTGAGTTTAACCAAAGCGATCCACAATCCCCTCTTACACCTTGTGAGTCATAACAAAATGGTCCTAAAGTACCAGCAGTTCTAATTTGATATAAAATATGATTAGCATCAGTAATTCGATCACCACTATTAGCCTCAGAAGCAAAACCACCTAATGCACTTTCTGCAGCATTAAATGCTAGATTTTGAATATGCACATTACCCGCCATTCTTTCTTGCATTTGACTTCTTTGGGATGCTGCAAGACCAATTATAGTCAACGCTAATAGCATAATTAAAGAAATAAACAATGCCGCGCCTTGTTGGTTATTTAGCGAATTAATTCTATGTATATTTTTAGCAACTGCTACTTTCACTTTAAAACTCCGTCATTAATAATTAGATTCAACAAAACAGTGATTCTTAATAAACCATTGTGCTAAATAAGTAACCTTACTCAAAAAATAGACAAACACTATAAACAATCAATAGCCGACTGAGGATTACCTGCTGTTGCTAATACCGCATTCGGCATAAAAATAGTTTGCTGAAAAACGCGTCTAATTAATTTATCATTAACGTCTACTTGGGTATCCATTACTTGAAATGATTTTGCATCATCCTCTGGTAGAACATCCGAATCACTTTTCAATAATATCGCAAGGCGAACGGACATCACTTGGTCACCCAAACCCTCAGCTAATACATCTGTTGCATTAAGGTACCTAGCAACTTTACCCGAAGGACAGCCACCAGCGGAAATTGTGTCAACACCATAAAGTACTTGAAAATCAGCTACATTAGCGATCAAAGGCTGCGAGCCTCCCCCACCATTACCTCGGCAAGCAAGTTCTTCACTAGCATTAATTAAAAACGTATTAATTATTTGACCACTAAGAACTTCACTACCATTACAGTCGACATTAGTCACGCCACCATCAACATTCATGTTGTATTGAATAGCGACCGTATCAGTTGCTGAATCTAAGGACTGGGTAAAGTCGATCGCTGGTGGAATATTTAAATAATCAGGCGTCCAACTACCACGTTGAATTTGTTCTTTCATGTACATTAACGCCAAACGGCCATCTTCTTGAATAACCGCTAAATCATCTTGCACTCGGTAATTTTGACTACTACCTAAAAATAACTGAATCACGCCTGCAATTAGGAATAGCCCTAAAGTCCCAGCAATCATAAATTCTACGATAGTAAATCCAGAGCTTTTCTTAAAACCTTTGTTGCTCATTTGTATACTCATGGTACTAACTCCATAATCACACAGTTTCTAACAGTACTACCCGTAAAGCCATTACAACCAGCATTCACATTTCCAATTCCGCCCAAATCAGACTTGGCGGCCGTTGATGCCCAATCGACAACAATACTCATTCGATTACCATCTAAAACCACTCTAACTGTTGGATCCGCTCCATCAGCATTAGCGCCGGTTTGATCATAAGGTAAGGTTTGCTTTGCAGTCCAACACGCATCCTGCAAATCATAAGTTGCTAAAGTAGCCATATCGCAAACAGCGGGGACGCCTCCGTCACTCCTACAATTTGTTGGAGCGTTAGGGCAATCTACTGGGTCGGAATCTATAGACGGGTTGATACTTGTAGAATAATTAATTAAATAATCACCATAAGGAACTTGAGTTCTTCCATTTGAAGTTGGGATCATTGTGACTACTTTAGATGAGCGAATTCTAGTTGCTAACTCTTCAGCAATTGCAGTTGCTTGAGAAGTATAAAACCCTTCTAAATTACTACTCACACCTGAAATTTGTAGTGCTGCTACGCCCAATAAACCTATCCCCAAAATAAGTGTTGTCACTAATATTTCAATCAATGAAACACCTTTTTGCTTTTTTACGAAAGCACTTTTTAACATGATGCACTCTCCGCTGAACTGACGCTTCCACCAGTGCTTACAGTAATATCAGTACCATTACCATTTGCGTCACAAACAGTCATGGTTGCTTCAGCATTACTAGCAAAATCTCTAAAGCCTGTCGAACGATAAGTAATCGTTGAAAGAGTCACAGTAAGTTCTTTGTCGGATGGAGCAAATGTTTTTAAAACATTGCCAGCATCCACACCGGTTGCAATCACTAATTGCCAGCCATCATTTACTCCGATTTCTTGAAATCTCACAGATTGACCTAGTTTAACCGCCTCAGAACGAGCTAAATTCAAGGCGCCCACAACTAAATTAACATTAGCCGTCAAACGTGATCTTTGCAAAACACCATTGAATGCAGGAACAGCCATGGTTGCCAAAATAATCGCAATTGACATTGTGATTAACACTTCTAACAGTGTGAAGCCTCTTTTTTTGTCAAGACTTGTTGGTATTCTATTTTTATTTAATTCGCTATGCATTTTATGCTCTTATAATATTGTTCAAAAATACTCTAAAGCCAAATAGTTTATTTCTAGATTCAACTATGGGCGTTACCGAGACAATACGCAAACCTAACCCGATAACAGTCATAGAATATATGATAAGTGGATAATATTATTTAGGAAGTGTGATGAGAGCACACAATAGAGAGAACTATCTCAATTCGATCGGTATAGCAAAAACCATATTCTCGAGATTTTCGGTAGGAAAATCGATCATTTCACCGCCTTTGCTTTTCAGGCGATCAAGCACTTCGTCAACTAATACTTGAGGTGCTGAAGCGCCAGCAGTCACTCCCACACATTTAACGCCTTTTAACCAATGCAATTCAACTTCTTTGGCGTTATCTATAAGGTAAGCTTTACTGCCTTGTTTTTCTGCGAGCTCTTTTAATCGATTTGAATTTGAACTATTTTGACTCCCAACCACCAGAATCAGGTCGGCATCTTTAGCTAATTGCTTAACAGCATCTTGACGATTTTGAGTCGCATAACAAATGTCATCACTTTTGGGTCCTTGGATATTAGGAAAACGTTTTCTTAAACTAGCAATAATGACTTTGGTATCGTCGACAGATAAGGTCGTTTGAGTCATATAGTGAAAATTATCAGGATTGTTAACACTCAATTTAGCTACATCAAAATCCGTTTCGACTAAATACATCCCCCCTTTAATACTAGAATACTGTCCCATAGTCCCTTCAACTTCTGGGTGGCCTTTATGACCAATAAACACACATTCTTCATCGCGCCTGCTACGTCTGTTTACTTCCATATGAACTTTAGTGACTAACGGACAGGTTGCATCAAAAATTTTAAAGCCTCGTTGTTTAGCTTCATTTTTTACTGCTTGTGAAACACCATGCGCGCTGTAAATTAAGGTGCTATTAGGAGGAACATCAGATAAATATTCAATGAAAATAGCGCCTTTTTCTTTTAGGCCATCCACTACAAATTTATTATGTACGACTTCATGTTTCACATAAATCGGCGCGCCAAAAATATCAAGTGCTCGATTAACGATCTCAATCGCTCGATCAACACCAGCACAAAAACCACGAGGATTAGCTAATAATATTTTCAATTTGTTAACCTTATTTAAAAAATATTTTACCACAGAGGTTACAGAAAAAATCGTTAAATATCTTTTTCCCTCAGTTTTCTTTGTGCCTCTATGGTAAATATTTTTTTAGTTATTAATTTTTAAAATTTCTATTTCAAAAACAATTGTTTCACCAGCCATAGCGTGGTTAAAATCAACTTTTACGGAACTGCCTTCAAAACTTCGAATAATACCAGGGACTTGATTGCCATTAGGTTGGTCAAAGCCAATAATAGCTCCAACTTTAAGTTCAATATCTTGCGGAAATTGACTCACATCCATAAAGTGAATTTGATCAGGGTTGCTCGCACCAAAAGCATCTTCAGCCTCTAGCTCAAATGCCAGATTATCGCCCGTCTGCTTGTCTAATAGATAAGATTCAAAAGCAGGGCTAAAGCTACCATCGCCCATTTTTAGCCATGTTGGTTTATCCGATGGCTTAGTGCTATCGGCAATACTGCCGTCTTTCAGTTTAACGGTGACATGCGCTAAAACAGCACTGTCACTTTTGACTATTTCACTATTTTCTAGATTATCTACCATTTGCTTATTATTCGTCATTAGCTGTTTCATTTTTTTGATTGTCTTGAGCTTTTTGAATAGCTGGAGCAATTACAAAACTATCCCAAAGCATCATCATTGCGCCCAAAAAGATAACCGCGTCGGCAATATTAAACGCAGGAAAGTGGTATGTACCATAATACCAATCAATAAAATCAACAACTTTCCCCATAGTAACCCGATCATAGAGATTACCAAGTGCGCCACTTAAAATTAAACTGAGTGAAACACTTAACCACCATTCTTTTTTTGCATTGAGTGTATATAACCAATACAACAGACCTAAACTAACAACACTAGAAACCGTTGTGAAAAAGTAAACTTGCCACCCGCCTTGATTAGCTAAAAAAGAAAAAGCGGCGCCTTCGTTATAAACCAAGGTAAAATTAAAAAAAGGCATCACTTCAAACACTTCTCTATAACTTAAATGAGCCACAGCAAATTGTTTCGTATATTGATCAGCGATGAAAAATATTGCGGTTATCCAGAGCCATTTAATACCGGTATCTAAAAACCGTTTATTTGCTGTTTCTAGGTAATTAGGCATATTGTCTAACCTCACCTTCACCATCAACATTTGTTACACAGCGACCACACAATTCAGGATGAGACGGTTCAATACCAACATCCTCTCGTCTATGCCAACAACGTTCACATTTAGTCTGTTTTGAAACGTTAACTTCAACACTTAATCCAGCAATACCTTCACCTGCAACACCCGATGAGTCTTTTTGCTCTAGATTGCCAACGACTACCTTTGCTTGTGAAGTGATTAGTACAAACCTTAATTCATCTTCTAACTTTCCAAGACAATCCGCCAACTCTTGATTAACAGTCAAAACAACTTCGGCTTCTAATGAAGAACCTAGTCCCTTCTCTTTTCTCATAGATTCAATTTTTCGATTAACTTCATCTTTAACTTTGGCAATCGTTTTCCAATCTTCATCACTAATTTTCGTTTTTTCATCTTGTAAAAATAAACCGTCATACCAAGTTTCCCAAAAAATAGTATCGTTTTGGTTTTCAGGAGACTGATTGCCAGGAATATGAGGCCATAATTCTTGCGCAGTAAAGGACATAACAGGCATAAACCATCTCACGATGGCTTGAGAAATATGATATAACGCCGTCTGGCAAGATTTGTGAGCAAGCGAACCCGCTTTGGCTGTGTACTGTCGATCTTTAATAATATCCAGATAAAAACTCCCCATATCCATCGCACAAAAATGATGCATGGTTTGAGTTGCGACAATGAAATTGTACTCATCATAAGTCGACTTTAGTAGCTCTTGTGTCTTTAACGCGCAATCGACAGCCCAACGATCTAAAGGAAGCATATCTTCAGGTGCAACCATATCGGTTTTTGGATCAAATCCATTTAAATTCGATAAAAAGAAACGCGCAGTATTTCTTAAACGTCTATAGGTATCAGCAGTTCTTTTTAAAATTTCATCTGACGCGGTAATTTCCGAACGATAATCAGTTGACGCCACCCAAAGTCTTAAAATATCAGCACCTAGCTTATTGATTACCGTCATAGGTGCTACCACATTGCCAAGTGACTTAGACATTTTTTGACCTTTTGCATCAACCACAAATCCATGAGTTAACACTTCTTTATAAGGTGCATGTCCATTGATTGCTAACCCAGTCAATAAAGACGACTGGAACCAACCTCTGTGTTGGTCGGAACCTTCCAAATATAAATCAGCTGGTTCAGTTAACTCATCACGACGGTTCAAAACGCACTGATGAGTCACGCCAGAATCAAACCAAACATCTAACGTATCATTTACTTTGACATAATCATTAGCCTCATCACCAATCAGCTCAGCCAAATCGAGATCGAACCAAGCTTGTATTCCTTTTGCTTCAACTTTTTCTGCAACTTGTTGCATCAATTCAATCGTATTAGGATGCAGCTCATCGGTTTCTTTATGAACCAACAAACATAAAGGTACACCCCAAGTTCGCTGGCGAGAAATACACCAATCAGGACGTCCGTTAACCATACTTTCAATTCGCGCTTGACCCCAGTCTGGGATCCATCTTACGTTCTTTATATTATCAATTGCTTTTTGACGTAAACCGCCTTTATCCATCGAGATAAACCACTGAGGTGTTGCACGATAAATAAGCGGCGTTTTGGTTCTCCAGCAGTGTGGAAAGCTATGTTTAAATTTTTCTTTACGAATTAAACGACCGTGTTCGGCCAACAAATCACAAACAGGATCATCAACTTTATAAACATGCTGACCAGCAAAATGTTCTGTTTTATCTGAATATACACCATTTGCATTGACTAAATTAATCGTTTCAATACCGTAATTACGAGCGACGTTAAAATCATCCACTCCGTGGTCGGGTGCAGTATGAACTAAACCAGTACCCGCTTCAGTTGTCACATGGTCGCCGAGAATAACTAAAACATCTCGAGCTAAATAAGGATGATTACAAACTAATTTCTCTAGTTTTGACCCTAGGGTTGTACCAACCACTTTATAAGTTTCAATCTCATAGCGCGCCATTATTTCGTCAATCATGTCTACAGCCACAACAATGCGCTCGTTACCGATGCCAAAACGCACATCTTGATCGGTTTGTGTATCAATCTGAACTAACGCATATTCTAATTCTGCACTGACTGAAATGGCTTGTGATGCAGGTATTGTCCAAGGCGTGGTTGTCCAAATAACTAATGAAACAGCACCGTCACCCAAACCTTCATCACTGGCAGTAAATTTTTCTAATAACTCGCTTTCATCTTTTGGAGAATATCTAACGTCAATTGAAGTCGATACTTTATCTTGGTATTCAACCTCAGCCTCTGCAAGCGCAGATGCGCCAACCACACTCCAATAAACTGGCTTAAAACCTTTATGCATATGTCCATTTTCAACGATTTTAGAAAGCGAACGAATGATGTCAGCTTCAAATTGAAAATCCATCGAAAGGTAAGGTTTATCCCATTCACCAAAAACACCTAAGCGAATAAAGTCTTTCTTTTGACCTTCCACTTGCTTAGCCGCGTAGTCACGACACTTTTGCCTAAACTGATCAAATGGAACTTTAACTCCAGCTTTGCCAATCTTCTTTTCTACACGATGTTCAATTGGTAAACCATGGCAATCCCAGCCAGGAACATAAGGGGTATCAAAACCAGCTAAGGTCTTACTTTTAACAACAATATCTTTTAATATTTTATTAACCGCATGTCCAATATGAATATCACCGTTTGCATAAGGAGGGCCGTCATGCAAAACAAACTTTGGTCTACCTGCACAGGCATTTCTAATCTGTTGATAGAGCCCTTTTTTCTGCCAATTTGCTAGCATTTTAGGTTCATTCTGTGCCAAATTCCCACGCATAGGAAACGCGGTTTCTGGCAAATTTAGTGTTGATTTATAATCGGTCATAATTTTATATCTTTTGCGTTTTGTTTTAATTATAGTTTTATTAAGCTTTCAGGTTATAGATCATTTTAAATTAATCGTGCTGAACTAAACGGTTGCTAACTAACTCTTTAGCCGTTTCTACATCTTTGTTTATCTGCGCCTTTAACATTTTTACATTTTCAAATTTCATTTCGTTACGGATAAAAGCATAAAACTCGACTTTTAACTCGATACCATAAAGCCCAGCATCAACACCTAAAAGATGAACCTCCAAGCGATAATCTTTGCCATCAACAGTTGGTCGATAGCCACAGTTGGCAACTCCCCAGCAAGCACGAATATTGATACTATATTCATTCCTCTCTGTCCACTTTGCTCTAACTAAAAAGACCCCAGACAAAGTCGGTTTGCGACGATTAAGTGCGATATTAGCGGTTGGGAAACCAATGGTTCGACCTAGCTGCTGACCATAACCCACTTTCCCTGTCATTGCATAACGCCTTGTTAACAACATTTTAGCAAATTCTAAATCATTGTCAGCTAAAGCCTTTCTCACTAATGTACTACTCGCGCGATGTTCAACTGGATTTTCGCTAAAGTCTTTTACTATAACAGTAGGCGTCGGTTCAACGGTATAATGGCCTTTTCCGTATTCTTTCAGTAATTGATAGTTACCTTGTCTTTTGTAACCAAACTGGAAATCGTCACCGACAACCAGATGTTTTATTTTTAATTGTTCTATTAACACCGTTTGGATAAAATCCGTCGCCTTCATTTGACATAATGCAGCGTTGAACTTTAAAACCAATAATTTATCTACACCCAAGGCTCTTAATTGCAAATATTTTTCAGTAAAGTTGGTTATTCTAGCCGGGCAATTTTCACCCATAAAAACCTCTTTAGGGTGTGGTTCAAATAAAATCACACAAGATTGATGATTTGATTGCCTAGCATGCTGAATAACTCGTTTAATAATAGCTTGATGACCAAGGTGTACACCATCAAAATTTCCAATGGTTGCCACACAGGCATCAGCTTGATGATTGAGATTAACCAGCCCCCGAATAAGCTGCATAAATGCCCTTTATTAATTTTAATTTGTGAAGCACGAAAGCGGCGAATTATAGCCTAGGAATGGCCGCGATGAAAGAGTCTAGGCATGTTTTAGATCCTTGGCACGCACTCCAACTAAGAACATAGCGATGAAGTAAACTAAAACTGAACCAATCACTAAAACAATCATATTTTGAACACGATCCCAGGTCTGCCATTCTTGCCATATCAATATATCTGCCATTGTGAATTTGATGAACCCAAACAAAGCGATGTTTCCAATGATTAACTTCAAAAACCAACTTCTCCAGCGACCATCAGGGATAAATGCTTTACTTTTATACAAAGCCATAAACAACAAGGTAGCATTTAATAATGCAGAAATAGTAGTTGCCAGAGCCAAACCAACATGAGCTAACGGATAAAATAAAATAATGTTAAATAACATATTTACCGACATCGCAATAATTCCAACTTTCACAGGTGTTTTGGTATCTTGACGAGAAAAGAAACCTGTCGCTAATACCTTAATCAGCATAAATCCAATTAAGCCTATAATGTATGCTTTAAGACTAAGCGAAGCAGAGTACGCGTCAGATAAATCAAATTCGCCTCTTTGAAAGACGGTTAATAATATGGGTTCGGCCATTACATATAAACCCAAAGCAGCAGGTACTCCGATTAAAAAAACGAGTCTTAGTCCCCAGTTCATTGTGTAATTAAATTCATCAGGCTCATTCTTATTATGGTGACGTGAGAGAGAAGGCAAAATCACAGTAGCAATAGCTATTGCAAATATCCCTAAAGGAAACTCTAACATTCTATCTGAATAATAAAGCCACGTTATGCTACCTTCTTCTTCTAAAAAAGAAGCAATAACCGTATCAAGTAATAAATTGATTTGCGCAACGGAAACACCAAATATTGCGGGTCCCATAAGCGTTAAAATCCGCCTAACGCCTTCAGAACGCCAACCCCACTTAGGTTTTACCAATAAACCTTCTCGCCACAAAAAAGGTAGCTGAAACATCAATTGAATAATCCCAGCGACAAAGATACCCCAAGCAAATGCCATAGCAGTTTCGTCTGGTAAGGCCGGTGAAACCATTATTGCGGCGGATATCATTGATAAATTAAGGAATACTGGTGTAAAAGCGGGTACTGCAAATTTTCCGACGCTATTAAGGATAGAACCACTAAAGGCGGTTAAAGATATAAATAAAATATAGGGAAATGTAATTTTAAGTAATGTTGAAGCGAGTTCAAATTCCTCTGGTTTTCCTATGAAACCTGTACCAAAAATCGATACCAACACTGGAGATCCAATGACACCTACAATTGAAACAATTAAAAGAATTAATCCTAAAGTACCCGATGTTTCAGCCACTAATCGTTTAACTTCATTCAGTTCTCGATTGGTTTGATATTCAGATAAAACGGGGATAAATGCCTGTGAAAATGCTCCTTCAGCAAAAAGACGACGAAGAAAATTTGGAATTTTCTGCGCGACAATGAAAACATCGGAAACCCAGCTAGCTCCTAATAAGTCAGCCATAATAATGTCTCGCGTTAAACCGAGTATACGAGACAAGAAAGTCATCGCACTAACAATAACGCCAGATTTAAGCAAATGTTTGCTCATGAAAGTCCAAAATAAAATGTATTAATGTTAGGAAATTAAATGGATGCTTAGACTATAGGCTTTATTCTTCTTAGTCTAGCGGGATGCAGTCAATTTGCACGAATTTGACATATTTGTTCATCGTAACAACATTTATTAATTAGAAGAGCTCAATCCCCACATCTTCTTCGATTTCATGAGACTGTTCATTTAAATTTTTAGCAAAATCTTCAATGATAGATCCTTGTTTTCCAATAATTTTTTTAGATTACATAAAATATAATCTAGCACACCCCTAATTTCGGCCCCAGAATCCATTTTATTTATTATATCTTGAGAAACGTAGTCAATTTTCTCCGATAAGCATTATTATTGCTCTTGCTCTAAATCCACTACCAACAAATCAGCATATAATTATGCAGTAGATGATCACCATATATGACTAACAAATCTATCTGTTTGCGGCTTGTTAACTCTTCCATTTATAGCGAAACTCTTGGGATTAGTTATATAAACATGCTCACTTGAATAATAAGCTATATGTTAATAAGCATATAAATAGTATGTGTACTTTTCCCTGTAATTACTTAGTTAAATTCTTAAAAAATAATACACCGTATTTATATGCTAAAAACCCTTAGTTATGCTTGATATCAAAAGAAATTGCCTGTATATTCTTGCACCTGAATTTTAGACTCAGATCTAGCGTTAAATCAGCGTTTGGTTCGAGAATTAACTTTAAATAACACTTTGGAGCAAAGCCTTGGCTAATATTAAATCCGCAAAAAAGCGAGCTCGTCAGGCTGAAGGCCGTAGACAGCACAACGCAAGTCGTCGTTCAATGATGCGTACATTCATCAAAAGAACACTTGCAGCAATCGCATCTGGTAATAAAGAATCAGCGACAGAAGCACTTGCTGCTGCTGTACCTGTTTTAGATGTCGCTGCACAAAAAGGACTTATTCACACGAATAAAGCGGCTCGCTATAAAAGTCGTTTGAATACACAAGTTAAAGATATGGCGTAAAGTTTTATCAACTGACTCGCTGTAAATAAAAAAACCCGCTTAGCGGGTTTTTTTTATGTCTATCATTTAGCTTTTAATATTTTAAATTGAAACTAACCGCCTTCTAATTCAGCTTCCGCTTCAATTTTGTCCAGAATATCAAAACATAATTGCTTAGTACCAGTACCGGCTAATCCAGAAATAACATAATGCTTACCTTGCCAGTCAAGCGCATTTAGAATTTTTTTCTTTTTTTCTAATAAGACATCTTCATCAACTAAATCACATTTGTTAAAAACCAACCAGACTTCTTTATTAGACAAAGCTTTCTCATTTTTATCCAGATGTTGTTGGTACTCATCTGTATATTTTTTTAGCTCATGAGTAATAGTTTTAATGTTTTCTAAAGGATCTGACTGGTCAAACGGTTCTAAATCAACTAAATGTAAAAGTAACCGTGTTCTGGATAAGTGTTTTAAAAATCGAATACCTAAACCAGCACCTTCAGCAGCGCCTTCAATAACGCCAGGTATATCGGCAATCACAAAACTTTTATAGGGCAATGGAGCGACAACACCTAAATTTGGTATTAAAGTGGTAAACGGATAATCAGCCACTTTAGGCTTTGCGGAAGAGACACTTCGAATAAAGGTTGATTTACCGGCGTTAGGAAGTCCTAAGAGGCCAACATCAGCTAGTACATTAAGTTCTAACTTCAACTCTCTAAAGTCTCCTTCACTACCGTGAGAGGTTTGTCTTGGCGCCCGATTAACACTACTTTTAAAACGCGTGTTCCCTAATCCATGGAATCCACCCTTAGCGACTAAGACCCTTTCTCCTGCTTGCTCTAGATCACCAATCACTTCATCCGTTTCAATATTGACAATTTTTGTTCCAACGGGGACTTTTAATTCCAAATCTTTACCACGAGCACCAGTACAATTTCTTGTTTGACCTTTTGTACCATTATCAGCGCCGTAAAAACGTACAAAACGGAAATCAACTAAAGTATTGAGTTCTGCATCTGCAACCATGTAAACACAGCCTCCATCGCCGCCATCGCCGCCATCAGGCCCACCTTTAGGCACATACTTTTCACGCCGAAAGCTGCACATACCACTGCCGCCGTTTCCGCCTTTGACTTTTATTTTGACTTCATCTACAAATTTCATGGACTTTTTGTCTCAAGTAAATCATACCGCCATCTATGGCTCTTTCCGGCATACGCCCTACATGGAAGTAGGAAGTGCAGCTTTTGCATGGAGTAAAAAACGGCCATTCCGTCCATGGAAATAAAAAAGCTCCGAGAGTATCGGAGCTTTCATAAAACTATCTAACTGTAGTCAACCTAATGACAAAAAGATACCAATCAGATCAAAAATAATCAGCAATCTCTAGTGAACTAGAATGCTAACAGTTTTACGGTTTTGGCGACCTTTAACTTCAAATTTAACTTCACCATTTGCTGTTGCAAACAATGTGTGGTCGCGGCCCATTCCTACGTTAGTTCCAGCATGGAAACGAGTTCCACGTTGACGAACTATAATGCTTCCTGCAGGGATCTGCTCTCCACCAAAACGTTTAACGCCTAAGCGTTTACTTTCGGAATCACGACCGTTTCGAGTACTACCACCGGCTTTCTTATGTGCCATTGTATATCTCCTACTTGCTTATACTTGTAATTTTTACATCAGTAAACCATTGACGATGGCCCATTTGCTTTCGGCTATGCTTACGTCTTTGGAACTTTATGATTTTAATTTTCTTGCCACGACCTTGATCGATTATTTCGCCAGCGACCTTAGCTTTATCTAAATAAGGTGCGCCTAACGCTAAATCATCGCCTTCACCAACCATTAAGATTTTATCAAAATCGATTGTTACACCTTTTTCAAGGTCAATTTTTTCTAGGCGAATTACTTGGCCTTCTTTAACTCGGTGCTGTTTACCACCACTTTGAATCACCGCGTACATAGCGACACTCTCCGTCTTGATCTTCACAGTAAATGACTGTTTGATCTTATTGTTAATTGCTTGAAATCCCCCTTTTTAACGACTCGCAGAGCAAGACATCTTTAACGGCAATCCCATAAATAAGGGCGCGCATTTTAAGACATTAGAGACGAGGTCGCAAGTGTTAATACAAATATTCTTATCAATTAGGCTGACAATCTGGTTATTACAGAGCAATTCACTTAGTTTTGCAATTACACGTACCAATTGGCTAGTTTTCTCTTGACCAAACTACTTGTAAAACATAGCATCTTGCCTAGTAAGATAATGTCTACATCATATAGAAGGGAATAATTTTTGTTTGACCTCAAGCCCAACAATAAACACAATCCAAAGCCCGATATAAAGAGTATTACTAAACTGGTTGAAGCTGATTTTTTAGTCACAAATCAAGTCATAATATCACAATTGAAATCAGACGTAGCATTGGTTAATCAGTTGGGCCATTATATTGTCGCAGCAGGAGGCAAACGCTTACGTCCTTTGCTAGTTTTGATGGTAGCCAATGCTCTGGGGTACCAAGGCAATAAACACCACCAAGCGGCTGCTATTATAGAATTCATTCATACAGCGACACTTTTACACGACGATGTAGTTGATGAGAGTGACAGAAGGCGAGGCAGAGAAACTGCAAACTCTCTTTTTGGAAATGCTGCTAGCGTACTAGTGGGCGATTTCTTATATTCCCGCTCATTTCAAATGATGGTAACAATTGAGAAAATGGAGGTTATGACACTCCTTGCAAGCACCACCAATCAAATTGCAGAAGGTGAAGTTTTACAATTAATGAACGTAAACGATCCAAACGCAACTGAAGAGAGCTATTTCAAAGTTATAGAAAATAAAACGGCCATATTATTTGCAGCCGCTTGTGAGTTAGGAGCCATTATTTCAGACAATGAACAACATAGAGAGAAACTTCATCAATATGGGTTACATTTAGGACTTGCCTTTCAGTTAATGGACGACGCACTGGATTACACAGCGGATACTGAAGAGCTAGGCAAAAATGTTGGGGATGATCTGGCTGAGGGAAAACCAACACTACCTTTGATTCATGCAATGGTAAATTCAACTGGTGGTGATGAGAAACTTATTAAGCAATGTATTGAGAAAGGTGGCATTGAACATTTGGAGAAAATTCAAGCGATTATTACAAAAACTCACTCTATTGAATACACTCTCGAAAAAGCGGATAGAGAAGTTGCAAAAGCTAAGGATTGTTTGTTTGGTTTACCAAGAAATAATTTTTCTGAAGCCTTATTTGAGCTTGCTGAGTTGGCAGTTTCAAGAATTAGTTAAGGAAAAATGCTCAATCACTTAGAATATATTTTATTTTGACTTTGGATATATTCACGCTAGCTGAACCGCCTTCATCATAATGAAAATTAGAAGCGCAAACGTCTAAAGAATCACCAACAAGTAATGAATAATAACTCTAATATCCGTTTGCCAGTCATATTTAAAATTGGTAAACAACCCCAAAGCGAGTAGAAGAACTATCCTGTTCACTATTACGGTATTGATAAAACACACCTAAACCATACATCACTTGGTAAGATAATTCTGTAACAAAGGTATCAGATGATTGATGATCAATAGATTGTTTACTATAAGCTAAAAGAAATTCCAATCTATCTAATGGTGAATAACTCAAACCAACTTCACTCCTTTCACCGTAAAAAATATCTCGTCGATAAGAATCAATTACGCTTTCGAGATCATTAAACTCAATATGAGCTTTAATGTTATCAGTAAAGGAATATTGAAAACCTATACCATAAAGTTTTTGTCTTAATTCAATCTCGACTCTAGATGCTACTCCAGTAAATTGATCAAAATCATAATCAACCAAATAGTTATAGTCTAAGCTAAGGGTTTCAATCGTCAAATAGAAATAATCTGTCGCATTATAAATAAATTCAGCTCCACTACCCTCAATACTTGCATAGACGAATCCTGTTTTATCAAAATTATGTTCTTGTTTCCAATAGGATAATTTGAACTTTGGTTGATTATTTTCTTCTGCAAATATTAAATTGCTGGTTAATGTAAATAGTAAAGTTAAAATCAAGTGATAAAATCGAAAGGCCATAAGTTAAATCCTTTTATGATGTTTGAAAACTCTTTTTGATTGAAATAACACAATCATCCACGCTAACCAGTAAATATTTGTGCTACCGCCTCCCGACGATTTAGGTTCTTCTACAGTAACCGCAACTGGCGATACCGAAATATCTTGAAAAGCGGCATTATTTAATCCATTAGCTTCTCCCATGCCTGTTTCTACAACAGCTTTGCTTCTAAAGCTATTTTCATAACTCGGATCGGTTTTGTAAGTCACAGAAAAACTAAATTGATCATTTGCTAAAATATCCTGCAACTGACAACTCATCATATTGTCAATAACACTGCAATAATTAGGCGCTGTTTGAACGGTCACTTGACCGTACATCATATCTCTCACAAATACTTTGGATGCACTATCACTACCTAAATTATTAATAATATAGGTTACAGTGTATGCTTCACCTAAAATTAAATCAGTCTTATCAAAAGTTGCACTTAATTCTAAATCCACGTTATTATCTGCAACCCATTTTAATGTATGAATGGTATCTACGGACTTCTCGTAAGTTCGATCATTTATTACGGCGACGACAATATTGCCATTATTCATTTCAATATCATCAATAAGCTGAGCTGAACTTTGCTGGCTCGATGCTAGTAAGAGATTGTACAATATTCCATAGTTTATTTTCAGTGTCATAAACATATTGATGAATGACTCCTTCTCCTCGATTACCATAACTAATATTTTCTGATATCAACAAAATATCACCTTCCCACGCCATCCCCTGACCAAAACGGTTAGCTTTATTACGCCTTGAATTTTCAAAAGAACGGACACCAACTATTTTTTGTTGAAATTCCCAATTACCTTCAGAATTTTTAAAATAGAAGTGAACCGCACCGTTTTGATTATCTTCATCGTCAGTTTGATCAGTATCTTCCTGAAAAGCGCTTATTATTAGCCTATTTGAATCGCAGAGTAATTTCCTGCCAAAATTATCTCCACTATATTCTGTATCAGAAAGAAGCAGTTTCTTTTGAGACCAAAAATCATCTTCACCTTGCTCATAAATATAAACACCCGATCGTTTTACTCCATCACTACTTGGATCATTCAATACATTACTTGCGCTGACAAAAAATTCATTTTCACAGCGATAAATGTGTCTGCCGAAATAGGAAGAACTAGCTAACGCCGTTGACTCTAACTTTTGAATTTCTTGCCAGTCCTCCCCGCTGTTTTGTGAATAAATATATACAGCGCCAGCATTATCCAAATCTTCGATATCCTTTAAACTAGCGCCAATGATCACGTGAGCATCAGCAAATACTGGTCTAGCATAGGCATCGACTTTTGCGGCATCAGACGCTTGAAATCCCACGTCAAAGTCCCATTTGTTGGTTATCATATTGTATGTATATAAAAAGACCTTTCCCGCATCTTGTTGAAAGTCTCCTCCACCAAGCGGATTACCAACATCGGCCCAAGTTGCACCAATTAATAAACGCTCATTGTCTAATGCTGTTTTGCCAAAACTCAATAAACCAGTCTCAAAGCTTAGATCCATTGGTGGTTCAATTCGCTGTTTAAACACCCAACCTTCACCATCACTGTTTTGGTAATAATCAACACTGCCCGCCCTGCCAAATCCATCTATCATTGCATAATTCGAGACTAACATTTTGTCGTTTTGTATCTTGATTTGATAACCCCAATCATTCGCATCTCTATCAGGTGAATAGATGATTTTATCATTCACTAAGAGTGCAGCTTGACTGAAATTAAAGATAAGACAACAAGACATTAAAATTGTATTTATTAAAAATCGAAAGGTAAAAGTAAAAAACATGAAGTACGCCAAATTGTTTAAAGTTAAGACCCTTTGAGTTCTTTAGAAGAATAAAGAACTCATTGAACTTACATATTTAAAATGGATTAAAACCGCCTGAACAGGAAGGGGCTGTTTTCCAGCTGGTAGTGTAAACGGGGCTTGTTACACCATTAGCTTGATAACTAATTCGCAGTCTAAATTTTTCACTTCCCGCAACATTAAATCCCCACGCTTTGGCTTGTGGCATTGAGTAATACTGCCAGCTTCCAAACTCAAGTTGTTTTTCGACGGTATAATATTCATTATAAGTACCCCAATTGGCATCCCATTCAAACAAATAATCGGCTCTGTTATTTGAACATTGCAAAAATTCTAGAGTAGTGCTTGTGGTGTCATATTCATCATTGATATAAAGAAGTTTATTACCTAGCTCTCCAGGAGCATAATAAACTTTATGAGTGGCGGAATAGCCCGTTATTGCTTCTTTAACATTTGCAGGTGTAAGTAAATTATCTTCATTGTATTCTTGAATGTAGAGAGCTGCGCGCCCTGCCACAAAAGGTGCCGCCATAGATGTACCTTTGTTGGTTTCACTCCCTCCGCCAAATTTTGCAGAAGTTATATCGACTCCTGGTGCATAAATATCGACACAACTTCCGGTATTTGATCCATCGGTACCGCCCTCATCCCAGCGATGACCTTTGATATTCATTGCTCCGACTACAATTGCTGCACTATTAGGCCCTCCCATTGATTGAGGACTATAGTTGCACGCATCGCCGTTACCGTTTCCCGCAGAAATAACGAATACTACATTATGAGTATCAATGATTTCTTGAATTTTTGCACTCACCTCAGGATATACTCTATTTGAAGAAAGGCTTATATTCGCTATTGCTAAAGAGTTTCCAGTTACGTTCTGCTCTTCAATAATTTTGTCCAAGGCATAAATTAGACCATCTATGGTTCCAATTTTATCATCGCCACAATCCCTTAAAGCTTGAATACCTATAATATTAGCATTTTTTGCGACGCCATATGTGGAGCCAGCCGCTATTGCGGTAATATGTGTACCATGAGATTTTGCATCACTTTTTGCGTGTGTTGCGCCCGGTGCAGAATTTCCTTGCGAGCAACTAGGTAAAAAATCACCTGGGATTGTTTTAACTAGTCGGTTCACGTATTCTGAGTTGTATTTATCTAGCGGTGTATCAAGTATATAAATAATAACATCGCTTCCATCAAAGTCTGTGGTATAGGAGTTATTAAGAGTATGTGTTCGTTGATCAATTCTATCTAAGCCCCAATTGGCTGGATTATTTTGAGTGGCTGCCCACGTTTTTGAACAGAGTATTAGCCCCATTAAAACATTAAATAGGTATCTGGTTGGTTGGTTGGTTGGTTGGTTGGTTGGTTGGTTGGTTGGTTGGTTGGTTGGTCAATACTTTATTCATTTTTTCTATCCTTTGTAGTTTATCCTTTAACATTTTTCTTACTTAACTTCATTCCTTACGTTCTTACTCCTAAACGTTCTACAAAAATACTCCAATCAGATAACAAGGTCAATTAAAACCTAACTTCCAACTTTCTGATTCGTCTTATAAAAAACAGCATTCCAAAAAAAGTTAAATTTAAACTTCCACCCCCGCTACTTTTCACTGGCACTTCGGTTTCATCAATGACATTTACACCTTTAGCTATGCTATTAGTTTCCGATTCATCATCTACTGCAGTTAAAGTCACAGTGTAACTGCCTTCTTGTGCAAAAACGTGATTCACTATTTCACTGGTATATTGAGTTCCGTCACTCAAGTTCCATTGATAATCAACAATATCACCACTAAGATCAGAACTTGACTCAGCATTAAATGTACAGTTCAAAAAATCACATTCTACGGTAAAGTTGGGTGTAGGTTTAGCCGAAATTTTAATGGCAACAACGTGTAAAATTTGAATGCCAAAATCATCAGTAACCGTTAAGTTGATATCAAATTCATCTTCTGAACTATAATTTTTTGTTAACTTATTTTTATTTTCACTATTAATTGTACCATCGCCAAAGTCCCATTCGTAATGACTAATAAAGCCGTCGTCAGTTGTTAAAGATGCATCAAACTGACACACTTGTTGTTCACAATCAGTTATTAAATTTACGTTGGGCTCTAGGTTATTATGTTCGCCAATAATCAAAAAAGCAGCAGAAACAACTCCCACTTGCGACCTAGTGTTCTTTCCTTGAACATAAATAATATGCTGTCCAACACTCAAACCAGTGGTATCAATATTAACTTCAAAGTTTTCTTGATATGAATCAAAATTACCATCAGTTGCACTTACAGAAATTGGTTGCGCATTGATCTCCCATGGTGGTATATCAATATATACCGATACGCCAGTGATATTGTTAACATCCAGAACTGCCCCAACTGCATTATATAAACCATCTTCAGCAATTCCAGCGATCATTAAATTTTCACTACTTTCGATATTAGCATTATCATTTCCATTCAGCGTTAAAGAATGAATATCGGGACCAAAAGGTAGTTGCAAAGGCGCTGCTACAGATTTAGCCGCATAATATAATGCGGGAAGATTATCCGGTTTGATTGTATTTATATAATTTGAGCAAGGCTCAAAAAAACTGTTGCCTAATTCAAAAGTAAATTGAGGAATACCTAACTCACCATAACTAATACTTTCACTTGTTCCATCTGTTGCATAAAGTCCTATGGATTGCATAGGTGCGTAGTTATTCCAATAAGCTAACCGCCTACCTAGTCGCTCTAAACCTTCGGCATTGGGTGCAAGGTTTTCCGTATGTCCCCAAGGCCATAAAATCAACCGACTATAACTGTGTATATCCAAATGTATACCTTGAACATTTTCAGCTGATGCATCATTAATACCTTCACCCCGATAATCCTCAAAAATACTTTTAATATAAGTTTCTACAGAGTTGATTTCCGGCTCGGAGGCGGGACCACCCCCTCTATAATCTAAATCACATTCAAAGGCACTTGAGCCGTTTTCCGATTGAGCCCAAGTAAAAGAAAAATTACGATTTAAATCAGCTCCTCTAACATCACTAGTTTCACTACAATAAGCAGTGTTAGTGTTTTTGCGCCAAGAAAGGCCTTTTTCTGCCTGCTTACGTCCATCTGGATTCACATGAAATAGAATGTGAACTTCATGGTGATCGAGGATCCACTTTACATCTGCTCGTCGTGAGTAATTGAAAAGTAAATCCTCAGCAAAATCTAATGTTAAAGCGGCCGTTGTATATTCTCTAGCATGCATTGCGCTTTGAATAAATAAAACAGGCTTATCTTTTACTATTCCTTGATTAGTAATTTTTAATACATTTAAATCATAACCATTTAAACCTGTCGTTTTTTGCCAAGAATCACCAATATCAATCCATTCAGCTAGTTCTGAATATTGAACAACTAAATCTTCAGCCGAAGTATAAGTTTCTTCCACTGTTTGATAGCAGGAGTAACCAGAAATTCCTGCTACATCATTCTTTGCATGGACGATTATTGTCTTTTTAATTTCAGACTTATCGACTTCCTCTAATTTGAAGCCAAGCCCTAACAGGTTTGATTGTTCCTGCAGTGAAAGCTCTAATAATATTTTATTCTGAGCGGAGTCTAACAATTGATTATGAAAAGTAATATAGAGTTTGTTTTTCATTATCTCATTGGGCGCAACAACATTAAATATGCCCTTTTGTACCACATTACTATTGCTAGCAATTGAAGTTTCAATTATACCGGCCATAAAAAAAATAAACGGAATTAGCCTAGTTATTATAAACCTCATAATCTATCCGTATGGTTAATGACCTATATGTTTATCAAAAAATTTGAATAACTTATTATAGTAATCTTTCTGGTTATTCACATCATACAAACCAATCCAACTCTATTATTAATTTATTATTGTATATCTGTGGTGTAACCTAGTTAATAGAAGCGTAATCTTGTAAACTTATCCCAAACACTTAACATTTATTAAAATATTTACCTTAGAGAAAGCCATGCAAGATGTCAATCAATTAATTAGTCGTATTTTACAATCCACTCAACCCGCAAAAACTCTTGAATTAATAAACCAAGTCAAGTTAGATGAACTAACAGAAGTTAACCAATGTATACAGGTTGCGCAAGTTGCTTTAGAGGTATCGGCGATTAATAAAACGGTTGAGTTATCTGCTAAAGCATTATCATTAGAGCCTGAAAATCAGGCGCTTTATACTAATTTAGTGACAACTCACATGTTTAAAAAAGACAGTAGTAATGCGTTGAAAGTGTGTGAAATGTTTAACGATAAATTTGGTGATAATCCGGTAGTACAAAGCTTGATGGGAAATGCCTATGCTGCTATTGGTGATTTTGAACAGTCTGAACAAGCCTATAAAAAAGCGTTAGATGGTGAATCAAAGCTATTGCCAGCGATATCAGGCCTAGCAAAATGTAAGAAGTTTGATGAAAAAGAAGCAATAGAATTGATACAAAATTTCCAACTAACACTTGATGAGACACCTCATCCACAGGCAAAAGCTCAAATAAACTATAGTATCGCAAAATTATATAATGATATTGGTTACTTTGAAGCCGCATGGAATCAAGCCTCCCAAGCAAACGAATTAATAAATCAGTTTGATGAGCAAGCACAAATTAACTTCTCTGGCAATTTAGACACCATTATGAAGAGTTATTCTAGCCAAGTGGAGACAAGCGATAGTGGCGCAACGCCCTTGTTAATTGTCGGCATGCCAAGAAGTGGTACAACATTATTGGAAAATATCATATCAAATAACCAAAGTTTTTATGCAGGTGGAGAAGCACCTTCATTAGTTTATGCGGTCGCGATGGCTGGCGGTGATCAAAATAATTCTAATAAACTAAAAAGGTCTGAATTAAATGTAGCGGCTGATTTTTATCAGAACTATTACCAAGAATTTAGCTCAAAACCTGAATCTCAAAACATTATTAATAAGCTTCCTATTAACTTTATGAACCTCGGATTATTTAAACAAATATTTCCTAAAGGTAAAGTGATATATGTAAAGCGAGATTACCGCGACGTAATAGCATCAAGCTTTATGGAGAATTTTGCTTCTGCTGAAAATTACACAACGTCGATTGAAAATATACTGTTTATGGTTAAGCAGTCTGAACGAATAATGAACTATTGGAAGACATCTTTGGATTCCATTTTAGAAATAAATTACGCCGATCTCGTTACTAATAATGAAGAAAGTAAAAAACGTTTAGCTGACTTTCTGAATGTAGAAGCTGCAACTTTTGAAAGGAATGATAATAGCCAAAATAATATTGAAACTCCGAGTTTGTGGCAAGCAAGACAACCAATATTCACCTCGTCGTTAGGTCGCTACAAAAACTATGAAGCTTTAAAGGAATTGCCAGAACAAATAGAATTGGCCAACGATTAATCTCAAAAACAGGTTTATTAGGCACTAGCGTAAATATGTCAATTAAAGCATTTAAAGGAATTCTTGAAGATAAGCATTTTAATCGCTTACCACAATCAAGAGTTTTTGAATTAGCAAATAAAGCACCTGAATTTTGTTCAGATTGGCTTGTGCATTCATTAAGAAGCTCAGCAAACATTAAAGAACTCTTATTAGCCTTAGCATTTGCGGAAAAATGGAATTCTCCTGTTTTAAATACTTTAGAAAGCTATATATCTGGTTTTGAAATTGATGCAAAAGCACCTGATTTTAATGAAATAGATCAAACTCTAAACATCTTATCTCCTCAGCATCTAAATATTAACTTTGAAAGAGCCCGAATTACTTTAGCAAAGCTTAGTATTGGGCTTGCTCAGACCAAGAAACCTCAAATACTAGCACAAGAGATAAATCTATACAGTAGTGAGCTGATGCAAAATATTCACCAAAAAATCATTAACGACACTGAGCCTTTACTACAAGATGTCACCTTATTTGGTAAATCAGAATCTAAAGGGAAAGATAGTAGCATTCGAAATAATTTTCATTACCCTAACTCAATTCCTAACAACTCAATTGAATTAGCCTTGTTAGAAAGACATATATGTAAAACGGCAAACATATCAATTGAATACGCTGAACCGCCAGTCATTTTAAGGTATGAACCAGGACAATATTATAAATGGCATTATGATTTTATTTATCCTCACAGCCCTGAAATAAAAAATCAGATTAATCAATTTGGTCAGCGTGAATCCACCGGTATATATTATCTTAGCGATAATTGCGAAGGTGGTGAAACGGAGTTTAAAAATCTAAATGTATCAATCAAACCTAAAAGCGGTAATTTAGTTTTTTTCAAAAATAGTGATAGTGATGGAAATAGAAACAATAATAGTTTGCACAAAGGCGCAGAAGTAACAAAAGGAACAAAATGGATAGTAACCCTTTGGTTTAGAAGTAAGCCCTATTGGTTAAGAACTGGACTATTTTAAAATTGGGATTAGCATAGAGTTTTTTAAAATGCTTTTTTCGCGCTGCAACAATAAAACATCACCAATACATACACCCTATGAATACCAAACAAAGATTTTAAAAACTGCTCAAGACGGTACCATCGATCAATCCTTTGGTACAGACTTTTATATTTCTGATTAGAGTTCAACAGCGTTAATTAAAACTAGTGATTACCCTCAAAATCAATCCTAACATTAAACGCTATATTGATCCTTTGGCGATCCGACGGATTTGCTAATACTTCATGCATTAAATAACTTGGAAAGATTAACAGCAAGCCATCAGCGGTATCAATAGTAAATGACTGCCCAAATGGTAAGCCGTAACTAACTTGCTGATTAAGATAAGGCGTACTATACAGCGCTATTTGACCAGTGCCAGTGCCCTGAATATAATAACATCCCGACCAATGCCATTTAGAATGAGTATGCATGGCGTTAGTGCTACCTTTTTCATTCACATTTGCCCAATAAACCATTTCAAACGCGCTCTCTTTAAGATTGTCGAGTGGCATGCACGGAGGGCCTATCTGATTATAATAACCATGGATAGCTTTTAAATTGGCAATAATGTTTTTCTTTAAAATATCCCAACCATCATATGCTCGGCTTCCACGCCAACATCCTGGATTAGCCATAGGATCACGAGTTGGTGTTACCTGCTTATGGCTAATAATCTCCTGAGTTAGCTTTTGATTTATATCAGAAGAGTCTTTTAAAGACTGTAGCCATATGTCCGTATGTAAAATCCCTCCTCTAGAAATAGTTACGTCCCCACCTAACTCATTTTTTCTTAATATTTTTTGCATAATTCCAGTCTTTTAGCCTCAATTAGCACCCACTTCTAGTTTAAATGGGTAATTTTTACTAGTTGTAGCAAATTATAACGGTTAAACTACTACAGTTAAATAAATCAATTCTGAATCTATATTCAGAGCAACCAATACTAATAAATCATGGATAATATAATGAAAAGAATAATTATTATAATTAGCTTGTTTTGTTTAAGCCAATTAGCAATAGCCAAACAAGTTAAAGTTGAAGACTTTTTTAAACACGCGGATATAAAATCCGCGACTATTTCCCCAAAAGGCGAATATTTAGCAGCCGTAGTTGATAAAGAGGGCAAGTTTCGCTTAGTGGTTTTAGACCTAAAAACTAAAAAGGTTCTTGGGGTTACTTCATTAACTAATAAAAGAGCGATTGAAACTGTTACTTGGGTAAATGATGAACGCTACGCATTTACTGTAAGTGACAAAATCGGTTGGCTTGCATCTCCGGTGTCAACAGGCGAAATTATGGCAGCCAATTATGATGGCTCAAGAGAGGGAGTTCTTGTTGGAGATAGTAAAAGCGTTAGAGGTACAAGCGGAGGAGCGAGATATCCTATAAATATTATTGACAATTTACCGGATAATAAGCGATATGCCATTGTTCAACAAAGCAAAGCTGACGGATTTTCTAAAATATTCAAACTCAATATTTACTCAGGTAGAAAGAAAAAAATCAATTCACCCCCCACTCAATTTTCTCGTGTCATTGTTGATCATAATCATGAAGTAAGGTTTTCGATAGGCAGTGTGTACAATAAAAAAATCGGTCAAGCCGTCACTCAGGTCCATTACAGACAAGCTAATTCAAACGAATGGAAATTAATTCAAACAAGAAGAGACGATGCTCCGGGTATGAGTCCTATTGCATTCGATAAAGACAACAAAGATGTTTATGTTGTTATGGATGAATCGGAAACTACCAAAAAAGGTGTATATATCTATAGTATTGAAACCCAGAAGGTTACGCCTCTGTGGATAAACGAATCAAACGTTGATATTAGCGGTTTTATTTATGATAGCGATATTAGAAAACAAGTACCTATTGGTGTTAGATTACAAGATGGCAAAGCCAGCAACCATTTTTTTGATGAAACTCATCCCATAGCTAAATTAATTCGTGGGTTAGAACAGTCATTTAAAGGCAGTTCTGTTTCATTTTATAATTACACTAAAGATGGAAATAATGCTTTAGTAAATGTTTATTCAGATAAAAATCCTGGTGATATTTATTTAATCGATATAAAAAAACAACAACTTAGTTATGTAATGAGTAGGCGCCCTTGGATTGACCCTGCTGATATGTTGGAAACAAAACCTATCCAATATACGGCAAGAGACGGGCTGACCATACATGGGTACCTTACACTCCCTAAAGGAAAAACGAAGAATTTGCCAATGCTTCTTAAAGTGCATGGCGGCCCATTCGGACCAAGAGATCTTTGGAATTGGGACGCAGAAGACCAATTCCTAGCAAGCCGAGGTTATGCTGTATTAAAAGTAAACTTTAGAGGTTCTGGCGGTTACGGTAAAAGATTTCAGTATGACGCTTATCGAAAAATGGGAGCTGAAATGCAAGACGATCTGACAGATGCCACTTTATGGGCTGTTGATCAAGGCTATGCTGATAAAAGCCGTATGTGTATTTATGGTGGTAGCTATGGTGGCTATGCTTCTTTAATGGGCGTAGTGAAAGAACCTGACTTATATAAATGTGCTATACCCTATGTTGGTGTTTATGATATCGACCTATTACATAGAAAAGGTGACATTCCTCGCAGAGAATCTGGTCGGCGCTTTCTAAAAAGGGCTTGGGGTGATAACGATGAATTTTTCCAAAAACGTTCGCCTATTAATCATTTAGATAAACTAAAGGCAGCCTTATTTATTGTGCATGGTGAAGAAGATGAAAGAGCTGACTATAGTCATTATTTAGCTTTAACAGCAAAACTAGACGAAATGGGCTATCCATATGACTCAATGGTTAAAGATGGTGAAGGTCACGGTTTTTATTTAGAGAAAAACAGAAATGAGCTTTATTCAAGAATGGTTAAGTTTTTAGATAAAAATATCGGCAAATAGTAATAAAGAGCTCGATGGTATAGTCGAGCTCAAATAACCTTAAATTGAATTTTTATGAAAAATATAATAATTTGTAGTTCAGCTATTATTATCTCCTCATGTGCATCTCTGGCAATACCCACTCTGCCTGATGAAAGCTCTAAAAACATAGCACCAGGAAATGGTGTTTTAGCCTTAACGCTTAATACAATAGAAAAGATAAACCACATCAGTATCGAGAGCAGTAAAGCGGGTCATAATTTCGTAATCAAGTGGCCTTCTATCGGTGAAAATATATTCCTATATGAAGTTCCAGCAGGCGAATATTGTTTGAATAGAGCTACCTATAATCAAGGAACTGTCTATTTTAAAGATGCATACTCTCATAACTCAAAAGGTTTTTGTACTATTGTTGAAGAAGGTTCGCTATCTTATAGTGGTCATATATTTCTTAGGCTAAATCCAAGTTCAATCAATCGATATCAGGCATTTGTTCGTAAACTTAATAGAGAGTACCCTAACACCTGCAAAGAATTTATTGGAAAGAGCTGTGATGACTATTAAAACTAATAAATTTATTATTTGTTGTATCGCTCTAGCTACAAATTATGGTGGAGCGGTAGCTAAAGAGAACACCCTATTTTGCATTCAAAATAGTAAAAGTAATATCACTTATTTTCAAGCAAAAAAACTCTCAGAAAAATCAAGAATTAAGGCGTTTTGCTCTTTATCCTATTTAGGTGATCATAGAGCGCAGTACCAAATTGCAAAATTTCTAAAAAACAAAAATAAGGCTCTGATGTTAGAGGGATACGTTTGGGCAAAAACTGCCAACGTTTGGTTTAAAGAGAGAAGAAAAGAAAAATTAATAGCTTTTTATCAAGAGCATTTACTTGAAGAACAGTATAGTAATTATGAAAGTCTTTTTAATCGGATCACCAATAAAATTTCTAGCATTTCACAAATTGATAGTCTTTCGACAAACAAAAAACGATCTAATAAACGTAAACCGATTGGTTCTAATATCAAACGTACTGAAGAATATATAAGAAAAAACAAACTCTAAATATCAATCATTCAAATTAAATCTTATGTTTGATCGATAGTCACATTGCAATAGACTAATTTCTCTATAATAACATTCCACTATGTACATGATAAAACTATGGTAATTTAATTTGAATAATGATTTATTTGATAGACCTTTAATCATAGTTGCAGCCCCGCGCTCTGGCAGTAGCTTTTTATTCGAGTTGCTCACAAAGCTGACCGATTTTTATACCATTGGCGGCGAAAGCCACACTATTATTGAAGGCATTTCAAAATTCAATTTTTTCACTAATCATGAACTCAATTCAAATGTGCTCACTGCAAAAGATATCGATCAACAATCTAAAAAACTTCTTCTTGAACGATTTACTTTAGAGTTGAGAGACAAAAACAATAATAAGTGGATAACAAAAAAGAATAGACCCTCTCGAATTCGTTTTCTGGAAAAAACGCCAAAGAATGCTCTTCGAATTGAAATGCTTTTAGAGGTATTTCCCGATGCTCAATTTATTTATTTGTATAGAGATCCTAAAAGTAATATCAGCAGCATCATCGATGCATGGGACTCTGGCAAATTTGTGACTTATCCGAAGCTAGAAGGAAGAGATAAACCATGGTCTTTATTGTTACCTGAAGATTGGCAAAATTACTCAATAGCTAACATAGAAGAAATAGCTACCTTTCAATGGCAATCAACTAACCAGACTATAATTGACAAGCTATCAGCTCTTGACGAAAACCGTTATCTTTCAATTAACTATACCGAACTTAGAGAAAATACTGAATTAACTATCCAAAAAATCAGTGATTTTTGCCAAATAGAAGCCGATTTTTTAGACCTAAATATCGCCAAATCGACTCAATCTTCTTATACTTTAACCGCGCCAAAAGAAGATAAATGGAAAAAAAATTCAGGTAAACTTTACACCGTTTTATTAAGTTTAAGAGAAACAGTGAAAAAAATCAAAGCATTTGCCCCACACTTTAGTGATGATTTATTCGATATTTCTATCAAGGACTCTGATAAAATAGATGATGCCATATCTCTAGAGAAATCAATACCCGCAGAAATAAATCGAAACACACCCTGTTTTTGTAAATCTGGAAAGCGGTTTAAGCATTGTCACGGTATTGTCAGGTAACATAAATGAAACTCGAGTCCGAATTTATACAACTACCTTATCATTTTGATCAAAAAAGATTAGCCTATGAAGTTAACAAAATTAGTTTGGCTGATTGGATGCCACATCCTAGCAAATTAGCAGGGAATTTTTCATGCCCGCTAATCTCTGTAAATGGTGAATGTAATGATCTAATGTCAGGTGAAATGTTAACAACTCAATACTTAGAAAAAATGCCGTACATAAGGCAAATTATGGAAACTATTGGTGAAATTTATGGGCGTTCACGATTGATGCTATTAAAAGCAGGATGCCAAGTAGTCCCACATCACGACCTTCATTATCACTGGTTCAATAGAGTAAGGATACACATACCGATTACTACCAACCCTGGTGTTATTTTTAAATGTGCTGACAAAGCCATTCATATGGATGAAGGCTCAACTTGGATATTTGATTCTTGGAAAAAACATTCAGTGTTTAATAATTCAAACCACGACAGAGTACATTTGGTTCTAGATACCTGTGGTTCTTTTAAATTTTGGAAAGTGGTCGAACAACTTCTACAAAAGCCAATAGACAACAGGCTAAATATTCTGCCTTATTTATCAAAAAACAAAAATCATTTGATTAAAACGGAGAAATTTAATGTGAATGAATTGATGAGCGCTGGAGAGGTTGATTTTTTCATCAGTTTTCTTATTGAAGATGTAACATTAAATTCTGCAAATGATCCTATTCATCTTAATGCTTTTGTAGATGTTCTCCTACAATTTCAGAAAGCGTGGCGTAATACATGGCTACAATATGGTAATGAAATAGCTAGTCGAAAAATATACCAACAATTAATTGATAATACAGATGTTGAAAATAACGGATTGAAACTTAATTCAAATGGATGTGATGCTAAAGCAGCATTCTATGCTTTGCTGTTAGGTGTTGCTATAAACAATCAACAAACTCAAAAATCTATCAAAAAGAACTCAGAAGTCGATATATCACTAGATTCATCAAAAACTGATAATCTACCACAAAAAAGAAACAGCCCTTGTGTTTGCGGTTCACAAAAGAAATACAAATATTGTTGTGGATGATAACTAACCTATGGTGAGTCGTTAAATATGTTCAATCATCTCTGATAAATTTTGATACAATTTTTGTTAATTTAACACCTGTTTTAATATAGCTTTTAAAGTTAGGTTATGATAATTTCTCATCTCAAAATTCGATCATATTATATATAAGGAAAGTCAAGAATGTTAAAAGTAATAATACTCTCAATTTCACTCCTATCTCTAGGTGCATGTTCAAGCTCAGGGAAAAAAGGGGATTCTCCTAGTTCCGCATCTAAAAGCTCAGGAGTTCGATGTGAAAAAGCTGTTAAAATAGGATCTCATATTGGGAAAAGACGATGTACAACAAAAAAGCAACGTGATACTGAGAAAAAACAAGCGGAAGAAATTATGCAAAGAACACAAAGAGCAGGTTCAAGTGGCGACAATAATAATCTTTAAGACTCTGTAACCAACTATAACAGCCATCAATAAATAACGGCTGTTATAGATCTATTAAAAGGTTTTCTCACCAAATAGCTTCGACATCAAATGCAATACTAATTCTTTCATTATTATCTTCATAAGGAATGGTTTGATGGAAATAGTAAGATGGAAATAGGATAAGTTTACCTTCTTTGGGCTCTATTAATTTGTTTTCTTCCGGAAAGCGGTAAGGAATTTCATTATGCGGCGTTCCAAACTCCAAAAAACCAGAAAAATCTTTTTTGCCTGCTCCTAAGTTCGGAAGCTTTACATAATACGCCCCACTTAACCAGGATTCCTCATGTATATGAGGTCCTACTTGACCGTTTTGGTTAAGAATAACGCCCCATAAATGTAATTTAAATTTCTTCGGTATCTTAATTAAGAAAGGGTGGTTATTATTTACAGTTAATGATAAACGGTATTGTTCAATAGAATCGATAATCAAACCGATTAAGCCTTTTAGCGCTGCGCTATTTTCATTTTCTAAGGCCGTTGTCATATATCCGCCTTTTGTAGCTAACCCTTTAGGCTCCCAAGCTAAACTCTCATGATTTTTTAGCTCTACTTCTAAAGCCCTATTAAATTCTTTTAAGGTTTTATATTCAACAGGTTTTAAGTCTATAGTTTTTGTTAACTTGTCAAAAGATTGAAGCCAGCGAGCTTGGTTAAAATCCCCTAAAGCTTGCAAAGCAATGATTTGGTGGGAAATGGTTCTTTGATCAAAGCTGTTTAACTCTGAGGCTTTTAGTAAATGAGCTAATGCATCAGATGGGTTTTTTTTCCTTAATTCAACGATTCCTAATTGCCTTAACCCATCTTTATGTTCTGGGCTAATTGTTAAAATATCTATAAGTACTCTTCTTGCTTTTTCAAGTTCACCTATAGCAGTATATATACTTTGTAGAGTATATTTGAATTCAATCGAAAGGCTATTTATTTCAACTGAATTCTTTGAACTATCAAGCGCTTCATTCAAATAGCCTAACTTCATATTCACTAATGCTAAGCAATCATAAACACTACCATCTAAATGTGTACTTTGTAGAACTTCAGTTAAAATATGATTTGAATGTTTTAATTTATCGATATCAGTTTGGTGAGATAAAACTAATGCAAAGTTATACTTATTTCTAGCAGAAGGAGAGAAAGCTATTAGTTTTTTAGCTAATTTTTCAGCTATTTTAAGTTCTCTTCTTTTAATGTAAACATTAATAATTCCTCGACAAGCTGATTCATAACCGATGTCTTTGGACGTATACTTTTCATAAATTTCTAACGCTGCAACATCATTACTCAGATAGAAAAAACAATGCCCTATATTAATGTTAGGTATTTTACTTGACGTGATTACGTCTATTTTTTCATAGCTTTTCATAGCTCTGAAGTAGTCTTTTTTCTTGTAATAACAGGTACTCAATAAATTAATGATTTTTTCATTGCTAGGCTGTTTAATTAATATATCTAAATAAATTTCTATTGCCCGTTTAAGATCTCTTAATTCAATCCAATTAGCAGCTAAATTCACCTTAGCTTCGACACTATTGGCATCAACCGATATTGCATTTTCATACCATAAAATTGCGGATTCATAATCGCTAGATAGTTGATAGGCCAACGCCAAATGATAGTTGACCTTAAAATCTCTAGTGGTGATTTTTGTTGCGTGGCTAAGAATTTGAATAGCACTACTATAATCTTTTGCATGTAGTGCCAATAAACCGTATAAAAATATCACTTGGATATTTTTTGGTTCACTCTCGAATAATGGTGCTACAATATTTATGGCTTGAGCTATATCGCCTTTCAGCATTAATTTTTCAGCATTTTGGAGTGTTTTTTCAGTATTACTTTTCATATCATTAAATACGCTAAAGGATTCATTACATGTACTGTTTCAGATGTTTTTCATACCGTTTCCATCTCCCAATAGAGTTAGTATTAATACCCTGGCGAACTTGCCATACACTTGGCGTTTCAACCATATTTTTTGAATCTGCAAATTGACTATTTTTATCAATATCTAGCTTACAAAATTTTATAATCTTATTTTTCCAAACGTCAAAATCTTCTACTAAATCTTCATAATTCACCGTTAGAATATTACCAGGTAATATTTCATTCCAAAACTTCATTAATTTTTCATATTCGCCACGAGCATGTAAAATATCCGCTATGTTATTAGTATAATTAATTCTATTCGAAAAATGTTCGAAATAAATAGATGTAACATTATCCATCTTATTTCGAACCATATTAATGATTTTTACGTTTGGAAATAATTTCACAAATATACCTAAATGCAAATAATTTCTAGGTACTTTATCAACTACTCTGATTCCTTTGTAGTTTTCAAACTGCTGATAATATGAATGATAATTCTCTGCCATTATTCTCAAATCGTCCTCGCTAGCTGACAGAAACTGAGTTAGATAATCGCCTTTTCCAAATGTCTTTGCTAACGAATAGTCTAAACCCTGTTTTTCTCCACCTGCATACACGTTTTCATCCATCGACATGATTTGCTCTATTAGTGTGGTTCCACTTCTAGGCATTCCAACAATTAATATAGGCGAGTGCTCTGTAGTATATTTTTTATTCTCAACCATTTTATAGTTTTTAAACTTTGAGATAAGTTCATCTGTGTAACGACTAAACTCATTTTTATCATATGGGATTATTTTATTTAGTTTATCATTTGCCAATACTGCGCTATCCCATGCGGAATCATAATTTTCTGCATCATTATAAAATTTAGCTTGAGAGAACATTATTCTGGCATAATCTTCTGATTCATTAACATGATTGTTACTATTACTAGTTTCTAGCAGTTTTAATGCGTCGTTAGTTATTTTAATGTAAAAATGAGAATTTTCATTAAATTTTCGGCATTTAGATAATCCATGAAGTGCGATAGAATGAGCTGGATTTGCAGAAATAACTTCCATATACAATGATTCTGCTTTCTTAAATTCACCTTTTCCTGATAATAGGTTTGCCAAATAGACCTTCATTTCTAATTGCTTTGGAGCTCGTTTTAAAAACTCAAATGCTGCAAACTCTCCATCATTTTTCGAGCGACTATCAAAAGCGGTTTCTGCTAAAGACCACCAAGTCTCCAAACTTTTGGGAAATATATTTGTTATTCTTCTAGCGACCTTAATTGCCTTTTTTAGACATGCCAGTTGCGAATAGATAGATATCGCTTGTAAGTAAAAATCTAAATAAGAACCGCTTTCACTATCAATAAAATCATCTACATTTTTTTCAGCATGCTCTAATTGACCAAGTAATAGGTATAAATTGGCTACATTTAACCTTACGAAATGATTGTTAGTTTCTTCTGATAAAATATTATTCAATGTCTCAAGTGCAGATTCCAGATCTCCACTGTTAGCAATTTGTATTGCATCTAATACTGCTTGTTTTTGCTCAACATATACATTTTTACTGGTCATACATCCACCCAGTAATAGCCAGCCTATTTTCTCCTGCATAAGTTGTAACTTGTGATACAAAATGAGTCTGTGGGACTTCAAAAATAACTAAACTGTTATATGATGGAGCATAACTTTCTATTACTTTATTCTCTTTCGTAAAATGCAATAAACCTCCCCAATCAGGAATCCAATTTTTACTCATATTTAATACATATGCGTATCGTCTTCCTTGGACGGTGTCCGCATCATTATGTTCTTTCAAAAAATTACCTTTTGCGTAATATGTCGCTTGCGCATCCATTTTTATTATTTCTTTACAGCCTGTGATTTGACGCATTATTGATAAAAACTCCTGGCTATTAATTAACTCTAAGAAATAATGAAGTAGATGACCTGGATTTTTACCCTCTAGATAGGCCGTTACGATCATATAGGTATGATACAAAAACTGGTATTCATTGGGTTTACAATTTTCAATCTCAGAATATTTTTGTTTAAGATCGTCACTAGATGCAGAGTTTATCTCTTCATAAGTTAATTTGCATCCCTTATCATTTAAATAGTATGCCACATCCCAATCGACATTTTCATCTAAACAGTTGTATATTTCTTCAGAAAAAGCGTTTGATAAAAAGTCATTTATGCAGAGTCTTGAAGTAGTAATTAGCTCGCCTCGCACCTTTTCTATACTTTTAATTTCATTTATAAATTTTGTTAAGTGGGCCATAAAAATGCCTTATCAATTGTTCAGGTTACTACGCCAATTAACGATCATCGGCATTATTTTTTTTAGAAAATTCTTTTCTGTTGTCGATAACTCATTGTGCCAAATATCTACGATGAGAACAATTCTTGTACTATTGGTATTATTCCATGCTTCATGTTTGAAACTGTCATCAAATAGTAAGCATTCTCCATATTTCCAATGCTTTAATACACCACCTACTTTGATACCTAAATCTCCTTCTGGTAATAATATTGGAATGTGTAATGTGTGTTTAATATTACTTGTCCCATAGTGCGGTGTGATATGCGTTCCAGGTTCGAGAATTGAGATCATAACTTCAGGAGATAATGGTGGACAATCTGCAAGATCGAAATGCTTTTTTAATAGCGACACCAGTGTTTTTCCTCTGTCAACCAATAACTCACCGCTTGCATATATATCAACGCTACGCCAATCTTTATTTCCAATCAAATGTTCGAATCCCGCCGGTACACCTGGTATATTTTTAACGTATGGTGTTCCTGCTCTTTGTTCCAAAATATGTAAAACTTCTACTTTAATGCTCTCTAATAAAGAACCTAGTTCAATATTCGATTTTAATGTAAAATCAATGTATGGCTCTTCACTTATATTGGGATAACTTAGGTAACTTGGTTTGTGGTCCTTTCTATTTGATTTTTTTTCATATAATTTCACATTAAACAATTCATTAATAAAGCTCTTAACCCGTAATGTCCCTTCTTTTGAGAAAGTAAATCGCTGAGCTTCACTAGTTAATGTCTCTTTCAGTAAATACAGTGAATAATCCCTATAAAATAACTCACAAATATCCAACAACTTGTTTTTATTCTGCTTGGCCGATAAGATACTTAAAATTAAATTTGATTGACGTAATACCTTATATTCATCATGTGCAACTCTATACTCTTTTTCTTTTATCAACTGATGCACATAAATTAATTTATCATTTAGATGTTTACTTAAACCACTAATGATATTTAGCGTTTCGATATACCGTTTATCGCTATATATATTAAGCTCACACTTCGCCTGCAGCCTCAATAAGGAAAGGTAATCTTCCTTATTGATATCTGCTTTATCATTTTTAAAAGTAGCTATGATTAGATTCAAGGCACTTTTGTCACTGTTGCTATTTACTAGTTGCTCTATTTGTTTTATGTTATATTTCATTTTACTATTATATTAAATTTTTACATTAGGAAGTATTATTTTGAGTCAAAGAGCTTTTAATCAAAATATAGAAAATCATTATCCAATTACTGTAATGGATAGGCAGTATTCTAATTTAAGCAAATTGAATAAGGGCTTATATTCTCTAATTGAAACCTTTGAAAGTAATGATAAAAACACTAATAAAAACGCGGTAAAAAGTGGAAAAATCACAACCTCCGGAGGCTTTCAAACATCTTTAGATTTAAATTTGTTTGATTCCAACAATGTTTATATCCAAGAGTTAAAATCAGATATTATTCTACCATCGATTAAAACATACTTGAATGAAGTATTTGAAAAAGAAAGTGAAACAATTATACCAGAAGTCGTTGGTTGGTCTAATATTTTAGAAGCTGGTGATTGGCAAAGACCACATATGCACCCAACTGTAAATAATTTAGCCAGCGGTTGTTATTATATACATGTTCCTGAGCTAACAGGTAAAGAAGAAGGTAGAATTGAGTTTATTAATCCAATGCCCGTTTCAGTCCATCATGGTTACTCAAATACAAGAAGAATTACGCCAGAAACAGGAAAACTTCTTCTATTTCCACCTTATTACAATCATTTTGTACATCCATTAAAAAGCAAAGGTAAAAGAATAATGATCGCTTTTGATGTAATAGCAGTCCAGCCTAAAACACAGTTTGTATTTTAATAAATTTGACGTTTAATATTATATGAATATAACAAAAAAAATGTTAATAGATGGTTATCAAATCGCTGTATTTGATAACCTTTTAAGTTTTCCTCAACTAGAAGAAAATGTTAAATTTTTGTATAACGCCCCTTTTAAAAAAACAGAATTTAGTAGAGCTGAAACATCACAATATACTCACTGGGCACATGAAATTGAGCCAAAAAACCTAAAAATTGAGAACTATTGGGCTAGTACTGCTAAGGCTGTAAAATCAATTTTTCCAGATGATAAATGGAAGGCATATAGAGCATACGTAAATTACGGAGGTTTTGGGGACGCTATGTTTTCTCACCACGATTCAACCGTAAAAGAGATTACATGTCTGTGGTATATGGTTCCTCAATGGCATATTGACTGGGGCGGTGAGACTGTCTTCTATGACAAGAATGAAGAAATTGCATTAGCTTGCGTGCCGAAACCCGGGCGATTAGTTGTTTTTGATGGCAGGATTAAACACAGTGGTAGACCTCCAAATAGAAATTGCCTTCATTCACGATTTACGTTGGCAATTAAACTCGAAAAACTAAAATAAAGTTAATAATATTTCTATTAGATTTCTTAATAACTAGTTCAAATTCTAACTTTTATTAAATTAGACTCAATCCAAAAATTTGCTGCAATCGTAATTCTATCTTTGCTTCCCATATGGGCACTAACTTCGTGCATCAAATGAGATGGAAAATAGGCTATTTGCCCAGCTTCAAGCTTAAGGTTTACCGGGGCAATTGCAAAACCTTGATTCAAACTAGCATTTCCTGCATCTATGTAACACCCCGCATTAGTGTTCGGATGAAAAAAACGTGTTACGCCACTTTCCGGGTGCTCTCTTGGCCTACCGCCTGTGTCAACACAATATATAGCCGACCACGATGCCATAGGGTGATTATGGTTTGTAAAATAACCTGGTTTTCGTGTGATATGAAACCAAGCATGCTGAGATATTTTTAACGTATTGTTAATACTTGCCGGGTAATTATTTAATTGCATTATTAGCTCGATAAGCTCTTTATGCATTATAGTTTTTATAGTCTGAACGGCGCCATTAGAATGCTCAAATAAATCAAATTTGCTTTCAAACAAATCTTCTCTTTCTGGCTGTGTAGGTAAATTATTTCTATATCCGCCATTATCTTCTAAAGCAAAAAAATAATTTTTAAGGTCATTATTAAGTTTCTCTGAGTTTGGTATAAAAGATAAACCTAATGGTGTAGAAAAAACCGCATCTATTTTCATGTTTTTCTCAAAATTTTATTTTTAAAGTTCCATTTTCTATGCAAAAAAAAGAGCGGCATAAGCCACTCTTTTTTAGAACAATCAAACTAAATTAAAATTCGTGTTTGATTTGAGCATACCATTGTACACCAGGCACTTGATATAGCGTTGGAGCAAAGCTATTTGCAAATGCAGAGTATGATACTGCTGGTTGCTTGTCAAATGCATTTCTAACACCAAAAGATACACTAGTGTTGTAGTCTGCTAAGTTATAAGCAACTCGCATATCATGATATACAGTACTTGCTAACTTATTTTCACCATTTTCTTCATCGCTACATAACTGTCTGTCATCAAAAAATCCAGCTACGAAACAAGCTTCAGTTGTATGGTGAATATAACGCATATTCCAATTAACTGTTAAGTCATCCATGCTCCAAGTTGTACTAAAGTTAGAACGAACCTTTGGTAAAGGTGTTCCACCTAAAGTATTACCTAATAAGTTGAACTCTGTTCCGTCTTCAGTAACTGTATGATAAGTTTCATTATATGAAGAATCCCATACAAAACTGAACGAGCCAAAACCAGTTTCCATCCTATAAGCAACAGACATGTCAGCACCACGTACAACCAACTCATCTAAGTTTACATTACCATTATATAAGTCTAATACCGCACCACTTCCACCACGTTCTACAAAGTCACATAAACCACGTTCGGCTGTAGAATAACATTCATTAAGGATGTTTTGTGCGCCAACAGAACTAACTGCATCAGTAATATTAAACTCATACCAATCCATTGTGATATCTAAACCATCAACAAAACTTGGAGAGTAAATAATACCGAATGTTGTAGCTTCAGAGTTTTCAGGTCCTAAATCTGGATTACCACCGACTGAAATTCTAATTTGTCCATTTGCCTGTGCGTATGTTAAAGGAACACCTTCAGATGCACAGTTAGCGATTTCTATAGCCGTTGTTCCACCGTTATTACATGGATCAGTTAAGTTTGGATAGCTATCACCCCGACCTTGGAATAATTCAAATACAGAAGGCGCTCTAAAAGCTTGTGACCATGTTCCACGAACCGATAATCCGTCCATGATGTCATATTTAAGTCCAATTTTTGAATTAGTCGTATCACCAAAGTTATCGTAATCAGAATAACGAGTTGCTAGAGTTAACTCTAAATCATCAATAATAGGGAATGCAAATTCAACATAAGCTTCTTGAACTGAATAAGTACCTGAAGTTGGTAGTCTTGAGTTACCGGAAGTAATTCCAGCAGCAATCAATGCATCAGGTTGGTCATAACCAGAACGTGTTCCTTTAGCTAAACCAGCAGCAAATCCAGCGATTCCGCCAGGCAATTCAAATAGCTCACCTGTAATATTGAAAGTGTAATCTCTCATTTCTGTTCCAGATGAATCCTGAGCAGTAAAAGATACATAATCAATCATCTCTTGAGTAATTGAACCACCGGCTAAATCACCAACAACACCATTAGAACCACCAAATACATTGTATGGTACACATGTAGCATCAGTTACACATGCATTAGAAAGAGCATATTGAACTCTCTGCATGTTCAACAAACCTTCTGTAACTTCGTTGTTTTGAATAGTTGCGTAAGTGTAATTAAAATCCCACTGTAAAAGTTGCTCACCAAGCTCAATTACGCCGTCTAAACCAGCACTAAACTGATATTGGTCAACATCTGCTGCAAAATTACGATGTCCAGCTTCTATTTGACGACGACCTAATAGTAATAAACAACCAGAAGCAGCATCAGAACAACTAGAATCTAAAGAATAACCTAGTGGGTTATACGGATTTTGATCACCAATAGTAATTTGTCCACTGATACCGCCAAAGAAGTAACCAAAGAATAATGGTGTAGGAGCAAGAAGTTGATCTGACTTTCTATTACTGTAAAAAATTTCAGTAGTAAAGTTTACATTATCAGATAATTCATAGCTTGCTTGTGCAAAAACATTAATTCTTTCATTAGGCGTTTCTAAATAATTTTCAGGAGCGTAGTTATAACGACTAGCAACGTTATCCCAAGCTGAGAAACCACCGTTAACGCCATCTAAAGTATCATTAGCGAAACCAGCAAAGCCTGGAGTGTAATAGAGAAAACGGCCTAATGGCGTTCCAGATGATCCGTAAAAGCCATCAGGAGTACCAAAAACTGGTACCGCAGAAATAGGTCTATCACCAGCATATACTGCAGATTGTTGAGTATATGACGCGCTAAGGAATGCAGATCCTTTCTCACCAGTCATACCAATGCTAAAGTCATAAGACTCCTGTTCTCCGTCACCTTCATCATATGCGCCAGCGTATGCTCTAGCTTCCATACCTTGGTAGTCTGAACGAGTTGTTATATTAATAACACCAGCAATTGCATCAGAACCATAAATGGCTGAAGCACCATCTTTTAATATTTCAATTCTTTCTACAATAGAAGACGGTATATTTTGTAAATCTACGCTACCGCCGATCCCTGGATTCCATCGTCTACCATTAACTAACACAAGAACACGATTTGAACCTAAGTTTCTTAAATCAATTCTTACTGAACCGTCACCACCATTATTAAAAACACGGTTTAATGCAGAACCTGCTGAAGGAACATTTTGAAGAATATCGCCTATATTTAAAAGACCAGTAGCTTCTATTTGCTCGCGAGTGATTATTTGTACAGGTGCTGCTGTTTCAGCGTCTTGGCGCTGTATTCGAGAACCAAGAACTGTGATTTTTTGCTCTTTTCCAGCTTCTTCTTCTGCCGCAAATACAGCCGGTGCTGTATACGCAGTAGCAGCAGATGCCGCTAAAAGTGCATATTTAACCGCTTTAGATAGCGGATTATGTTTATTCAATTTACTCAAGGTAATTCTCCCAAGTTGTCATGGAGGTTGTCATTTAATGACCAATTAGCTATACGTTATTTTCGAACAGTCTAACAATCATCGATAAGTAGGTCTAATGACCTGATCTGCCAAACCCGATACTAACCGTTATCAATTGGAAAGGTCAACCTCTTGTTACAAATTAATTTTATTAAAGGTATGACGTATTACGTGGGATTAGAGAATACTTGAGATTAATCATGCGTGATTAGCTCTAAGGTTGAAATGAAATGTTTATGACGACAAAATTAATTTATAAATTTTATAGCTCTAAATTCAATGTTCCTACAAGTTCTCAAATTCCTTATCAAGCTGATACTTCTTTGAAGTCACATAGCTTTCCATGCCTTGCAACCTATTTTCCATTTTTTCAAAGGCTGACTCTGCTCTTTGCAATGAGTCTGACGGTGCTTTGCTTTTACTCCAAACGTCCTTTACTGATGCTCTGTATTTTGCGTCTTCATCCGACCCTTGCTTTTGTCTTCGTTTTTCTTCTCCAAAACATCCTTTAGTACTTTTACTACCTGGTTTGGTGTCTAAAATAAAACTTGCAACAAAATAAGCGACGACTATGGTTCCACCGGAAAATAGAAAAAATGAAAAAGCGATAATTCTTACTAGCCACTTTTCTAGACCAAAAAAGTCAGCAACACCAGCACAAACACCGCAAATTTTTGCTTGATCCGGATCTTTATATAAGGCTCTGCGACCGTAAGATGAATAATTACTCATGCTTTTTTCTCCAATTAGGTGCCTCAGTATCTAAAATCTCTTCTAACGTTTCAATTCGTTCCATCATTGAGTCTGCAATTTGCGTCAATTCTTGAAGCCTTTGATGTTCAGATTCAGAAATGCCCGATTGCTTAGTATTTTTGGAGCGGTAGTGCATGATAATCCATATAGGAGCTACAATGACCATAAACAAAATAATAGGTGCTTCCCACATTATTTTTCTCCCTTCTTGGTAGAGTCGTTCGCTTTTGATGCTGACTTTTTTACTCTTTGTTTAAGAGCCGCTAATTGCTCATCAATGGCCTCTTCTTTTTCTAAATCGTTTATTTCGTCAGCCAAAGTTCTATTTTGAGCAAGGTCGTAAGATTCTACCTCAGACTCTAAGTCATCTAGCTTTCGCTCAAACCGATCAAATTTAGTAATTGCTATTCCACCGGTATTTTCATACATCGTCTTTTTAACCTTAAGACGCGAAGATGTTGTTTTGTGACGCATTAGAAGTGCTTTTTGACGTGCTCTGGCATCATTAAGTTTTTCCTGAAGCTGGCTCACCTCATTGGTTAACCTTGATAACTCTGATTCCAACTTATCTAAATCAACCGTTAATTCCGCAGCCACATCCGCAGACTTGTTTCGTTCTAACAACGCGCCTTTAGCTAAGTCTTCTCGTCCTTTTGTGATTGCAAGTTCCGCTTTATTTTCCCACTCTGACGCTTCATTATTTAGATGCCCTATCCTTCTAGTAAGCTCCTTTTTATCTGCAATAGTTCTTGCTGATGCAGTTCTCACTTCGACTAAGGTGTCTTCCATTTCCTGAACGATTAAGCGGATCAGCTTTTCAGGATCTTCCGCTTTATCTAAAAGCGAATTAATATTGGAATTAATGATATCTGCAAATCTTGTAAAAATACCCATGTTATTTACCTCTACTTAACTCAATTAATTAGTTGCTTTTAAAATATTTGAATCTAAAAATTTATACTTAAAACCAGTGCGTAAAAACAGCATTTTAAACCCGAGATTAAAACAAAACGACTTGTAACATTAAATGAAGGGCTTGATTAGGAGAAACTAGCCCTGCACATTGTGCTTGCATATTTATTAGTGGTTCATTTAAAACCAAAGCCACTATAATACCGAACACGCCGACTAAACCCATCACCATTATCGGTAGCTTTTTAGCATTGTCTCTTTTATTCAATGTTGTAATTATTGGGAACATGATAAATTTCCTTTCGCACGTAAACGCTTGTTTAAAGCTTATTGGTTAATTTAACTAAATAAGCTTAATATTATTTTTCATATTAGTAGTTAATCCATTTATTGTGCCAACAATTGTAATACCATCTATCTTACTGTTTTATATGTGTAAAATATTCACACTTGCCATGAAAGCAACCTCTTGAAATATTCAATAACATATTATTTGGTTATTTTAACCAAATTGTTTGATAACATTATTACTAGCTAATATCAGCAATAGGTTTACGACCTAAACTGATTACTTAGCTTTTAATAAAGTTATATACAAGTGAGTTAAAGCAATGCGAAGAAAAACAGATAACTTAATAGGTGAATCAAGTGCATTCCTTGAGTTGATTGAACAAGTCTCACTAGTGGCATCAATCAATAAGCCTGTTTTAGTGATTGGTGAAAGAGGAACTGGTAAAGAGCTTATAGCATCCCGCTTACACTACCTTTCTTCACGCTGGGATCAACCATTTATAAAACTTAATTGCTCAGCAATTAGCGAAAGCTTGCTGGAAACAGAGTTATTTGGTCATGAAAGTGGCGCGTTTACAGGGGCTAGTAAAAAACACATTGGTCGATTTGAGTTAGCCGATAAAGGAACACTGTTCTTAGATGAACTAGCTAATGCCTCATCAGCTGTTCAAGAAAAGCTTTTGAGAGTAATCGAATATGGTGAGTTTGAGCGCGTAGGTGGTAATAAAACCGTTTATGTGGACGTTAGAATTGTTGCCGCAACCAATGAAGATTTACCCAATTTAGCCAAACAGGGGAAATTTCGTGCAGATTTGCTTGATCGACTAGCCTTTGAAGTTGTTACTATTCCTCCTTTGCGAGCTAGAAAGAGTGATATTTTGATTCTCGCTAATCATTTCGCATTAGAAATGACACGTGAATTAAAACGAGAACTGTTTACGGGCTTTGGCGCAATGGCTAAACAAGCGCTTTTTGATTATTCATGGCCAGGAAATATTCGAGAATTGAAGAATGTAATTGAACGTAACCTTTATCGCACCTCAGAAGATGAATTGGTCAACAGAATACAATTTGATCCTTTTGAATCACCCTACCGATTATTTGAAGGTTTAGACTCAAGTTCAGATTCAGGCATGGGTTCAAATTCAACCCTACAACAAGTTGCCAGCTCAGATAATACGCCACCTGTTTCGCAAGATATAAATGTATCAACTAGATATAACTCTTCGTCTGAACTAAATAACGATATAACATCGACTTTATCAGACTTTCCGATTGATTTAAAAGAGCGAATGAATGACTTGGAAATTCAAACCATTCAAAAAGCAATGAGCGAAGCCAAATTTAACCAAAAAATTTGTGCTGAGTTATTGGGGCTAACCTATCATCAACTTAGAGGTTATTTAAAAAAATACGACCTATTGAAGTCTTAATTGGTTTCGAGAGCTTATTTTAACATACTTTGTCTTAGCACTTTTTCTTTAATAAAACGGCGCCTGCTGAATACCCAGCTCCAAAAGAGCATAAAACACCATATTCACTATTTTTCATGTGAGAACGGTGTTTATGAAAAGCGATCACAGATCCTGCTGAACTTGTGTTTGCATAGGTATCAAGCACGATTGGAGACTGTTCAGTTGTAGCGGTTTGCCCGAAGATTTTTTTTGCGATCATTTGATTCATGTTAATATTTGCTTGATGTAACCAAAGTGTTTTAACCCTGTCTTTAGTCAATTCAGAGTCGTCCATCACCTCACCTATTAGCTTCGCGACCATCGGAACCACTTCTTTAAATACCTTTCGACCTTCTTGTTTAAATAATAAATCTTGAGGGTTTTCTGCCTGTCTATTTAAAAATCCAAAATTGTTGCGAATGTTATTAGAATATTGAGTGATTAACTTCAAACCCTCTAAAGAATATACGTCGGTGCAACCTCTAGAGGACGCATCCTCAAAAGACTCAATAATTACAGCAGTACAGACATCACCAAAAATAAAGTGACAATCACGATCACGGAAATTTAAATGCCCAGAGCAAATTTCTGGATTGACCATTAAGACTTTCTTAGAGGTTCCAGCTAAAACTGCATCGTAAGCGGTTTTTATTGCGAAGGTTGCAGATGAACAGGCAACATTCATATCAAAAGCATACCCTGAGCATCCCAATGAAGCTTGCAATTCAACTGAAATAGCGGGATATGCTCGTTCAGTATTAGAAGCAGCAACAATCACTAAATCAATATCGCTCGCTTCAAGGTTAGCATTTGATAATGCTTGATTCGCCGCATCAACAGCCATTTCACACATCAAAGACATTTGCCCGTCTTCCCTTGCAGGAAAATCAGGTGCCATCTTTTTAGGATCTAAAATGTTTTCTTTAGAGAGTACAAAACGACTCTTAATACCCGAAGCTTTCTCAATAAAAGCGCTACTTGAATGAACCTGTTCTTTCACTTCTCCTTCGTTTATCTCCGTTGCATTTTCACTATTAAAATCGTCCACATATTGATTGAAACTAGCAACTAGTTCATCGTTCGAAATACTTTCTTTTGGTGTATATAAACCGGTTGCTGAAATGACGATTTTAGACATAATTGACCCATATAATTAATTTAATGAATACTATAACGTCTTGTTAATTAACCTACTTCTTAATCGACCTATCATAGCTAAATATCCCACTAAGAACCAACTAAATACACCTCCTCCTGACGATGCTGGCTCTGGTACGTCTGTAATCGACACGTTAGTCGTTGCCGATGCTGACTCTAATGTGCCATCGCTCACGCTTACTTCGAAAGTTAAGGTTGTTGTAGAGTTAACTTGAGGCGCAGTGAAAATAGGGTTTGCTATCGAGGCATCACTTAACGTAATACTTTGCCCTGCGGTTTGAGTCCAAGCATAAGTAAGGTCGTCACCTTCTTCATCTATCCCGGTTGCATTTAAAGTGAAACTATTACCTTCCGCAACAGTTCCGCCGACAGCTGTAACACTTGGAGCCGAATTTGGCTGCGCGTTTATTGTGACCATATCTGTTACTGTTCTGGTTAAATCACTGGCGGAAAGTTGGAAAACATATTCCGTTTCAGTTATCGGACTTAAAATAACAATATTGGCATTCAAGTTATCAGCGTTATTAATAGTAACACTGGGCCCCGCTCTTTGTGTCCATTCAATCGTTAGTGGATCAGCATCAGCATCTGTTGCTGTACCGACTAAATTAACTGTGATATCACTGGTATCGCGACCTATAATACTTTGATTTGTTCCAGCATCAGCTGTTGGTGCGGAACCAACAATACAAATATTATCCTCTTCTACTATCTCACTAAACATGGGTTCAATTGCATTAGTAACAACTACATTATCAATTAACCAACCAAAGTCGCCTGTATTGGCATCTGTACCCACTCTGAATCTGATCCTGACATCATGACCGTTTACCAATCCCTCAGTAAAAGAAATACTATTGGCACTAAAAACAAGATTATCGATATCTCTTGTGAAAGTATAAGCCTCACGACCGCCTATTACGTCATTGAAAGTGTTAACAGTCCCATTATAAGCTTCCGATAAAACGCCACCAACACTAGTGACATCTACAAAACTAGCACCATCAATAGATATTTCTACCACACCCGCGTCCCAATTTTGTAATACACCATCAGTGTCTTCAGCCGCTTCGAAAAAATAGAAATGGTCAAAATCAACTTTAAATTCGCCGGTTCCTGCTACTTTGATGATTGGCGTTATTAAATCAGAAGCGCCTGCTGCCCCGGTATCTTCCCCATACCAAGCACCGTTGCTTACCAGAAATTGTTTTATATTGGTATCTGCTTCAGAGTCCCAATCAAAATTTGAGGTTAAAGTCTCTGAAATATCGTCATTATTTAGTGTTTTAGAAAAATCTAAATTCGTCACTAATGAAACAGAAACATCATTCGGCT
>JBLIBL010000008.1:0-62517 GCA_047633355.1 Polaribacter sp.
CTACATGGATGTAGGTACTTAGGTTTTGTCTGGAACGAAAAACATGTGCCTACATGGATGTAGGTACTTAGGTTTTGTCTGGAACGAAAAACATGTGCCTACATGGATGTAGGTACTTAGGTTTTGTCTGGAACGAAAAACATGTGCCTACATGGATGTAGGTACTTAGGTTTTGTTTGGAACGAAAAACCTGTGCCTGCATGTATTTTCAAGAACCGTCTTTACTTCAGTTTCAGCAAAAAATGGAAACTCAACAACAAAACAACAACTGCCGAGTGTTATTTGGGATTGAAAAGATCCCTAAAGACTCTCAACTGAGAGAGGTGCTCGATAACATCCCGAGCGACCCCTTTGCGCCAGTTTTCAAAGATTTATTTGCTCGTTTAAGGCGACATAAACATCTTGAAAATTACGCTATTTTACCGAATGTTTTAATGTGTACCATTGATGGAACTCAATACTATAGCTCCAAGAAAATACATTGTGAGCACTGTTTGCACAAACAGCACAAAACGGGTGAAAAGACTTATAGTCACTCTGTTTTACAAGGCGCTATCATGCATCCTGACCAAAAAAAAGTGATCCCCGAGATGCCTGAAGCGATCCAAAATTCAGATGGCAACAACAAAACTAGCGCTTCAAAAGAAAAACAAGACTGTGAAACAAAAACCGCTAAACGATTTATAGATAGGCTAAAAATAACTTATCCCCAATAAAAATTGTTAATTTGTGTTGATGGCTTAATGTCACACCAACCATTGATCAACGAAGTCATAGCGAAAGGTATGCATTATATTTTCATGTGTAAGCCTGGCGACCATAAATATCTTTTTGAATGGCTCAATGATTTTCCTGATTTACCCAGTTTAGAAATAAAAGATAAAAAAGGCCTAAGTCATCAATGTAGTTGGCAAAGTCATGTCCCTTTGCATGGGCAAGCTGATGCACTCTTGGTTAATTATTTTGAGCATAAAACCATCAACGCACAGGGCAAAGTTATTTCAACTTATAGTTGAGTAACAGACATTGAAATCAGTGAAAAAACATCGTGAAAATGGTCAAAGCAGGTCGCTTCCGTTGGAAAATGGAGAACGAATGTTTTAACACTTTAAAGAATCAAGGTTACTGTATTGAGCACAATTATGACCATGGACAACAGAATTTAAGTTATAACATGTACCTCGTCACCCTGCTGGCATTCTACTTTCACTAATCATGAGTAACTCTCAAAACGGATGGCGGATCAGTGACACAGACCTATTTGATTCGCAGCACCCCCCATTTGATTTGGTAAAATTACCAAATATTCTTGTTTTCAAAGTGTCGTAGAGTTAACCGCAAGAATTCACATAGCAGGTGTGGTTCTTATAGTCGCTCCAAAGGGATGAATAATAATTATATATTTAAGGAAGAATAAGTTTTACACAACTCCCATCAAACCTTCCTTAATTTAAATAAATAAAATGCCAATTCGGTATACCTATTTTTGCGTCTAAAAAGATACTTATGGCAAGGGACAATATAAGAACGGTAAGGTCGTTGGCGATCATGTGTATGAGGTCAGTAACAGTAACTTAAAGAAATTTGAGCAGTTTGACTTAACTGATCCAGCTAACCTAGTTAAGCTGCCAGATACAAGCACCAGCTGTAAATTTAGAACCACTAGAGTGATGGCTGACGGAAATACTTTGGCAATTCGTTGTCCATTCACCATCGAATTTTTTGATATGAGTGATCCGGGTAATATTTCATCTATTGGAGTACACGACTCCACTAGTTATCATGTCAAAGGATTTGTCTTGGAAGGTGATCGCTTGTATATGTTAGGCGGTTCGTCTGACGTTTTAGTTTTTGACGCTACTGATTTATCTAACCTAGTTGAGTTGGGACGTACTAATGTCGGCACGGTTAGTGAAGCAGAAGTGAAGAAAAATGGTAATTATCTTTACTCGATTAGCTCTATTAATAGCTTTGACATCTATGATGTCAGCAATCCAGCCAACCCATCTAAAATTGGCTCTCATCCTGCTGTAGGTACCACATTTCATCAAGTAGAAATTATTGGTAATTACGCTGACATTGGTACAGGGTTGGGATATCAAGTTATTGATATCAGCAACAAAGCTTCTCCTACCATGGTGACCGATGTTAATTTAGATGAAAGTTCCAACTCCATGAGAGGAATGTACACTCTCGATTACGATGGAACCCGTTTTATCGGTGTGGATGGAGGGAAAAATATTCGAACCGTCAATATTTCTAACCCTGCCTCACCAAGCGTCAGTGTGGCTAAATTATCTTATAACTACTGGGTAGAAGATGCTGAAATCGACGGTGATAGTCTAGTGTTGTTTGGTGGTGTAGATGGAGTTCGTACTATCGATATATCGAACTCTAACTCATTTGTGGAACGGGCTCATTTCATTCAATCGATGAACCCGAACAAAATCTCTCTAGATGGAGATACGGCTTTAGTTCCGGGCGATGGTCAAGCTTACCACCTGATTGATCTTGATTCGGATTTGAATATCAGTGAACGAGGCAAAATTGCTGGATATTACAGTTTCTCTGACGGGGTGCTCGATGGTAGCAAGGCTTACGTAAACAGAAGTAACGTTTTGTCAAGATTAGACATTCCTGATATTGATAATCCTATTGAGACCGACACTGATACTTTAGGTAGTGGTTCGGGCAGTTCATGGGATTATGAAAAATCAGGAAGTCAGTTAATTGTCGGCATGTATGATGCAAAAGTAGGCGTGACCCTATCGGACTCACTGAGGTCGCTATTGTAGACCTAGGTTCCGACTCTGACACCTCCCGTTTCAATATCATAAAAAATCAAATAATTCTTGTACCGAACCTATGCACTATCTGAGTACCCTACTCCAAAATCAGGAAACATAGAAAGCGTACTAGTGATTGATTCAATTAATTCTTAAGTAAAGGTAATTGCTCTATAACGATTGTCTAAGGCAATAAAATTAGTAATCTCTTCCAGGTCTTTTTCGGCCGGCTCTGAAATGAAAGCTTTAAACATTATTTCGAGGTTTTAGGGAGTATTCTGTTTGCAAGCTTTGCAATAAATTTAGCATTAGATTGAGATGTCATTTCTCTATGTTTTGCATTTTTTATATCAGCTCTCCCTTGAGCAATCCCTCTATCAATATCCCTTTTTACAAGCACATCAATAAGCTCTTGCTGTGCATTTTCAATAGAGATACAAAGCCCATCTCATACCTGTTCGGTAAGAAGCTCATCAAATTTTTCAACAGCTAGTGTCATAAAGAAATCTATTAATAAGTCTTTATTCTATCTTACTCTTCTATACGAAAAGTCAAAATATTGCACAATATGCAAGACATTTGGCTGAGTCCCAAGTCATCGAAAATTATAGAGCACGTTAATACAAGTGGTGTAATTGAACGTTTTTAGAATGTGGTTTAGGCAAAAAAATTGTTACTAAATAGAAGTTAAATCAATATGTTAAGCCTTTGGTCGTAAATTTTCAGCCTTCTATCGACAGTTTTTACTGGAAAAGGGGTTAATGAAAATGTAAAAAGATGTTGCAAGTACCATTTCCTTTTGTTATAAATGTACTGCTAGCGAATAATAGAAGCCCGTATCAACGGGACCTGCAGACTGGAAAACTTTATAAGCCTCTTCATTGAGGCTTTTTTATGTCCAAAGATTAGAGTAGTATCCATTTTTATTTAAATATCTCGTTGGAATTAAGTATGCTTGAATCTCGTACCTTTAATTTATTAATGGCTTTTGTATGCTATCAGTTATTAATAGCGGCTTTTTATTTCCAATATGTTGAAGGGCTGGCTCCTTGCCCATTATGTATTTTTCAGCGCATTGCAGTCTTTATTCTAAGCGTTTGGTTTTTAATGCAAGGAATACATAACCCTTTAAGCTCAAGTCGATGGCATATTTTTTATAACGTCGCGGCTATTTTAACCTTATTCGTTGGAGGGGGCATTTCGGCTCGTCATGCTTATTTACAAAGCCTTCCGGCTAGCGAAGTACCAGCATGTGGTCCTTCATTGGATTATTTGGTTGATATTTTACCAATCATGGAAGTTTTTGATGTGGTATTGAAAGGTTCTGGTTCGTGTGCAGCGGTTAGTTGGGACTTTTTAGGTTTTACAATGCCTATGTGGTTGTTGTTCTTTTTTATTGGCATGTTTGCTGTTTTAGCTTGGCGGTTATTTAACTATTTTAAACCAAGTGATTCGATCTTCACCTCAGCCTAGATCTATATTAGGATCTGTACCAGCAATGCTTAAATAGGTGATATAGAAATCTCTAAGTTAATGGTAGCTCTATTTGCTCGTCTTTGTCGTCATCTGAATCATCATTTCGTTGTTTGATGGGTAAGCGAATGGTAAACCTGCATCCTTTGTTAGGTTGAGATTCTACATTCAATAACCCTCCCAGTTGCTCAGTCACAATAAAGTAAGAAACGGATAACCCTAGGCCTGTGCCTGTCTTTTCATCTTTGGTTGTGAAAAATGGTTCAAAAACTCGCTTACGGATCTCCTCCGTCATTCCTGGGCCATTATCAATGACATCTACAACCACCATTTGCCCTTCTTTTCGAACAATTATTTCGATTAATGGCGATTGGTTATCAATTGTTTTACTGGCAAGTGCTTGAGCGGCATTAACTAATAAGTTCAAAAACACTTGTTCAACTTGATTCTTTTGAGCCGTTATTTTACCTACGTTGGACGAGTATGTTTTACGGATTTCAATGTCCCTAAAATCGAATTGTTTTTTCTGATTATAATCTTTTTCCGATAATCGAATAGCAGCGTCTAAAGCATCAATTAAATCAATTTGAGTTGACTCAGTTGAGATAGGTTTTGCGAAATTTAACATGTCACCGACAATGTCTGCAGCTCTCTTTCCTGACGTTAATATGCCGTCCAAAAAACTGATAATGCGTTGCTCTTCTACATATTGTAGGACCTTTTCTAATTCAATATCAGATTTTTCTGCAATCACATGGTTACGCATCAAATCATCACTCAACCTACGCTTTATATTTTGCGTACTTTGTATGATTGCACCTAGAGGATTGTTAATTTCATGTGCCATTCCCGCCGCCAGTCCACCTAAAGACAGCATTTTTTCAGTCTGTACTAAGGTTTCATCAATGCGCAATTTTTCTGTGACATCATCAATTCTTATTACCTTACTTTGCTCAACTTGTTGATCTGAGAAAATCGGATAGATCATGACTTCCAATACTTTGGTCGTTAAATCTATTTTTTGTTTAAAGCGAAAATGAATAGTTTGTTGTAACAAATCTTGACGATGACTTGCCTTGCTAATTTCTCTTTCTAGTTTTGGGTATGCTTCTTCAAGGCTTTTACCGATAACATCCTCCAGTTTTTTTCCAGTAGTGTTCTCGGCTTCTTTGTTCCATTGCAAAATGTTTTGCTTTAAATCTAATGCGATGATAACCGAAGGCATCGAATCAATTAGTTTTACCAGATAAACTTGTATGGCATCAAACTGCTGTTCCGCTAATTCACGGCCATGTTTTTGTTTTCTTATTTCACTTGAGTGTTCCGCTATTCTTGCTTCTAATAGATTTCTTTTCTTTTCCAGCTCCTCGTGTGAATCGACTAATTCTTTTTCCGCTTTTCTTCGTTTAGAAATATCTGAAATAAATTGCACATAGTGGCCGCTGCCTAACCAACTTGCCAGTTTTGCACGACTTTCAACAGGTAGTTTGTTACCATTTTTATGCCTAAAAATAGTTTCATAATAAATGGTTTGACCATTTAGTATCGCCTTTTCTAAACGCGGCTCTCGATAAAGTTGGCAATCGACGTCTAAGTCAAGCGTGGACATTTTGAGCAACTCATCTTTGGAATAACCCAAGAGATCACAGGTTTTTTGATTAACTTCTTTTATTTGGCCATTTTTACTACTCAAAATAACCATATCGACGGATTGCTCCATTAATAATATGAAATCTTTATTGGTAGCATCCCAGCGCTTAATTTGTAATGCCTCCCACTGTAGTAAATAAAAAGCAGGGTAGCAGATTAATGACAACGTTACACAAGCAGCCCCAAGTTCAAGGATCGCCTCATTCCAATCTATTTGGCCATCGAGCCAAAAATTAATCAGTAACACGCTAAATACAGGAAGCAACGCAGCAAATATAATAAGCGCCACTGTAAATCCCATGACTGACCACTGTCTAGCGAACAATATGGGAGTCTTAAATTGTTTATCTTCTAATCTCTTCATCAACTCTAAACTCTTGCAATAATATTCAACCTAGTCAATATGCTTTGGTTAGAAACGCATTGTGCGAAATTATAAACCATTTTAAAGTCACCATGCATTTTGTTAATTATTTACTTCGATTAGAATTATTTTTTATCGAATAATACTAATTAATGTGGTAAAAATGTGTTATTAAATAAACGTTGTTGTTAAAACTAGATTTTTAGGAGTTTTCTAAGCATTTTAGGTAGTCGATTTAATCAAGTCTGCAAGAATACAGCAGTTTCCAATTGGTTAAATGAAAGAAATGGTATGCTAGTTTTATATTGCAAGCTATCCGGTTATAGAAATGAGACTAAGTTGCCAGAGGATAAGTAAATTAATTGTTTTGCGATATCCTAATCGATTACGTTTCCGCGAGGCATTTTGAAATTTACCAAGAAATTGTTAATATCTGTCAGTATAATGGGCCAAGCAGCATTCAATTACTTAACGAGCTTTATCCTAAAATATCAAAAACAACAGATATCGTCGTTAGTTTTAATGAAAAGTATTCTAAAATGATGGTGGAAGATAACAGTTCATTAGTAAGATTCGACAGCGATTTATCTATATTAGGGGAAGCAATTGCAAATCGAGTCGATTTAGAAGATAACCTAATTAATACGCTGAATGATAATCATTAAAATTTATAAGACCATTTATTAAAAAACAAGTACTAATACATCCTAGGAATAAAAAATGATACGAATTATTATTGAACGCGAGATCAAGGAAGCAAGCTTAACTGATTACCTGACGTTAATACGCAAAGCAAGAAAGCAAGCGAATTCAAATGATGGGTTTATTGCTGGAGAACTTTTACAGTCAAAGGGTAATCCATGTCACGCTGTGATTATTTCTAGCTGGGATAGCTATGAATCATGGGATACATGGTCAAAGTCAGATATTCGATTAAAAGTTCTGGATGATATGCGTCCATTGTTAAAAAGCGAAGAAAAAGTCACTATTTTAGAAAATAGTCAATTATTAAATTAGTAGTACGAATTTTACGTCAGTACATCTAAACTCTTTTAATTACTCTAAACTATTTAATTACTCAAAATACAGTTCGCCCATCAATTTTGTAAACCCTTCAAAATTCAAAGATTGGCGTCCATCACTTAACGCACTATCAGGATCCGGATGAAACTCGATCATAACGCCATCGGCTCCTGCCGCTTTTGCTGCTTTAGCCATCGGTAAAACCAACTCTCTACGCCCTACAGCATGAGATGGATCAACAAATATAGGTAAATGAGTCATTTCTTTTAATACCGGAACAGCGCTTAAATCGAGTGTGTTTCGAGTGGCATTTTCAAATGTTCGTATACCTCTTTCGCACAAAAAAACTTGTTGGTTTCCTTGACTTAAAATGTACTCAGCAGCTTGCAATAGCTCTTCCAAAGTCGACATTAATCCTCTTTTTAACATAACAGGGCAATTAACTTGCCCTGCAGCTGTTAGCAATGCAAAATTTTGCATATTGCGAGCGCCTATTTGTAATATATCCGCCTGTTTAGCTATTTTTTTAACATCTATCGGGTTTAATACTTCCGTAATAACGGGTATTTTATGGCGTTTACCCGCTTGGGTTAAAAGATCTAACCCATCGTAACCTAACCCTTGAAAACTGTAAGGTGATGTTCTTGGTTTAAAACATCCACCTCTCAATATTGATACACCCGACTCATGCGCATGTTTAGCGCAACCATCAATTTGAGCTTCTGATTCAACTGCACAAGGGCCTGCAATCGTTGTAAATTGACCGCCTCCAATAATATGATTGTTAACAATAATTTGGGTATTTTCTTTTTTATAATGTCGGCTAGCTAGGTGGTAGTTGTCTCGAGCTTTACTCTGTTGCTCATTGCTTATTTTCAACACAGAAGTATTCACAGAATTTGAGATCTTAGAATTTGAGGTCGTAGAATTTACGATCGTAAAATCATCAATCGAGGAGCCTGGAGCCGCCGAGTCTTTATTAATTGCTTTTGCCAAACGTGTCAATTTAGCATCCGCTAAGGTTTTTGCTGATACTTGAGTGATATCGGTATCTTGCGCAGGGTAACAGCCTAATAGGCGATAAAATACACAACTTTTAGATAGTGACTCAATGCAAGTTAAAACCTGTTTACCTGCAACGTTAGCTTCAAAATCAACATAAAAAAGTTGTTGCCATGGTTTATTTGGAATAGGGCGTGATTCAAGTTTAGTTAATGGGATATCGGCATTCTTAAAAAGAGTCAGTATATCTGCCAAAGCTCCCGGCTGCTGATTAGTCGACAATACAATCGAAACTTTACTTTTGACTGCGCTGGACACCTCAACCGCTTTTTTTGATAATACTAAAAACCGTGTGGTGTTTTCTGATTGATCTGCGATATTTTTTAAAAGGATATGAAGCCCAAAAGCTTGGGCGGCTTCTTCACTGGCAATTGCTGCGATATTTTTAGATTGGCTGGTTAATACCCTTTGTATTGCATGGGTAGTACTTTCAACCTGATTAATTTGAGCTGCAGTCTTTTTCCTTAATGTTTTACTACACTGTAAAGCCGCTTCAGGATGTGCGGCTATTTGTGTGATTGACTCAATTTCACAGCCATCAATCGAAACTAAACAATGTTTGATTGGCTGTTTATGCTCGCCAACAATGGAAAGTTTTGATGATAAAAGTAAATCATAAACTGCAGTGATCCCTCCTGAAGTCGTATTTTCAATCGGAATAACGCCAAAGCCAGCGTTTTCTTGTTCAACATTATCAATAATAGCTTCAAAAGAATCGCAGTCGATAGTATTAAAATCTAGCTTAGGATTTGCAAGTGAATTGGAAAAAAAACGTTTTGCTGCGACATAAGAGTAAGAGCCAATCCCACCCAAAATCGCTACCGTAGATGATGAGCTGATGTCGTCCTTTATATCTATATTTTTTTCCGAAGATGGATTATTGATAACTTGCAAAAAATCTTTTTGCAACTTGACTGAGTCTTCAATAATCAAGTTGTAGATACTGGTAATATAGTGAGAATCAAGCCCTTTGTTACTCGCTTTTGTAAGCAAGGATTCAAGAAGTTGCTTTTCTCTGTTTTGATCTCTTAATTGTTTCTCGTTATTTTTTTTATTTTCTGCAACTTGTTGGCTTAATTTCCGACGTTCAAACAACAAACCTAATAAGTCGCTATCAAGTTGACTAATATTTTTTCGAATGTCAGATAAATCAATTGGGTTCGTAGATGAATCTTTAATGCTCATATCTAGCTTTTCTTTTTTACGTAAAGTACCAAACTGTGATCGACTAGCACATAGCCCATTTCTTCAGTAATTTTATGTTGAAGTGCCTCAATTTCAGGGCTTACAAACTCAATAACTTCGTTTGTATCAACGCAAACCATATGGTCATGATGATGCTCGCTACTCAATTCAAAAACCGCATGACCATCTTCAAAGTTGTGTCTTGATACTAAACCAGCGACTTCAAATTGGGTTAAGACTCGGTAAACTGTCGCTAACCCGACATCGTCGCCCGCAACAATCAACAACTTATAGACATCTTCTGCGCTTAAATGACGATCTTCAGAGCTTTCTAATATTTTTAGTATTTTTATACGCGGTAAAGTAACTTTTAATCCTACGTCTTTTAATTGCTGCCCGCTCATGGAGAACTCCTAACTTTTCTCAATATTGAATGAATTATTCAACCAATTAGTTGACTAATTAAGTTGAGTAGTAAGATTATAAACTTTTTCTTAGCTGATTGGCATAATTTAGATTAGAATAAACAGTTACTAGCCAAACTAGATGAACGAAAATTAGCGACTAACAGTCTTGAGTACAAAAGTGATGACATTATTAAAAGGTAATAGAATGATTAAGCAGTTTTTATTGGTATTGGCTATTTTGTTAGCGACAACATCTTGTGTTTACAAGCTCGATATTCAACAAGGTAACCTTATAATACAAAAAGATATTGATAAGTTGCGACCAGAACTGAGTAAGAATCAGGTGGTATTTGTAATGGGAAATCCAGTGGTTGACGATAGTTTTTCAGATGACAACTGGATTTATATCAATACCTATTCCAATAGAAATAAAGGGACCAACACAACTAAGCGCTTAGAATTATTCTTTACAGAAGATAAATTGGTCTCAGCTCAGGGAGATTACGAGATACCAGAAGGTTTACAAAATAACTAAAACGTGTCCTCTTACTTGCGACCATATATTTAACAATATTGGTTTTATAGACTCAAAGTTGAAGGATAACAACTCTCACTTATTACTGTGAGACCTTTTATAACTAGCTTCAACTTGCTCAAATATCTTACTTTTTGAATCCCCGCATTCCTCATGATTGTGATTATCCAATGCGGCGATGGTTTTTTGGGTCAGATCCATCTGTTTTTGGTATAAACGACAATATTTACACATCATTAAGTGTAATTTCATTTTTAACCAACGACCGCCTTTAATCGGAGTATCTAAATTCTCTGAGGCAAGTTGAGAAGCATCTCTACAGCTAGGTAGCATTAACATTCACCTGTTTCTTGAAAGTGATTTACGACTTGTAAAACTTTGTCGCGAGCTCTGTGCAACAAAACTCTCACATTAGAAGAGCTTACATCAAGGATGTTACAAAGTTCGTCCATAGAAAGACCCGCTGAATCTCTTAAACGTAACGCTGCGAGCTGATTTTGTGGTAATTTATCCATATTTTTTTCAATACAATCTTTTAATTCATCAGCCGATAACAATTCATCAGGGGTATCGCTATGCCATTGTGCACTTGGATTGATCCAGTGAGAGTTTTCTCCAAAGCGTGGGTCCGTAGCCCAACTTTCTTGCATAACTTCCAATGAAACAGAACGATTCTCTTTACGACGACGGGTTTTTGCTTCATTGGCAACAATTCTAATTAGCCAGCTCTTTAAAGAGGCTCGCCCCTCAAATTTTGGCAATGCTGTAATCGCGGAAAACCATGCCTCTTGAACGACTTCATCAGCAATGATAGGACCCGCAATTGCATAAGCAACCGATTGCATAGCACCGTAATAGCTATTAAAAACACTATTGAAAACTGCTTCATTTCCAGCGAGTAGCTGTTTTAGCATTTCTTCTTCTGAAAGCGGTTCTGAAAAAAATCCTGAAAGAGATGTAGATGATTTCATATTTGAAAAGCCGAGTTGTCTTTAAAAAAGAGTCATAAAAGTCATACTGATCGACATGAAATCAAATTGTATCACTTTTCTGTAACATGGTGAGAATAATCACCTTATGCTTCCGAGTTTATAACCCGCTCAGTTAACCCAACGCTCTCCATACCCAGCCGAACTTTCTGAGTAAATATTTTTATCATCTTGTGTAAATGCAACTGCATAAACAATAGCTCCACTTGGTTTCCATTGCTGCCTAGTTCTGGCTCGCCATTGTTTAATTTTTTTACCATCTTTTACGTTCCATAAACTTATATTCTTTCCCGGCGCGCCTGTTACCAAAAGTTTATTATTGTGAGAAAAACTCGCTGAAACAACTATATATTCACGTTTTTTTAATGCTAAACTTGCCAGTTTTTCGCCATTAGTCAAGTCCCAAATATGTGCATTGCCCAATGTGCCCGCGGTAAATGCCAAGGTACCTGATTGATTGAGTTTCATTAAGGTCACTCGAGTTTTATGTTCAAATAATCGTTTAGGTTTGCCTGTTATCGTATTCCACAAAATAGCACGGTAATCATTACCTCCGGTAAATGCCCAAACCCCATTTGCAGATAAATCAACACTCGCGATAGCCTCAGCTCTATGCCCAGTAAATTCAAGCCTCCTGCCTGTATTCATATCAATATGGATAGCTCGTCCATCCTCTAAGCCTAGTAACACGTAACGACCTAAATCCGAAATCGCTATAGCTCGTATACGAGCAGGCGCTCGCCAATAACCGTAGGACTTTCCACTCGTGGTATTCCAAATTACAAAATTGCGGCTATCGGCTGTAATGGCACGTTTGTTATCCGGAGAAATCCCCGTCGCGATGATGCCTTGCTCTTCCTGAGCATTGTGACTCCAGTTGAAAAGCAATTTATTCTCTTTTAAGTCCCAATAGCCAACCCCATGATTAACCGACGACACAATTGAGAACCGTGCATCGTCAGAAATCACGGCATCTAATACACCTACCGCTGTATGTTGATGTTCCTCTATGGCTTTCTCTGATTGATCGCATGCCATTAAAAGTAATAATAAAATGGCATGAAAGTAAGAAAACTGAATGGGCTGGGATAATTTCATAAAACAAGGCGTCTGGTAATGATTAATTTAAGGAACATTTGTTAGAAAATAAGCGTTTCGTCTTAAATACAAGCCTATTTCCTGTTATTTCTAATAATTAAAGTATAGACTGCTTGGCGGATATCATCAGGTTGATGTTATGTTATTACGATAATAAATAACGCAAACCTTTAACTAAATTTTAATCATTAAAAACGAGGTTCATGTGAACAAAAAGAGATTAAGTAAAATAGCTTTAGCTGTTATATTGACTGGTGCTTTAGCTGGATGCCAGAAAGCTGACGACTCTAAAGTGGCGGATGCTACAGCCAAAACTTCAACAGAAGTAAAGGAAGCAGATAAAGTTAGTTATGCGCTGGGCGCAAAAATGGCTAACTTTATTAGGCTTGATATTGAGAAATACAAAGAACTCAACATGAATAAAGAGGCGGTATCACGAGGCTTTTTAGATGGGTTAAGTGGCACGCCCTTAATGACAGAAGAAGACATCGCAAAGCAATTTATTGAATTCCAAAAGAACATGCAAGCAGCACAAAAGAAAGAAGCCGAAGTTGCACAAGCTCAAATAAAAGCGGATGCTGGAAATAACAAGCAAAAAGGCGAAGCTCATTTGATTGCCAATGGCAAGAAAGAGGGTGTTACTTCTACAAAATCTGGTTTGCAATATGAAGTAATTACTGCAGGCAGTGCTGACGGGAAAACACCAAAAGCGACTGACATTGTTAAAGTTCATTATGTTGGAACTTTAATTGACGGAACTGAATTTGATAACTCGGTAAAGCGTGGAACACCATCTACATTCCCTTTAAACCGTGTAATTGCTGGTTGGACTGAGGGATTACAATTAATGACGGTTGGCAGTAAATGGCATTTTACTATTCCGTATCAGTTAGCTTATGGGGAAGGTGGTCGTCCTGGTTCAATTCCTCCAGCATCTGTTTTAAAGTTTGATGTTGAGTTGTTGGCTATCAACCCTGATGACAAAAAAGATGTTGAAGCTGAAAAAAAGTAAATTGAAAAATGAGCTGGAGCCATAACATTGGGTTCCAGTTGTTTAATATTATCTTTTTAGTTTAACGAAAAACCTTCATTGTTTCTAAATCAATAATTCTCGATGCTTGTTGACCACTACAAACACCGCTTAAAACCCCGTCAATATTTATTTTATTCTTATTTCTTACCACACAGGTCTTTACGCTTGTCGGTTTACCATTTAAATTACAACTTGTCGAAACTATAGGACGATTTATAGATTCACATAAAATTTTTGCTATTGGATGACTCGTTACTCTAACCGCTAATTTAAGATGCTCCCCACTAAGTAATGGAGAAAGCATGTTATTTTTCTCTATTAACCATGTGGTTGCTCGGCTATTTTTTTCGTTAATTTTTTTAATTTGAGCTTGTGATAATTGATTTATATAAGGGAAGGCTTGCTGGATATCGCTCACTAGTAAAATCAGTCCTTTTTTATAAGAACGTTTTTTTATAGAAAGAATCTTAGCAACTGCTTTTAGATTTGAGGCATCACATCCTAAGCCAAAAACTGACTCAGTAGGATAAGCAATGACGCCCCCAGATTGAAGAGTTTTGATCGCAAGATGTAATTGCCAGCGATTCATTTTCAGTCAATATTTAGCTTAATGACGCTTGTAATTTTGCATCTTTATCCATGACAGCTTGAGCGTTGGCAGCGCGATCATCAGCAACCGCTTTTGCGATTGTGGCATCACCGATGGCTAACATTTGAGCAGCTAAATATGCAGCATTTTTTGCACCTGCTTTACCAATCGCAACTGTTGCTACAGGAACACCTGCTGGCATTTGAACCGTTGATAGAAGTGCATCTTGACCATTTAAAGGTCCACCATCCATAGGTACGCCTATGACTGGTTTAGTGGTTAATCCTGCTACAGCCCCGGCTAGATGTGCAGCAAGTCCCGCGGCGCAAATGAACAAAGCACAACCGCGAGACTCCGCATCTTTAACGTATGCGTGTGTTGCTGCTGGTGTTCTGTGAGCAGAAGTAACCTTAACTTCTGCTTTAATGCCAAGGTCAGTTAATATGGTTAACGTGTTTTGCATGCATGGCCAATCAGAATCTGACCCCATTAAAATTGCAACAAATGACTCACTCATTTTTTATGCCTCTCATTTATTTGAATTGTAAATATTATATTTAACTTGTAAAAACTGATTTTAGATTTGCTATTATATATTAAAATTAAGCATCAAAAATACAGATTATTCAAAAATAAATTCGAAACCTAAAGCGTCAGGATGAGGTGTTTTAGTGTGAAATTGGATATGTACTTCAGCATTTGGGGGCATAAATTGATCTTTTGAGCCACTTCTTAAATAATTACTGGGTTTAAAACGTTTTAACGCGACTTCCTTACCATTTTTATCACTAAATGCGATTTTAATGACTGGATAGGGCTGAGCGAATTTTGCTTGATTAACTAGTAGTACTTTTATGTCTAGAGTTTTCTCTTTTTCTTGATGGGGCGATACTTGCCTTTGTAATAATTTTATTTCATTAACGGCTCGTTTAGGCTTTAATTTGCACGGCAAGGCATTACAAAGGGTATTCATCGCAGGAGCCCAAGTATCATTCCATGCAATAGCTTGTCGGTTTGTCCAAATTTGAGTCATTGAAATAATGAGTAGAGTGACTATTGAAGCAAGAATTATTTTGCTTCGAATACCTGATTGGCTAGCTTCAACGATATCATTGAATTCATCCAATGGGTCAGGATCGGCCTCAACATCATCTATTTGTGTATTAATTTGCACGGCAAGCTCTAATTCATTACCAAATTCTTCTGTTTCATTTGTATCATATTCATCAAATGCTAAGCTGTTTTCTTCATTAAAATGGTTTTGATCATTTGGTTCAATTTCAAATGACTCATCTAGGTAATCGCTTTCATCAAACTCAAGAGATGAATCATCCAACGTTGCATCATCACTTTGTATTTCCTGGACTTCTTGAGCTTCATTTTCAACTTCATTATTTTCAAAATCAAAATCTTCCTCAAATGAAAGCTTTTGTTCTTCTGTATGAGGAGTTTCCTCACTAACGTCTTCGAGATCTTCGGCGGTCAGGTTCTTCTCTTCCAGTTCCAGTTCATCATCAACTTTTTCTAAGTCGCTCTTTTCAAAGTAATCAGCCTTAAAATCATTCTCATCATAAAAATCTTCTTCAAACATCTCCTCATTTTCAATTTTAGCCTGATTCAGATCTTTTTCAGGCTGTAGTTCTGCTTCTGTATCTACTTCTGCCTCAGATTCAGGCTGTTTAGTATCAGAGGTGGTTATTGTTTCAATTATGGCTTCTTTTTTTACAGGCTCCAACATATAGTCGCTAGCCTGAAAAATTGCCAAACACGCACCACATCTAACTTTTCCAGCAGCGATGGCTAAAAGTTCATTAGTCACTTTAAATGCTGTACTACATGTTGGGCAGCGCGTATAAAGAATCGAATTGTGCATATTTTGCTTCCATCAAAAATCTGATTTTATTTTGAAATTTTCAGCTCTGATTTTCTTGGTTTTATTTTTACTTATTTACGGAAAGTCTATTTTCTAATTTTTATTCCGTTTAATCGACTCCAATCTTCTTGATAAACGGGGTCAGCCATTACAAACCAAGGTTTATAGGCTTCTCTGGTTGTTTTTGCCTGAGTTTCTAGTATACCTGATAACGCGATCTTACCGCCAATTTTACAGTGTTCGCTAATTCCCTTGGACAACTCAATTAATGGTCCAGATAAAATATTAGCAACGACTATCTCAACTACAACATTTTCAATATCTTTTGGATAACCAATGATTAGTTTTTCGTCTAATACACCGTTTCTTTTCGCGTTTTCTTTTGTGGCTATAATTGCTTGAGGGTCAATATCAACCGCATACACTTTTGATGCACCGAGCTTAATGGCTGCTATTGCCAAAATTCCCGAGCCACAACCATAGTCAATGACTGTTTTACCTTTTACTTCTTCACTATCGAGCCAGGTTAAGCAAAGTGCCGTGGTTGGGTGAGTCCCTGTTCCAAACGCTAACCCAGGATCGAGCATAACGTTGACCGCGCTTTCATCTGGAACACCTTTCCAACTTGGGCAGACCCACAAACGATTACCAAATTTCATGGGTTCAAAAAGGTCCATCCACTCTCTTTCCCAATCTTTATCTTCTAATAGCTCAAATGCTTCATTGGAAGTATTAAGCGAATGCCGATTGCTAGCCCAAGATTTTAAAAAATCTTGGGCACAGATGGATGCATCAAATAGCAACATCATCGAAATTTGTTCCCAGAGAGGTGTTTCGCCCGGTGCAGGCTCTAGAATTGGAACATCTTTTGCGTCCATTAAAGTAACCGATAACGCACCTAACTCCATCATTTCATCACCAATGATTTCAGCATATTGTTCAGTGGTTTGAAGTCTTAGTTGCAACCAAGGCATGATTTTTCCTTATAAATTTTTAAGTAATTTTTGAAGTGAGCTATTTAATACTTGATATTCAGATCCACTTAAAAGTTTTAACTTTTCTTGCCAAAAAATTAGATTGTCACGTTGACTATTCTCTAGCATTTTAATGCCCTTTTGAGTCGGCACAATCCACTTTTTTCTCGCATCATTTTTAGCTTGCGCTCTAATCACTAAAGAATCTTTCTGCAACTCATCCACTAATTTAGATAAGGTTGGCAAAGCAACTTTTTCAATTTCAGATAGCTCTTTTAATGTCACAGGATTAAGTTTTTTTATTTGTTGCAGTAAATTTAATTTACTGGGCGATAAATAGTTTTTTTTTGAGTTTTGCCGTTCTGATTCAATTTGTCTTAGTTTGCGCGATAAAAGACTGACCAATTCATCAAAAGGAATTGAAGAATCAATCGAAGTGCCAAAATCTAAAGCCAGTTTACTTTTTGTTACCACACTAATCGCCTTCAACTTTCATTGCGCGAGTTAATAGATCTTTGGCCGCTTCTTTGGGTGGTAGTTTTTCATAAAGAACCTTGTAAATCGATTGGCATATCGGCATGTCAATTTGTAATTTATTGGCAAGTTTAGCCATTTCTTTGGTATTTCTTACGCCTTCAACCACTTGACCAATGTCCTTTGCTGCCTGCTCAATAGATGCGCCTTTTCCTATCGCTAGACCAAAACGACGATTTCTTGATTGATTATCAGTACAGGTTAAAATTAAATCACCTAGTCCAGCCATTCCAGTAAAAGTCTCAGTTCTGCCACCTAACTTCATTCCTAATCGCATCATTTCTGCAAGACCACGAGTAATTAGTGCGGTTCGTGCATTTGCTCCAAACCCTAAACCATCGGCCATACCTGCGCCAATAGCAATAATGTTCTTAATTGCGCCTCCAAATTGAACACCTTTAAGATCCTCACTCAAATAAACTCTAAATGTTTGATTAACTAAACGCATGGTTAAATCAGCTGAAAATTGACTATTATTAGACGCTAACGTAATTGCTGTTGGCATCCCAGTCGCTAACTCTTTTGCAAAAGTTGGGCCTGATAAAATGGCTTTTATGATGTTCTCATCAAATATTTGGTCGGCTTTTTCAGATAAGAAATTACCCGTATCAGGCTCTAAACCCTTACATGCCCAAACTATTCGTAGTTGAGTATTAGATTCTGTTGCTTTTTTTATCTGCATTAATGTTTGTTCAAAAGCATGACTAGGAGTGACGACTAAGATATCTTTAACATCTTCAATGCAGGAGTCAAAATCCTCAAATAATGTTAGATCTTTTGGAAACTTAATATCAGCCAAATATTTTTGGTTAGAGCGTTTCATCTGCATGTTTTGAATATGTTCGGAATTTCTGCCCCATAAACGGGTAGGATTGCCATTTTTTGCAAGCATTATAGCCAAAGAGGTTCCAAAAGAACCCGCTCCTAATACCGCGATTGGTGTCGTTTTAATTTTAGTCATAAGGGGGTAGTGTGCCAAATTTTTTTAGCTTTGTCTTTAAAAAAAAACCCCCAGTCAACAAGACATGGAGGTTTCAATTTTTACTGGCTGATTGCAGCCAGATTATCTAAAATCAGTTAACAATTTATTGGATAGTTGTTTCTTCACTTGGTTCATCACCAGCTTGTTCAGCTTGTTCAGCCTGTTGTGATTGAGCTTGCTGCAATTTCTGCATAAACAATGCTTGGAAGTTTACTGGTGCTAATTGAACCGCTGGAAATCCAGTTTTACCAATTAATGACGCAATTGTTTCACGTGCATATGGGTATAAAGTTTCTGGAGCCATTACGCTCAAAGCGTGCTGTAATTGTTGTTCAGATACATTTTTCACGAAGAAAATACCGGCTTGTTGAACTTCTGCTAAAAATACAGTTTTTTCGTCTTGATCTGCATTAACCGTAATATTTAAAACAACTTCGTAGTTATCATCAGCTACTTTACGAGACTTGCTGTTCATTTCCATTTTGATTTGAGGCTTGTATTCTACACTAAATAGTTCTGGTAAATTAGGCGCTTCGAATGAGATATCTTTTACATAAACTCGTTGAATAGACGCTTGTGGTTGGTTTTCTTGATCTACTGGTACTGCAGCTTCAGGATTTACATCAATTTGATCAGTCATAATAATTCTCTACTTATTGTTTCATCGGTTAATTCGTTTAAAGCTTTTCAGCTCGTATTTTAGTGTTTTCTTTACTCATTAAAGCTCTTACTTAACAACGGGTAATTTGTCACCAGTCCATGAACTCATACCACCTTGTAGCTTAAAAACTCTATCCATTCCTGATTTTGAAAGGATGCTACAAGCTGCCGAAACGGAGATGCCATTTGCACAAACCATAATAATGGGTTTATTTTTGTACTTTTCAAGGTTTTTGGTTGATTCTTTTATTTTGCTTAAAGGCATATTAAGCGCACCATGAATATGCCCTTTGTTGAAATCATTAGCTCCACGAATATCGACAACAACCCCGTCTTCTCGGTTAACTAAATTAGTTAACATTTGTGTGCTTATCGCTTTAGGTCCCGTTGCCATCACTCTAAATTGGATGAAAAGTAACCCACCCGCGACTATAAACCAAGCAGCTGAGAGTTCAAGATGATTTTGTGCAAATTGTATAAACTCGTTCATTAACGCAAGACTCTAAAATAAAAGGACGAGCGATTATACATAACGCAAACAACAATTCCCAGTAGAGAGCTAGGAATTTAACGGGGTTAAGTTAATTTTGGCTAATTTGTGTGTGTCTCTAGTCAGATTTGAAGGTTTTTATTCAGATTTATTAACTCTAAGCGTTGCTCCGTCTGAGCTAGTGACAATAACTAAATCACCCTCATTCAAATCTTCACCTTCTACACGCCAAAAAGTATCATCGATTTGAACCCTACCAATACCATTAACTATTGCTTCCTTTAGAGGTACTTTTCTACCAACTAAGGCCTTTCCTCTTTGATTTAAAGTTCCAGACTCTGTGTCATCTTCTTTACTGTCTTTACGTAAATTCTTCCAAAGAAACAAGCTGGCAAGTGACAGAATGGCAAAAATGAAGACCTGCCACTCCCAAGGTAGATCAGGTATAACATATAGAATCCCGCCAACAACAAGTGCCCCCATACCAAACCACAAAATTATAGCGCCCGGTGCCAGCATTTCGACAACTAACAACAAAAAACCCAATACGATCCAATGCCAATAAAGTAATCCTTCTAACATTTGATTCTCCTATAAAATTAGATGTTTAAGGTTTTGTAAACCCAGCACCTTTGACTAATTCGGCAATACCTGAAATTGATCCAATCACTGAACTTGCCTCTAACGGCATCATGATTAATTTTGAACTTTCAGCTTTACCAATTTCAGCTAAGGCCTCTATATATTTTTGCGAAACAAAATAGTTGACCGCTTGAATATCACCTTCAGCAATAGCTTTAGATACCATGCTGGTCGCATTTGCTTCTGCTTCAGCCCCTCGCTCTCTTGCTTCAGCTTGTAAAAAAGCGGCTTGTCTATCACCTTCAGCTTTTCGAATTTCAGACTCTTTTTGGCCTTCCGCTTTTAAGATAGCTGACTGCTTAAAACCTTCTGCTTCTAATATATTTGCTCGCTTAATTCGTTCGGCTTTCATTTGTTGAGCCATCGCTTGGACTAAATCTTTAGGAGGTAAAATATCTTTAATTTCTATTCTTGATATTTTCACACCCCACGGGTTGGTCGCTTCATCAACAATACTTAATATTTTGGCGTTAATTGAGTCCCGTTTAGATAGCATTTCATCTAAATCCATAGAGCCCAAAACCGTTCTCATATTAGTCGTGACCAAGTTTTGCATCGCTCTTTCCAGGTCGTTGACCTCATAGGTTGCTTGAGCCGAACTAACTATTTGGTAAAAACAAACCGCATCAATAGTTACCGTCGCATTATCCTGAGATATGACTTGTTGCTCAGGAATATCTAAAACTTGTTCCATCATATTTACTTTTGCACCGATGGTTTCTATAAGAGGCCAAATCCAATTAAAGCCAGGTCTTAAGCTTTTTGTGTATTTTCCAAGTCGCTCAACAGTGTATTCACGCCCCTGCTGTACCGTTTTAGCACCCATTAGGACTAAAAATATAATTGCGCCAAGAATCGCAATTGCTATTGCTCCAGCTTCCATATTCATTTCCTCTCTATTTTAGTATTTTTACTTAATTCCGGATATTCCAATAAATTTTTATTAACTAACGAACTTCGCGCAAAAACATTCCTTAATAAATACCTTCAATCAACAATGACAGCCGTTTCATCGAGATGATTATTTTTACTATCAACAAATTTAAATTGGGTAAAACCAACCTTTAAACTGTCTTCATTATTAAGTTTTTGTCTTTTAATTAACTGGTCATTAATCTGCGTGCCATTAGTGCTTTTTAAGTCTTCTAAATAATAATTTTTCTGCTCTTCAAGGTAGGGGTCTTCCTCGACAACAATTCTGGCATGTTTAGAGCTGACCGATTGGTCGTCAATCTGAATATCACTGTCTTTGCTACGACCAAAAATAACCACTTCTTCAATGATTTCCCATTTGTTGATAATAACATCTTCAATAATTAGCGCTATATATGGCATGTTGTTTCTATCCTACTTTTCCTGAATTCAAGTTATATTAAAGCGATTGAGCCAAAAGTAATGTTGTCACGACTGCCTGCGGTGATGGCATCTTTCAGCATTTGTGTTTCTATTGGGTCGCCATTGCGTGCTTTAGTTAAAAAATCAATTAACTGGGAGTCAGTTAGACTATCATGCAAGCCATCCGTTGATAACAACAAGACATCATCTTTGTGAAGTGGATGTTGAACTGTATCGACTTCAATGTTTGCTTTAATGCCAATGGCGCGTGATAACATATTTTTATTATTTGCTTTATCCGCTTCTTCTTGTGTCATGGCACCTTTATCAACAAATAACTGCACCATGGTGTGATCTTTAGTGATTTGCTTTAGCTCGTTTTGCAATTCATCATTTGCACCATACCAATAACAACGAGAATCACCTACCCAGCCAACATAAACGACATCTTCAGTTAAAATAGTAACAACACCGGTCGTTCCCATTCCTTTCTGAGTAAGCTTGAGTTTAGATTGCTCAAAAATCTTTAGGTTGGCAATTTTAAATTCTTCAATAATCCATTCTTGCCAATCGGTGGTTTTGGACGCTTCAGTAGCGGTTATTACTGACTCAAAGTGTTTGGTGAAAATCTCACTGGCAACCTCACCTGCGTTGTGTCCACCAATACCATCTGCAATCACCATCCACGCTAATTTTTTAGGGTTAACGGATGTTTTATCTTCGGTTTTAATGCCGAAAAGAATGGCATCTTCGTTATTAGAGCGAAATGCACCTAGATCACATTGTATTTGGAATTGGTAATCCATATTCAATCCTTGTTTTCTAAATCCCTTCTTTACCAAAGAGGGTTTCCCTCGTGTGATCTAATTTTGGAGGGGTGAGGTTCTAAATAGGCTGTTTCTTATAATCTTTTTTTAAAGCGTTTATTAGAGCTTGCTTGAATTCTTTCATACTTTGATAACGTTTACCTACATCTTTTTGTAACGCTTTGTTGGTTATACGAGCAGAGCTTGTCGGTAATTTACTCAAATGACTGCGAACTGATTGATGTTTTGTATTGGTAATATGAAACGCAACACTTGCTATCGACTCTCCATGAAAAGGTAGTTCGCCCGTTAAAAGTTGATAGAATGTCACTCCCAAACTAAAGATATCGCTGCGTCCATCCACTTTTTTGCCAATCACTTGTTCCGGTGACATATAGTAAGGGCTACCCATGATAGTGCCCGTTTTAGTTTTGCTATGATCGGCGATATAGGCAATTCCAAAGTCCGTTAACGTCGCTTTATTAATTGTTTGATTAAAAATAATATTCGCTGGTTTAATATCTCGGTGGACGATATTACTTTGATGAGCATACTCAAGCGCATCCGCCATTTGGATCATCAACTGAAAAACTAAAGCCGGAGGTAATAGAGTTTTTTTGCTAACAAACTCATTAAGCGCAAAGCCTTCTAATAGATCCATCGCGATATATCCAAGCGTTTGCTCACCCGTTTGCGATTCAACCTCCTGCTCGCCCACATCATAAATTGTCACGATATTTGAGTGGCTCAAATTACCGGCTGTTTCGGCTTCTCTAAAAAACCTCTCTACAGCCGCTTTGTTTTCTGTTTGATCTGAGCTCGGAGTTATCTCCCCTTGCATAAATGAATCATGTAAATAGAGCGTTTTTATAGCAACATGGCGGTTAATTTTAGGGTCAACACCTTGATAAACTATTCCCATTGCGCCTTTACCTAAAATACCTTCTGTTTGATACCGTCCAAAGCTTTTTATGTTTAATAATTCTGCGCGCGCATTGGTATTTTGTTGGGAGCCACCAATCACTAACGTGCTTTCTAATTCATATTCAAGGGTATCTTCTTGCTCACTTAAATTAAAGGCCGTCAGTCTTTCTAAGCTAATTGAATTGTTAGATTGGTGGGAAATAATCCATAAGTGAAGTCGTTTTGCCAGCTGATTATTTTTATCATCTTCTGCCAGAATTGCGACTTCCTGAATTTTTTCGATTAAGACGTGCGTTGGAGACTCACAGTGTTCAATCATTGGGATAATAGGTTCAAAGGAAAGTTCACCGTAAAGGTGTATGACTGAGTTTTCTAATAGGTGATTTATTTTTGTATTTTGGGTAAAAAATAACGCAAACTCTTTTTGATAAAAATAAGAAATAATCATTGAAATAGTTAACATCAAATTAACAAAAACAATTGAAAACCAAATTGATGAGCTTAATAATATAGCTTGAGTTAAAATAGTTAACAATATAAATAGCACTATTGTTATTGTTTTAAAGCCGATCGATTTTTTTGAAATAAATGATAAAAGCCATATCGCAAAAAAACAAAATAATATTTCCGTAAGCAACACAGCACTAGATGTCATCAAATAATTGGTATCGCGCAAGTGAAGTACTGTTTTTATATCTAAAGCGGGTTTTTGTAAAAAAGCACTTTCAGACCGTTCAACCATTTCGAGATCCGAGTTAGAAAAACTGACTTGAGTCAAGCTTGATAGATTGAGTTTCTCTAAAGATGCGAATTGGTGATTTTTACTTACAACCCAAGAAACTGCAAAGATAACCATCCACAAGTAAAACCAGCCGGTTTTAAACCATTTTAGTTGTCTAGTTTTACGAAGTTGTGGCATTGTTTATTTGTACTCCATTTATTCAGGTTAAAGCCTTATTTACCATTAATTTTTGGACATTTTTGATTAATTACGAGTTATACTGCCATCTAAATTTTCGTTCAAACACTAATAATACGCATTAATATGAAAAAAACCACCGCCCTCATTATTCTTGATGGTTGGGGATACAGTGAATCCCCAGAGTCTAACGCCATCATGGCCGCAAACACTCCTACTTGGGACAAGCTTTGGGATACCTATCCAAAAACCCTTATTTCTGGCTCAGGCACCGACGTTGGGCTACCTGATCAGCAAATGGGCAACTCTGAAGTTGGGCATTTGAATTTAGGCTCTGGGCGAGTCGTCTATCAAGATTTTAGTCGAATAAGTAAAGCAATTGAAGACGGAAGCTTTCAAAGTAACACTGTTATCTGTGAGGCAATAGACAAAGCCGTTAAAAAAGATCGCGCAATCCATATTATAGGGCTGTTATCGGACGGTGGCGTACATAGCCATATTGATCACATTAAGGCTGTAATCTCGTTAGCAACAGAAAAAGGTTCGAAGAAAGTTTATTTTCACGCTTTTTTAGATGGCAGAGATACGCCTCCCCGCAGCGCGGAGAAATATATTGCTGAAATTGATGCTTTATTTGAGTCTTTGAACTCGGGTCAATTTACCAGTATTACAGGACGTTACTACGCAATGGATAGAGATCAGCGTTGGGAGAGGGTAGAACTTGCATACAAAATGTTAAGCAGCGGAAAAAGCGAATATCATTTTAGCAGCGCAATTGACGCTTTAAATGCAGCTTATTCCCGTGATGAAAATGATGAATTTGTTAAACCAACAACCATTGGCATTAGTTGCCCTATTCAAGAAGATGATTCGGTTATTTTTATGAATTATCGAGCCGACAGAGCAAGGGAATTAACTCGCGCTTTTGTGGATGATGATTTTGAAGGTTTTGTTAGATCTAATAAAATTGCATTGAGTCAGTTTGTGATGCTAACCCAATATGCTGCCAGCATTGATACGGTTTGTGCTTATGCACCGGCACATTTACCCAAAGTATTAGGCGAGCATTTACAGGATTTAGGGAAAACTCAATTACGAATTGCAGAAACAGAAAAATATGCTCATGTGACTTTCTTTTTTAACGGTGGTGTAGAAACACCATTTGTAGGAGAAACGCGAGAATTGATTCAATCACCAGACGTTGCGACTTATGATCTGCAACCTGAAATGAATGCGCCATTATTGACCGAAAAATTTGTAGCCGCAATCGAAAGTGGTGTGTATGATTTTATTATCTGTAATTTTGCCAATCCCGATATGGTCGGCCATACAGGTAAGTTTGATGCGACAGTGCAAGCAATTGAAGCACTTGATTCTTGCTTGGATAAAATTATTACTTCGCTGATCAAACATGGTGGTCAAGCGATGATTACGGCAGATCATGGCAATGCAGAAAAGATGAGTGACCACAAAACTGGGCAACCTCATACGGCGCACACCAATTATTTAGTCCCATTTATTTACGTAGGCAAAAAGGCGATTGCAACCACTGAGCGGGGTGTACTTTCTGATGTTGCGCCGTCTCTACTATATGCTGCAGGATTACCTATCCCGAAAGAAATGACAGGGACACCGCTAATGAAATTAGTAGATTAAAGACTATCTTGAAATCATCTTTTAAAGTTAGGCATTCTGCTTTTTATTTTATTACCTTATTATTTTGGGGGCTACCTGTTTTTCCTTTATTAAGTCAAATTGATTTAACTACAAATGGCAATGGAAAAAATGACTCAGAGGTCATGGAAGATATTGATGCACAAAAAGCACAGCAACAAGACATCGTAGAAAATGAATTAGAAACTCTTAAAAAAGAAATTTTTAGTTTACAAAAAAACCTTAAAGTAAAAAGAAAGCAACAATCCAAAGCATTAAAACAATTAAGAATTTCAGAAAAAAACATCGCCACTGTCGCTAAAATATTAAAATCCACGTCAAATCAAATCAAACGCAAAAATAAAGAGCTTACAAGTTTAAAACAACAACAAAACCAATTCGAAGTTGATCGTCAAATACAAAAACAAGCTCTATCCCAACAATTAAAATCCGCCTACATGAATGGCAAACAAGAATACTTAAAGCTTTTACTCAACCAACAAGATCCTGACAAATTAGGCAGAATGTTGATCTATTATGACTATATGAATAAAGCACGCAGCAAACAAGTAAAAGTATTACAAAAAACATTAAAGGATTTGTCCAAGGTTAACAAAATTATTATCAACGAAATTGGAAAATTAAAACTATTAAAAGAAAGCAAACAAAACGAACAAAAACAGTTATCCTCTTTAAAAGTGAGGCGGCAAAAACTAGTTAATCAATTAAAGAAAGAAATATCTAATAAAAGTGATGCTTTAACTGAATTAGAAATCAACGCTCAAGAATTACAACAGCTGGTCGATTCAGTCGTTGAAACCATAGAGGAAATTCCCTTTACAAAAGAACTAAACGGATTGAAAATTTATAAAGGGAAAATGAACTGGCCACTAAAAGGAAAGCATATTCTAAAATATGGTAGTCGAACACAAAGTCAAATAAGTAGCGGAATTATGATTGCATCAAAGGAAGGAACAGAAGTTTTAGCAGTCTCACATGGAAGAATAGTTTATTCAGATTGGTTGAGAGGTTTTGGACTATTGCTAATTGTCGATCATGGTAAAGGCTACATGAGTCTCTACGGTTATAACCAAGCACTTTACAGAGAAGTAGGTGATTACATTGAAGTAGGTGATGTGATAGCAATTTCAGGTCAAAGTGGCGGTCAAAAACAACCCTCGCTTTATTTCGAGTTGCGCCATAAAGGTAAACCGATTAATCCAAAAAAATGGTTTAGGTAGATGAAGTTGAAATGAATATAATAAAAAGCAAAGATTTTTTCCAAAAAAGCATGGGCCGCTTTACCAATTGCCAACATGGACGGAATAACTGTCTGCTTACATTGGACAAATAAGCCATACAAGTGGCATATAAATAATGGTCAGGAAGTTTTTGTAGTCATGGATGGAGAAGTTGATATGCACTTTAAGGAAAATGCTGAGATAAAAACAACTAGATTTAAAAACGGCGATATTTTTTACGCGGATATTGGAACAGAGCATGTTGCACATCCTGTTGGAGAGACCCGAGTTTTAGTGATTGAGACGGAGAGAAGTGTTTGATGAGCGATGTTCCAGAAAACATCGTGAAAAAACGCCAACGCCTAAATTATTTTACACAACGATTTCTATTGGCATTGCTATGGATTATCATAATTTTCAGCAGATCAATAAATTATCATTTTTTTAACTCTCAATATAACAAAGGTGAGGTTTTTTATTTTACTCTTATAGGCTTTTTGCTTCTTTTTGCATGAACTTTTTATTTAAATAGAAAGAAAAAACTCTACTTACTTTCAACGATTATTAAAAAATTGTTAGTTAAACAATGACGTGAATTATGGATAATCTAAAAAAAAACACTCGGTCAAACTGGAAAATGCTTTTTGCATTAATTTTTGCGGGCGAAATGATTTTCAGCTTACCTTTTCATGTCGCTCGATTTTTTAGACCTGCGCTACTCGAAAATTTATCGCTATCAAATACTGAGCTTGGTGATACATTCGCGATTTATGGCATCATCGCAATGCTTTGTTATTTTCCTGGGGGCATAATTGCTGATTATTTTTCTGCAAAGCGCTTATTAACTTTTTCTCTAATAGCAACTGCGCTAGGCGGCCTTGTTTTCATTCAGTTCCCAACAGGTTTCGAGTTAAAGCTGTTATTTGGTTATTGGGGATTTACTAGCGTATTACTTTTTTGGGCTGGAATGATTAAAGCGACAAGAGAATGGGGCGGCTCTAATAAACAAGGTAAGGCTTTTGGTTTGTTAGATGGTGGAAGGGGGCTCGTAGCGGCAATCATGTCCAGTATCGCAGTAATATTCTTTTCTTTTGCTATTAATGAATCTAACTCAGAGTTAATTCAAGCCAATCCTAGAAGTTTGCAATCAGTGATTGTTTTTTACACATTTATTACCTTGTTAGCCGCTTTATTCACTTGGATGTTTATTCCAGAAATTCATGACAAAAGCGAAAGGGCACAACCTTGGATAGGCGTACAACAATCTATCAGATCCTCAAAAATCTGGTTACAATCATTAATTGTTATTTGCGCTTATAGTGGCTTTAAAGGTGCAGATAATTACGGATTATATGCTGTACAAGTGCTGTCAATGGATCAAGTGGAATCTGCTAGTTTTACCAGCGCTACCGCTTATTTACGACCGATAGGAGCGATACTAGCAGGCTTTTTGGCGGATCGATTCTCGGCGCGTCGAGTAACCATCGTTAGCTTTGCCTTATTAACGGTTCTATATGGGTTATTAGCGATAACTTGGTCGCCGGGTATTTTGTTTTATTTAGCAATGTTTAACCTTATTTTTTCTTATGTAGCCGTTTTTGCACTGAGAGGCGTTTATTTTGCATTAATGCAAGAAAGTAAAATCCCTCTAAAGCAAACGGGCGCAGCCGTCGGAATTGTTTCTCTTATTGGTTATACACCGGATATCTTTTTTGCACCAATCAGTGGAAGATTATTAGATATGGCTCCTGGAGCACAAGGTTTCCAATATTATTTTACTTTAATGATGTCAATCGCGGTGATTGGTTTAGTTGCTAGTTTTATTCTTAACCGCAAGAATCTAAGATAAGAAGAGCAACGAAAAAAATCTAACCAATCCAAATGTCGTTTATGACTAGATTTAATAGCTAACTAATATTTTCAAATATTGGACAGAACAGTTAAACTCGTTATAGTAGAGTGAGGCCACTCTTATTAATTATAAAACGCATATAATGTGAAGCCTTGATTAATGTTGATGTTTCTACAAAGCCCTAACTTTAACCATCAAGCTAAATTCAATCTTCTGGTAAGGCTTCAAACTCTTTTTGTTTGCCATTAAATCACTCTTTCATCGCTTCCGGATTTTGCATTAAATCATGCATTTCGCCCATGACTTTTAGATGGGTTGCATCTTGCTGTTGAAACATTTCCATTCCATGCAGCTTACTAATTTCCACCAACTCTTCAAAGGTGTTTGCTTTAAACTCTTTATCACAAGCACCACCTAATTGATTACAGATCACTGTTTTCATATTATGTTTCCATATCAGATATTAGATCTTCAGTATATTCTTTGACTTGTTGTAGCACTTCATTGTTATAGTTTTTCGAGTTTTCTAAAATTTTAATTGAGGACGACAAAACATTAGTGACAGTCATCTTATAGGCACCGCTGTTTTGGCACAGAAACTGATGGTTCGATTGGTTGTCCTGCGTCAGCGGTTGGTGTTGTGGGTATTAAATCAACTCTTGATTTAGTTAGCCGGTATAGAATCATTCCAATTGCGGATACACAAGATACAGCAGGACCCACTGCTAAATCGGTAACAGATGCCATTATTGTATTGGCCGCAATGCAGAGACAATGCTGATTTGGCGACAAAACAAACAAACTTTAAATTTAATCTTGACTACCAATAACAAACAATCACTCATCCATTAAAAGGTTTAAGAATAGGTTTACTAAAACCGCGAGTTCATAAACATGAAGGTGTTGATAAGGTTTATAAAAATATCATTGAAAAATTAAAAGTAGCGGGTGGAGTTATCATTGCTGGCATAGAAAATAAGCGATACGATAACTTTGACAGAAATAATAAGTGACAGTCACTTTTTGAAATACAAAAAATAATGTGTGGAAAATAAAATAGATTTTAAATTTTAAGATTTTATTTTCTAATAAAATTTTCAAATTGGATTTGCCGTCGATATCTCAAATTTTAGGCCGCCGGATATCTCTCATTTTTCGAGATTATGAATTGATTGGTGGGTGATTGAGGTTAACTGTCAGACTGATATAAATCTTGGCTTGAGTTGAATCCTTTTAGCCATCTTTTACCTAGCACTTTAGTTTTTTCTTTGAGTTTTTCAATACTTCCTACAAATCGATAGTAACTCGTTTCATAGTTTTGAACTTGCACTATCCTGTTTTCTTGTTTGACGTTAAGTTGCTCTAGAGTATGGCTAATGTGCGTTGGAATAGCCCCTTTTGCGCGAGAGATAATCATCTTTCCTGTCCACTCAACCATTTCAATATAGTCCTTTAACGGTAAAGTCATGGTGCGGTTTTTAACTTTGCCTGCAATCGATTTTAGTGTACTTTTTAATTCATCCTCTGTTTTCGTTTTATGGACATTTTTGCTAATGGCTCATTGATCCGCCTCATTAACCAACTCGAACTCCCCAGACGCTCACGATAAATAGCCAACAACTCTGGATCTTTAACGATGGTTTGTATTTTTAATTCGCGTTGGTTTTTGAATTTTGGATCATTATATTTGCCTGGAAAAACTTTTAGCCATTTATCTGCAACCTCTAAATCCGACCAGCTTTGAGGTAGATTAGGATCGCTGTAAACCACCAGATGATAATGGCTGTTATGTCCAAGAATGGACGGTATGCCGACTTTGCAGGAGAAAAAGTCGGTGCATCACTGCGTAACTAAAGACTTCAATCGAAAAATAGTCAGCTAATTCAAGTATTTTATTTTCAATCCACAGTCTTCGATATTCATAATCTTTATTGGTTTCAGGATCTTTGCCGCAAAGAAAAGTTCGTCGGACACCGCGGCTGATTAAATACGTAACCGATCCTAAGAAAATTAATGAATACTTGTGGTTCATTAGTACAGAGGTATATTTAATGATTCTCAAAGAATTATGTATTAGTCGTCATTTTTCACAAGAGCAAATAGCTCGAATGTCTGGATTGAATGTTAGAACAATTCAGCGTATTGAAAGTGGAAAAAATCCGAGTATAGAGTCTCTTAAATGTATTGCTTCTGCACTTGACGTTGGTGTATCAACTTTATATCAGGAGAAATTTATGATTGATAAAAATTCAGACAATTGGAAAACTTTGCCATTTTTAATGAAAATTTGGCTAAGATCAAACTTTATACAAAATAGACCCACTCGAATTGAAATTATGCTACATATCAGTGGTTTTATGTCTTGTTGTTTAAGTTTAATAAGTGAGGTTGTACTTCCCGGAGGCTTAATGTTACTTGCCACTGCTTACTTAGTTCATTTAGTAAATTGGCAGGGTGACAAGTATGGCATATGGTATGATAATGAATTGGCTAAAAGCAGCATACAAGCCACTCAAGCGAGACTGCTAACAGTTGGCTTGGTTTCGCTGCGCTACATAGTTTAGCCAACTATTATCAGCGACTTCATCAAGAGTAGTGTTCGACAAAGGGGGGACGTTATGATTACCTATAAAGAAGATAAATTATTTGGTTTTGATCTTTTTTCGATTTCCTGATCAATCATCTCAATTGTTTTGACAATATAACTTCTAATTTTTAATTCACTCAAGAGTGCAAAATCATTATTGAATTTATGCTGCCAAAGAATGTTTTCTAATTCGAGTAGATTGATTTTAGATACCTGAATTTTATGAGGTGAAGGGCTTCTTTTAACAGTCTCATAAGATTTAAACCAATTGCTAAAATCGTAGTACAGATCAGAGTTAGCCAATGGAAAATATTTCAACACTTTTGGGATAAAAGTAGTCATATAAAAACGAATCCTAACATCATAATCCTCAAGGCCATCATTCATTAATCCTGACCATTGGGTTAGTTGTTTCTTTAGTTTTAGATCTATAATAAGTCCTAGTTTTCCGCCATTATTAAGAAAATCTGCATAACCTGTCGTAGGAGTGAAAGTACCAAATGTATTAATCTCCACTAATAATTTATCAATTAATTTATGATCATCATATCTTTTATTACTTCTTAATAAATCAATGAATTCGTAACTTTTAGAAGTCACTTTTCTGTTTAAACCTATGTTTCTATCTACTTCATTGAGATTGACTATAAACTCTTCTTTTAAACCTTTAAGAATAATTTGTTCCTCAATACGCTCATTTCGTTCCTCATTCCAATCCGTTACTTGCATACCGAGGAAGATACCAGTTATTACAACGATGACATCAAGACTCACAGCAAACCAATTTTGATCTGTAAAGTGTTTCATAAAGCGACGAAGAATCATTAAAAACCCATATTTATGTTTATTATTGTTCAATTTCAGACAATGTACTTCTATTGAGGATATATATCAAATATAGAGAGATTCATTATGTCCGCTCCTCGAACAAAACAGCCCTCCAGATCAAGCTGGCGACTAACAGTTCATTGCACGTTAAAGTCGTCAGGAAATCCAATTTTTGGTTATACTCTTGAGTTTTTAATTTTTAGTTTTTATCGACATAATTTTGGGAAGTTAGCGCGGTTCACGATAAGTACACCTATTTAGGACTCATTTTTATTCAACATAAAAGATACCTAGAATAGGCGATTGCTTGGTTTTGTTTAAAAAAGCGCAAGTCCGCGAGCGTCTCATTTCTAGAATGTTGAAATTAGCAGCCATTGTCAGCATGAAAAGCCATTGGAAATGTGATTACGATTGCTAAAACTGCGCCATAATTGAACCATAAGCCGATTCAAACGGTGCCAAAACAGTTATGTCTTTCAGCAGTGGTCTATTAGTCAGTATTAAAGCTTCTGTACATGGAATTGCACTGGCAGAGCTCATATCTATATCGGTGCTGATGTCAATCAGCGGTTGATATCAAAACGAATAGAGAAGATGTTTTCCCTCCGTTCATGCCCGTAGGTTATCAGCGAGACTTTTTAGATGCTTACCATCCTAACAAAACTTGTTATTTATCTGAGTCCCTGCGACGTCAATTGCATAAAATAGTAAAAACCACTCCTATCAATGAGGCTGCAGCGACATACAGCCGCGCTATTTTAAATCGATTACTCATTGATTTATCGTGGCCATCTAGTCATTTGGAAGGCAGCACTTATTCACGACTTGATACTCGCGAACTCATCGAACATGAAACGTCGGCACAGGGTAAAGCGGCTATTGAAACGCAGATGATTTTGAATCATAAGTCGGCGATTGAGCTGCTGGTGGAAAATATCGATACCGCTGAGTTTAATCGTTATACCTTGATGAATTTACACAGTGCTTTGTCAACGCCGGTACAAATAGAAAATACTCTCAATGAGGTACTCAATAGGGCTTTGCAGATTGCGGATCCGTTTGAGCAGTCATTTTTTATGATGGTGCACTTACCCTATGTGCAGCCGTTTGCTGACATTAATAAGCGAACTTTTCGTTTGGCCGCGAACTTGCCATTATTTCGCGCATAACTTATGCCCACTGAATTTTCTAGATGTACCTGAGCAGGACTATAGTCGGGCAACATTAGGAGTGTATGAAATGGCGCGGCTTGAATTGCTGCGTGATCTTTATGTTTGGGCTTATGAGCGTTCAACACAAGAATACCTGGCTATTAAACAGGATTTGGCCGAGCCAGATCCATTGCGCTTAACATGGCGCAACTTTATCAAGCAAACCATTCATCAAATTGTAATTCATTCCGAACAAGATTCGTTTGCAGCTATTCATCAAGCCGTCAAAGCACAAGTTCCAGATTCTGAGCAAAATCAACTACAAGCATTGATTGTCGGTGAATTGAGGCAGTTGCATGAAGGTGTCTTAGCTCGATATGGCTTACGACCCTGAGAATTCTCAACTTGGAAGGCGGGGCATAAACCTACACAGAATTAACTTAGAAGACATTTAAGATGTTAAGTTTTTTTAGTTTCTTCTAAATTGCTTTAGTGTTGTCTCACAGAACCTGTTTAGGTATCAAAAGAGCCGCTGCGTATCAAAAAAACAAAAATGTTATAAAATCCACCCAGCCCATGATAAGTACACCCTAAATAGACTGCTTGAATGGCTGCATTCAAGCAGAATAGGGAGGCATCTAACCGAAGGTTAAACGACGGTTTTGGGTCAACAGCAGTCAAAAAACATAATAGTCGTATGTCGACTTTGTGATGATTTTCGCCATACAAATTTAGATCATAAACCAATATGAATTACTCTAAAACCAAGCCAAAGTTAGTACTGTTAGGTAGCTTATCTAATCTTCAGATAAAGCTTCAAACTGCACTTGTTTGCTTTCAAACCACTCTTTCATTGCTTCCGGTTTTTGCATTAAGTCTCGCATTTCACCCATGACTTTTAGATGAGCTGCATCCTGTTGCTGAAACATTTCCATTCCATGTTTTTTACTTATTTCAACTAACTCTTCAAATGTATTGGCTTTAAACTATTTATCACAAGCGCCACCTAATTGATTACAGATCATTGCTTTCATATTATGTGTCCATATTAGCTATTAAATTTTCAGTATATTGTTTGACTTGTTGTAGTACTTCTTTGTTATAGTTTTCTGATTTTTCTAAAGTTTTAATTGAGGATGAAAAATTTTCGTAATTAAAATGACTTTCATCACCCAATAAAATAGATCGGCGATACTCTAACCATTCGTCCTTTTCTTCCTCAGATAACGACTCGTAACTATTTCTAGCCCGATATCTAAATAGCATTGTTTCTAGTCTCGGGTCTTTAAACTGAAACTTCATATCTTTCAAAGAATCTACGTCGGCATTGCGAATAACTTCCATTTCATTTTTATCGGTTTGATTAAAAAAACCGCCCGAATAAAGTGAATGATCTGGATTTGTCACCTTTTCGAATTTGTTTGATTTATAAATCTCTCTAATCTTATTAGCAATCGATTTCATATCGCTTTTTAACGAATCAGCGAAAGTTAAACAAACTTTTAAATCAATATTCAACCTTTCCTGACATTTATTATTCAAAACACCTAGTGGAGCAACAGCTGGACATTTATTAAAATGTACTTCCTTAATAGGCAACCTCGATATACCTTCAGGTAAGTCGTCTTGTCGCGTGAATATTCGCTGTTTAATTTCATCAGCGGTTAACGATGCCAAATTATTATTAGGTTTAGTCAAATCATAACAAATAACGCTATTCTTATTAGTTGGGTGCATTAATAGAGGTAACATCACGCCTGTATATTGATGATCTTTACCTAGCATTCCCGAACTGTGTACAAAGGGTTTATGATTGTTCACATCAACCTCAGTCATAACTTGTCTTTTATCTCTCATGGAAAATAAATATTCAAATAATTTTGGTTGTTGTTGCTTGACTAGTTTTGCCATATTAATGGTTGCGTAAACATCAGCCAAAGCATCGTGCGCGTCTTCATGCTCAATTCCATTTGCCTTGCTTAATTTTTCTAATCTGAAACTAACTACATCGTCTTCATTAGTCGGCCAGTTAATTCCTTGTGGTCTTAGTGCATGTGTCATACGCAATAAATCAATAATATCCCAACGTGAATTACCATTTTGCCATTCACGGGCATAAGCATCATAAAAATTTCTATAAAAACCATGCCGAACCACTTCATCATCAAAACGGATACTATTATATCCAGCGGAGCAAGTATTAGAAGCCGACAATTGTAAATGGATTTGTTTAAAAAATTCGTTCTCGGGAACACCATTTTGAGATGCTTGTTGTGGTGTAATTCCAGTGATTAAACAGGCTTCAGGATGAGGAATAAAATCATCCGACGGTTGGCAATAGATGTTGATAGGATCATCAATAATATTGAAATCAAAGTCGGTTCTAATACCGGCAAACTGACTCGGCTTATCCTTTACAGGGTTTACGCCAAAAGTTTCAAAATCAAACCAAAAAAATGAATTTTCCATGGCGGTTAAATCACCTATCAATTAAAAATTAGTCGAATTGTTTATATGGTCTATGCTGTTTCAGTCAAAAATTGATTAAGCCAAGCTCTCGACTCTAACTCATTCTCGAAATAAACACAGTTTAAGCTCTGACTCGCTGCCATATTACAAGCAACTTGGGAATCTTTTTGAGACAATCTGTTTAAATCAATTAGTGCAACATTGATATCGAAATGTTTTACGAAATCGATCACTTGCTGATAATTTTTTATACCATCAAAGGGTAGGAACTTGCGACGAAGCGCTAACGTGAGTTGCACATTATCGATTTGATTTTTATCGCAAAGCTCTATTATTTTTTTCCAATAATAGAGAGTGTCATCAAGAGAGCGTTGACCGGTTACAAAAACAATCAATAGCTCTGACTCAATGCGATAAGATATCTTAATCGCATTTTGGTATATTTCTTTGGTCTTTATTTGTTTTCCACCTGTTTGCAAATCGAATAATACAGTTTTCAAGCCTTCCATTATTTTTATTCTCGTTAAGACTTAGTGATTAAAGACTACACAATAATTAATTAAATAGAAAGTGATAACCATAGAAATCTGAATATCATTCAAAAAACATCTTTTCTCTTTTCTTTGGATGATTACCAATTTCATTCATTGTATCTGAATGGTAAAGACGACCGTTCACCATCACCCCATGTACTTGATCACTTGAATAAATATCCTTTAGTGGGTCGCTATCTAAAATCACCAAATCGGCTAGTTTTCCGACCTCAAGAGACCCTATATATTTATCCATCCCAATATAACGTGCGCCATCAATTGTTGCCGCTCTAATCACTTGCAGAGGCGTCATTCCGCCTTGAGCAAACATCCACATTTCCCAGTGAGCGCCCAAACCTTCTCGTTGACCGTGTGCACCTAATTGAACACTCACTCCTTCATCTTGCAGCTCTTTGGCTACTCGGGCGTTATTGAAATGATTGTAATCTTCTTCTGGAGCGATGGTTCGTCTGATTGAGCGTGGGTAAAGAACTTTTTGGGGAACATATTTACTCAATAATGGATGTTTCCAAACTTCATCATGTTGATACCAATAATTTTCACCCCAAATACCGCCATAACCAACTACAAGAGTGGGCGTATAACCAGTTTCACTTTGCTTCCAAAGTTGCTTTACATCATCATACACAGCAGCCATCGGGATTGAATGTTCTACACCAGTATGACCATCAATAATCATTGTTAAATTATGCTGAAATAATGAACCGCCTTCTGGCACGACCATCATATTAGTTTGCCTTGCCGCTTCTAAGATTTGTTGTCGCTGATCGCGTCTTGGTTGATTATAACTCTTGACTGAAAAAGCGCCTTGAGATTTTAGTCGTTTCAAATGTTTAGTCGCATCCTCGAGGCCATCAACTTCTGCTGTAATATAAGTTGTTGCACCGTATAAAATTCTCCCTGTCGAAAAAATTCTAGGCGCAACGCTCAAACCTTTACGAGCCATTTCTGCCGATGCAAAAATTTCACCGGTATCATTTGATGGGTCGTGAATGGTTGTTACGCCAAATGCTAAAGAAGCCAAATTCATCCAATTCTGTTGAGGCGTTATTTGATTACTCCCTTGACTACCATGCCAGTGAACATCAACAATACCGGGCATAATTGTTTTGCCTTTTAGTTGAATTGTTTTTGCATTATTTGGAGCTGTCAAAGTGCCACTTTTGCCAATCGCTTTTATTCTATTATCAGTGATTAAGATTTCACCATCTGCAAAAACTTCATCACCTTTCATAGTAATAATTTGTGCTCCAGTTAATAACACACTACCTGCCGGTTTATCACTTTTCACTTCAAAGCTTAAACTGGTTGTGGTTGGCGCTAATGGTTCTGATTCTGAGTTGGCTTTTGATTTCCAGTCCGCAATTTCTGGAAGTTTTAATTGGTGCAAGCTGTCTCCTAAAGACCAATTAACCGTTTGGCTTGATTTGCTCCAAGAAATATTATTTCCACCTAAATCACTAATTTTCAATAACGGTACATTAGTTGCTTTTGGTGATAATTCGATCGACTTTGATGCAAAAGTGAAAGGCGTTATATACAAATGATAACGCTCATTAAAGGTAACAAACTTTTCGTTTGGTGATAAAGCAAACTCCGTTGCCCATTCACTACTCGCGTGAGTTATAGCATCGTTTCCTTTTAGATTAACACTGACTAGATGCGTTTTTTTATCGGCAAAACGAGTCATAAAAATTCTTTTACCATTCTTTGCATAAAAAGGTGCATCGCCTGCTTCTGTAATTAAGGTTGAACTTCCTCCAGATGAGCTAACCTTATAAACCCCAGGATTTAAATCAAAATCAGAAGATATCAATCGACCTGCCGTCACTTTTTGATAGACAACATTTTTTCCATCCGTTGAAAAACGTGGTGCAATATATTTACCAGTTTGTTTAGTTAGCTTACGATTACTTCCTCCTTTAGAGCGTACTTTTCTTACCGCGCCCTGATCTTTATCGTTCCAACTAACATAAGTGATCCACTTTCCATCTGATGAATAAGACGGATAAAAAGCTAATTCATCATCAATACGTGTTAGTTTTTTCGCCTTACCACTTGGCAAGCTTCGCGTATAAAGTTGTCCTAACGCTTGAAAGACAACCTGTTTTCCATCGGGTCGAACTTGAACCCAACGTAGCATTTTAGTATCAAAACTGTCAGGCCCTGGATTTTGCTCAAAACGAACCGCTTTGCGCATAGACTTAGTGGTTTTCACATGAAATGGAATATCGCTAGCAACACCTGTCACTCGATTGACTTTATGTAATTTACCACCAGCCCATAAAACAATGTTTTTGCTATCTGGGGTCCAAGCAATACTTGGGTAAACGCCATGAATAGCCCATGTTTCTTGCATGTCTCTATCGAGTTTTTTATAAAGTGGTGTTTCTTTACCGCTGACTAAATCTTTTATAAATAAACTCGACTGATTTCTTATTCTTCTAACAAAAGCTAAGTATTTGCCATTGGGAGAGGGAGCAGGCCTAACAGAACCTCCCATACCGGAAACTTCTTTTTTTATTTTTCCACTGCTTCGGTCAATTGAAAATATTTCGTAGATGACATTATTAGAATCTTTACTGTATTCAAAAACGTCACCGGGTGTTGAGTCACGAGAAAAATAGACTTTTTTACCGTCATGAGAGAAACTCGGCTCACCCAAATCTTTTTGTTTGTTAGGTTTTTTATTTAATTGTAAACCCGCACCGCCGACCTTATGGTACAGCCAAATTTCACCAGAACCAATTGAGCGACTCGAAGTAAAGTGCTTATGAGCCGCAATATAATCCCCATCGGGCGACCATGCTGGGCTATTTAATAATCTAAATTTTTCCTTAGTAACTTGATGTTGATTAGTCCCATCAATATCCATTGTCCAAATATTATCTGCACCACCTTGATCCGACGTGAAAGCCAGTTGTTTGCCATCAGGACTAAACTGAGGCTGCATTTCCCAAGCGATTGAGTGAGTAATCGCTTTTGCCTCACCGCCTTGAATTGGTAGTGTGTATATATCACCCAAAAGATCAAATGCAATAGTTTCACCGTCTGGACTGAGAGTCACATTCATCCATGTCCCTTGAGTAACATCAATATTGGCTAAGTAAGCCTCTCCCGGTGGGTTATTAACGTCCCAAGTTACTTTGTCAGCTTCCTTTTTTGTATCACTATCTTCTGCTTTTAAATAAGAAAGATGACTTAAGGTTAAACTTGCGATCAGAATCGAGCTAGAAATAAAACGGTTCATATTCATTCCTCTACTTTTTATTATCTTGATTAAATTTAAATCAATCTATGGTTTTAATTTTGAAATGGCTAATTAAACGGCTTCAATAGAAACCGGTACGCCATTTAAGGCTGCATTACCGGTTAATTTATCTACAAATTTTTCATCAGTCAATTCATTTACGCTAATTCCCTGATGTGCATTAGCAATGGAAAGGTTCGTATCGCTTTTTCCATGTCCCCATCCATGAGGAATTGAAACGACGTTAGGCATGATTTCACTAGTTGTTTCGACTGGAATTTCTACTTGCCCAACCCGTGAGGACACACGAATTAACTGGCCATCTTCAATACCCATTGATTGAGCATCTTGGTCATTAATCAGAGCAATACAGGCAGGTTTTCCTTTAACCATCCGATAGCTGTTGTGCAGCCACGAATTACAGGTACGTGGAGCTCGTCTGCCAATTAATCTAAACTTAAATTCCTCTTCTGGTTTGGAAGTAAGGTGTGTTGTATCTTTCAATCTTTCAAGATCTTTTAGATATATTTCGGGAGCCAAATTAATTTTTCCACTCATCGTTAAGATCTTTTTCGGAAATTGTGACGTTAGCTCACCTAAGTCAATGCCATGTTTTAATTGGCTCAGTTTTTTAATATTTAATTGATCAGCGTAAGGACCTTTCTTTATTCCTTTCTCTAACATACCTTTCACACCTAAACGCTTTAACACCCACTTGTAGCCTTTCGCTTTTATTTTTGAAATGAGGTCCTTACTTGCCATTTTCTCTCTTAGGTTCATATAAATATCGGCTTCAGACATTTGTCCCGCTTTTCTTTCAAAAAGTGGTTTGGAATATCGGGCATAATTTCTAACCGCTAAATGATTAAAAACTAAATCATAATGTGGGCGCTCTAATGCGGAAGGTGGCGGTAAAATAATATCCGCTTTTCTGGAGGTTTCGTTTAGGAAAAAATCAAGGCTAACGATAAACTCTAATTGGTCAAAAGCCTTTTCAAGTAAAGAATTATTGGGTGTTGAAAGTAAAGGATTACCTGCGCCAATAAACATTGCTTTAATTTGCCCTTCACCCGGAGTTAAAATTTCTTCCGCCAAAGCAACTACTGGAAGTTCACCAATGGTTTCAGGATAACCGCTAACTCGGCTATGAAAACGAGCAAATTTCACTGATTTTGCTTTTTTTGAACCAACCATATCAATCGCGGGTGCGGTTAACATTAATCCGCCAGCTTCATCAAAACTTCCAGTTAATATATTAAACAAATTAACTAACCAATTAACTACAGAGCCAAACTCATGGGTTGAAACTCCTAATCTTGCATAAAGTACCGCGCGATCAGCATTAACAAAATCAACCACTAATTGACGAATATCATCTGCTTTAATTCCAACGTCAGAAGCCACACTATCAGCATCAAATCCGTCGATCATTTTTTCAACTTTGTCGAGGTTTTCAACGTGATCCGCTAATCGAGCCAAGTCAACTAATTGTTGATCAAAGAGATAATTAATCATCGCCATCACTAACAAAGCATCGCTACCCGGAGTAATAAAATGATGTTGATCAGCAACTTTACTAGTTTCGGTAAAACGTGGGTCAATAGTGATTATTTTTCCACCTCGAGTTTGAATCGCCTTTAAACGTTTTTTAACATTAGGAACCGACATAATACTGCCATTAGATACAATCGGGTTAGCACCCATGATGAGCATATGATTGCAGCGGTCAATATCGGGTATAGGCATTAAAAGAGGATGTCCAAACATTTGTAAAGCGGCTAAATGATGAGGGAGTTGATCTACTGAAGTAGCGGAATATTTATTTTTTGTTTTTAAAGAGCGATAAAAATCAGAGCCAAAAAGCATAGACTCTATGTTGTGCACGTTAGGGTTACCGAGATACACACCAACCGCATCATTTCCATGCTCTTTTTGAGTTGCTTTAAATCGTAATGCGACTTCTGATAGAGCAAACTCCCAGCCCACTTTTTCCCATTTGCCATCAACTTTCATCATTGGCTCTGTTAACCGATCTTTATCTGTATATAAATCCTGTAACGCAACCGCCTTTGGGCAAATATGACCGTTACTAAAAGAATCCTGCTTATCACCTTTAATCGAGGTAATTTTACCTTCTACATGTTTAATTTCTATTCCACACATTGCCTCGCAGAGGGTGCAAGTACGATAATGTACTGATTGATCAACGCTTGGGATCGTTTTAGCCATCTTTTTAATTCATTTTTATCAAAAAAGGTATAGCATACTAGATCAATTAACTAGGAATTGTAAATTGAAAAGAGCTAAGGAGTTAAATAAAATGAGCGAGTGTTCGTTTTATTTGTAAACCTGAACACTCTTAAGGAATAGGAAAAGCAAGGTAAACAGATTATGCAAAATAAACCTTCAACTTTAAAACAATCAAATAAAACTCTAGCTGAGTTCTTTTTACCTGACTTTTGTAATCCCCAATCGATTTTAATGGTGATTTTAATTGGAGAGCTATTAGCCGTTATTTTCACCTTACTTAATACCGAACCGTATGGTGATTTATGGCAGTTGTTAGGTTTATATTCTATTTCTTTACAAACCGTGGGTTTAAGTTCTGTTAGCATTTTATGTTTGAGCCGAACTTACCTTTCTACATTCAGTGATTTTTTCGCTGGCTTAGTTAGTTTAAGCATTATTTTGTTTACCACTTTTATTTTCACTTATATTTCAATTGTTTTTTATCATGGCAGTTTGTTCGATCTAACTCAGCATCTTCAACTTCAATATTTAATTAAAAATTGGGTAATCGCTGGATTGATTGGAAGTGTTTTATTACGTTATTTTTATTTGCAACAACAGTACGTCAAAACAATTGGGTTGGAATCCGCCGCTCGGCTTGATGCTTTACAAGCAAGAATTCGCCCCCATTTTTTATTCAATAGTATGAATGTGATTGCAAGTTTAACTCAAATAGATCCCAAGCTAGCAGAAACCGCGATAGAGGATTTAAGTGACTTAATTAGAGCAACGCTAGACAATAATGATGATTTAATTCCATTAAGCAAAGAGTTAGAAAACGGTAAAAAATATCTTTCCATTGAGTCTTTACGTTTAGGCGATAGAATGAAAGTTGAATGGAATGTAGAGGATGGTTGTGAACAAATATTAGTCCCGCCTTTATCAGTTCAACCTCTATTGGAAAATGGGGTGTACCATGGTATTCAATTACTAACAAGTGGCGGTACATTACAGATTAATGTGACAAAAAATGATACGCACTTAATTATTCGTGTAACTAACCCGGTACCAGAAGAAACCCAAAAACATGTATCGCATAAAGGGCAAGGAATTGCTATTAATAATATTGAGCAAAGACTTGAGGTTATTTTTAAGACTCAAGCTTCTATTACCTTCAACAAAATAAACCAACGCTATCAAGTTGAAATGAAAATACCTTTGGATAAAAATTAATGAAAAGCTGTGTTCTTTTAACCATGGATAACATGAACGATTTTGAGTGTTATGATTCTCTATTAATCGAACCTTTAGAGCAACTTGGTTGGAGAGCAGAAGAAATTTCTTGGCGCACGACTAGGGTCGACTGGAATCAATTTGATGCCGTTATTATTCGGTCGCCTTGGGACTATCAAGACGACTCGGATGCCTTTATGTCCGTGTTAAAAGAAATAGAAAAATCTAATGCTGTTTTATTAAATTGTATCGATCTAGTTGCTTGGAATATCAACAAAAAATATTTAGCAGAATTAGAAAAAAATGGCATTTTGATTGTCCCAACAGTGTGGGGATGTGATTACAGTCAAAAATTCATTGAAAGCGCAATAGAGATCTTTAAAGAAAAGGAGCTTATCGTCAAACCTTGCGTTAGCGCGGGCGCATCAGATACTTTTAGATTAAATTTTGAAACTGACATTATTGACCATGAAAAATTAGAGACGTTATTTACTGATAGAGATTTTATGATTCAACCTTTTGTCTCAGCAATTGTTGATGAGGGAGAATATTCTTTATTTTATTTTAATCGGGAATATAGTCACGCAATATTAAAAAAACCTTATGAGAATGACTTTAGAGTGCAAGAAGAATTTGGCAGTCACTTATCTTTGATCGAGCCAGAAAGATTGCTAACTGAAACAGCAAAAGAGGTTCTAACGGCTATTCCTTATGAAACACTCTACGCAAGACTAGATTTTGTTAGACTAAAAACAGATACCAAAGAAGAGCAATTTGCATTAATGGAAGCAGAATTAATTGAGCCGTCTCTTTATTTTAATATGGACTCACAATCTGCTGAACGCTTTGCTTTAGCTTTTGTGCGGCATTATGAGAAATTACAACTGCTCTAGCTCTGTAGAAATTTCCATCCACTCTTCTTCTAAATCATCAATTTTAGAAGTTAAGTCGGCCGATTTTCGCATGCAGTCAGCTAGTTGGCTTTTATTTTTTTCTTCGTAAATTTCACTGCCAGATAGCTTTTCTTCACATTCACTTTTATTCTTTTGTAAGCTTTCAATTTCAGTTTCTATTTTTTTAAGTCGATTAGTTAATGGTGCTTTCAATTTTCTTGTTTCTGCGTCAACTTTTTTCTGTTCTTTTTTTGATAGCTTGTTGTTTAATTGGTCGGATTCACTATTTACATTATCTTTTGTTTTAGCACCATTAATTAAACCACCTTCCTTTTTTTCCTTCCCCCAGCGGTTTTCATTTAACCACTTTTGATAATCCTTTAGGTCGCCTTTAAATGGATTAGCTTTACCATCATTCACCAACCAGAATTCATCAACAACACTTTCTAATAAGTTTTTATCATGCGCAACCAGTATTACCGCACCGTCATAATTTTGTAGAGCTAACGATAATGCTTCTCTCATTTCAATATCAAAATGATTCGTTGGCTCATCCAGTAGTAATAAATTGGGTGCTGTCCAAGTAATCATGGCTAAAACTAATCGTGCTTTCTCGCCGCCAGAAAAACCATTGACCTTGTTTAAGGTTTTGTCTCCGTTAAAAGCAAAGCCACCTAAAAAATTTCGCGCTTCTTGCTCACTAATGCCATCACCTAAAGACTGAATATGCCAAATGGGTGATTGGTCAAGGTTTAGCTGTTCAACTTGATGTTGCGCAAAATAACCAGCTTTAAAATGTTTATTACGGGAAATTTTTCCCGCTTGGCTTTCTAGCTCTCCACAAATCGCTTTTATCAATGTTGATTTTCCTTCGCCATTTCTGCCTAACAGTCCAATCCTTTGCCCTGCCATAATTCGCATAAGAACTTTGTGTAAAACAGTCGTTTGATTAGTGCCGCTGCCATAGCCAACATCAACTTTATCCAAGTCAATCAACTCAGTAATGTTTTTATTAATATCCTTAAACTCAAAACCAAATCTTTGTCTAATTTGAACGGCGCTTACCTTATCCATTTTATCCAGTGCTTTCACTCGGCTTTGCGCTTGAGTCGCTTTACTCGCCTTTGCTTTAAAGCGACTGATAAAGCTTTCTAAATGTTCAATTTCTTTTTGTTGTTTTTCAAACTCAGCTTGTTGTAATACCTGCTTGGCCTGTCTTTGTTTTTCAAATTGTGAGTAGTTACCGCTATAACAGTCGATACCTTTATTTTCGAAGTGTAAAATATGAGAACAAAAACTATCTAAAAAATCACGATCATGTGAAATCGTTAAAAGCATTCCTTCATAGCTTCTTAAGTAGCTCTGCAACCAAAGCACCGCTTCTAAATCTAAATGGTTAGTTGGCTCATCTAGCAATAACAATTCCGCAGGTTGAATCAAAGCTTGAGCTAAATTTAATCGCATTCGCCAACCACCAGATAACTCGCTAACGGTAGTATTCATTTGTTCTTCGGTAAAACTTAACCCAGTTAACATTTTTGCGACTAATGCTGGCAATGACCAACCATCAATCGAATCAAGCTTGGCGTTAAGATTTGCAATTGCAATCCCATCTTCGGAATTTTCCGCAATTTTTAGCTCTTTTTGGATTTGCGCATATTCACTATGACCCGATAGCACATAATCAATCGCGCTTAACGGACTTGCAGGCGTTTCCTGTCTTGCGCTACAAACACGCCATTTTGGCGGAAATTCCAACTCGCCTTGCTCTGGTGCTAACTCCTTGCGAAGCATCGAAAACAAACTCGACTTCCCACAACCATTTTTACCCACCACACCGATCTTTTGATCGGGGTAAAGTGTTTGGTTAACGTCTTCTAAAAGGGCAAGACTACCCTGAAAAAGGGACAGCTTTTTGAATCTGATCATGGCTTTACGGTCTAGTTTATTGGCTGGCGAAATTTAAAAAGAGAAGTATACAGGGCTTGAGAGCAATTTATTTCAAAATCTTAGTATTTAGATAGCGTCTTATATGATATTTGGATGCATTTACTTATTTAAATCATGATGTTAATCTGATTCAGTAAAATGAGCCTACAAACAAAACCAACAAGCCTAATTTAACAAACAACGAGCTTAAGTATTATTAACCTAAATAAATGCCAACCTTATTATATTTTTCAAATATAAAAAAACAGGAACAATTTGATGGATGAGTTATTAGATTTTACCGGAAAAGTAGCGTTGATCACCGGAGCAGGTGGTGGTTTTGGCCGTTTGTTAGCAAAAGGGCTAGCCAAACGTGGATGTATGTTGGTAATAAGTGACATCAATCAACAAAACTTAGACGAAACATATGCCTCTTTACCAGAGCAAAGTAATACAATATCAATGTTATGTGATGTTTCTAAAGAACAAGACTGCAAAAACATGGTAGACAACGCTTTAGAAAAATTTGGAAGGGTGGATATTGGAGTCAACAATGCGGGCATTGCTCACGATATGACTCCTTTACATAAGTTGACTGAAGATACTATGCAAAGCCAGTTTAATGTCAACGTTAACGGTGTACTGTTTGGTATGAAATATCAAATTGAAGCCATGCTAAAACAGGGCGAAGGTCATGTATTAAATATCAGTTCTTTAGCCGGCTTAGGTGGAGCGCCAAAAGTCGGAGCTTATGCTGCGGCTAAACATGCGGTAGTAGGCTTAACCAGAACCGCCGCAGTGGAATATGCTAGAAAAGGCGTACGCTGTAATGCGATTTGTCCCTTTTACAGCCCAACTGCTATTTTAGGTGAATTTGCATCAGAAGAAAGCCAAGTACAATTAGCTAAAGGTACACCGATGAAACGATTGTCTAAACCACAAGAAGTGGTGAATGCCATGTTATTGATTTTGTCTCCAGGTAATTCCTATATGACGGGGCAAACCATAGCCATTGATGGTGGTGTGACTGCTTGGTAGAATTTAATAAACGCTAAAAGTTTTTCAACTCAATGCGTATCGTCAATGAAAACAATCAAAAGTTACAAAGGGGAGATGTAGCAACCATTAACCCACAAGGTTATATGCAAATTACCTATCGCATCAAAGGCGTGATTAAAACCGGCGGAGAATGGAGCTTTGTAAATTAGTTAAATCCACAGTAACCGCTGGATTTAGATTATTAAAAAAAAGAGTTTACCAACCATGACCAATGATCAGGCAATATTATTTACTTTAATGGCATCAGTACTGGGACTTTTGCTATGGGGCAAGTGGCGTTATGACCTTGTAGCATTTGCTGCGTTGGTTGTAGGGTTGATACTTCAGGTGATTCCAATTGATCAGGCTTTTTCAGGGTTCGGACATCCCGCTGTGATTATTATCGCGCTGGTTTTGATTGTATCACGTGCGCTCTCTCAGTCAGGTGCTATAGAAATGCTGACTAGTCGTGTCATTGATTCCAAGCGGCCGTTGCCTTTACACATTGCCTCTATGGGTTTTCTTGGGGCGGTACTCTCAGCATTTATGAATAATGTTGCGGCTCTGGCGCTTTTGATGCCGGTTGATATACAGGCTGCTAATAAGGCAAAACGATCACCGGCTCTCTCCCTCATGCCACTTTCTTTCGCTACTATTCTTGGGGGTATGGTGACATTAATTGGTACGCCGCCAAATATCGTTATCTCGCAATATAGAGAAACCGCGCTTGGTGAAGCTTATGGAATGTTTGATTTTGCACCTGTGGGACTTGGAGCCGCACTAGCGGGATTAGCTTTTGTCGCTCTGATCGGTTGGCGCTTGGTGCCTACAGATCGTTCCAAACACAATGCGGGAAATGAGCTAAGTAACCTCGATGGCTATGTCGTTGAAATCGGTGTGACGGAAGGCTCTAGCGCTATTGGGCAAAGCATTAAACAACTCAATGACCTAGCTGAGGAAAATGACGTCATGATACTTGGGCTGGTGCGTAATGGAAATCGATTACCGGGTCGGGCATTACGTGAAAGCATTCGCAAAGGCGATTTACTGGTTCTGGAAGCCGGTCCAAAGTCTGTTGAGAGTTTTGCTACAGCACTAAAACTCTCTTACTCAAGATCAAAAAAACACAATGGCGTTCTGGCAGGCACTTTATCCATTGTAGAAACCACTGTACCGTTGGAATCACGAATAACAGGTCGTTCCGCATTAGATATTCGTCTGCTTTATAGACACGGAATAATGCTGCTTGGAGTCTCACGTGAAGGTAAGCCATTTCGTGACCGCGTTCGTAAACTTATTATTAAGCCGGGTGATGTTTTACTGCTGATGGGTGAAGAAGAGCAAATCAATGACGTCATCAATTGGTTGGGAGTTTTACCACTGGCACCTCGTGATTTACAGGTCACTCAACATGATAAAGCTTGGTTGGCTATTTCGCTTTTTACGGCTGCCATTCTGCTCGCCAGCTTTGGATATATCTATCTTACCGTAGCACTGGCGGCCTGTGTGGTGCTTTACCTTTTACTAAAAGTCATTTCACTCTCACAAGCTTATGATTCGATTCAAGGTTCTGTGCTTATTCTGCTGGCCTCGTTGATCCCATTAGGAGCTGCATTGGAACAGTCCGGAGGTACAGAATTAATCGCTGAAGTGATAGTGAGTAGCACTCAGGGTTGGCCAGCGGTAGCTATTTTAGCATTGCTTATGGTGGTGACAATGACGCTGTCTGATGTGCTGAATAATGTTGCCACGGTTCTCGTTGCCGCACCGATTGCGGTGTCTATCGCAGAGCGCCTTCAGGTTAATCCAGATACCATGCTAATGGGGGTGGCTGTTGCGGCTTCTTGTGCATTTCTGTCACCGATTGGGCATAAAAATAATACCATTATCATGGGGCCCGGTGGCTATCGGTTTGGTGATTATTGGCGCATGGGTTTGCCGTTGGAAATTTTAATAATTTTCGTTTCAATTCCGTTGTTGATGGTATTTTGGCCGTTGTAGGAGGCGGGATTGTAGTTGTTAGTTGTGATATTTGAGGGATGATAGGATAGCACGAAGTTTCAAGTTGTTTTTAAGACAGTATCTGACCCGTTATCGTTATGCGTTTAAGTCCATGCCGAATCTCTATGTATGGATTTGGGTTTTCTTGTAAAGTTGCTAATCGGACATATCTACGCTAATCTAAATTTAATCCTGCATTTTTGAAGAAAGAATATGAAATTTAAACAACTACCCCTTCTTATCTTCCTTAGTGGCATGATCATGGGGTTATTGGATGCTAACGCTTCAAGCCAGGTTTCTACCGGTTTTCTAATTGATCTTGGGCCTACTCCAAAAGAGGAAACTTTGAGAGATATCGCAAAGGAAAAGTCGGTCCCTATCATTATTATTGGTGCTCACTCATACCTACCACCTGTCGAATGTGTCGGAAACAGAATGTTGGCGGGCAATTCAGAGAACCGCGATTTAGGCGGTGACTCAGAGAATCGTGAATTGGGAGGTGACTCAGAGAACCGTGAATTGGGAGGTGACTCAGAGAACCGAGATTTAGGTGGAGACTCAGAAAACCGCGATTTAGGCGGTGACTCAGAAAACCGCGATTTAGGCGGTGACTCAGAGAATCGTGAATTAGCAGGTAACTCAGAGAATCGTGATTTAGGCGGAGACTCAGAAAACCGCGATTTAGGCGGTGACTCAGAGAATCGTGAATTAGCAGGTAACTCAGAGAATCGTGATTTAGGCGGTGACTCAGAAAACCGTGATTTAGGCGGTGACTCAGAGAATCGTGAATTAGCAGGTAACTCAGAGAGCCGTGATTTAGGGGGAGGGGTATCAAACATCAAATGCCATATGACCCCCGCAGGCTTCGCGGTTATATATCATAATAAAGAAAATATCATATTTTATGATGGAAATGAATATTTCAAAAATTCAGTGGAATACAAATTTTAACAATAGGAACGCATAATGAAAAAGTATCTCAAATTTAAAAGTTTATTTTTGGTAACCTCGTTATTAGTATTAGTAGGTTGTGCTAGCCCTCCACCCCCTCCATCCTTTGAGAGTTATTTTTCGCCTTATACAAGTGGAGCCCTTCAGGGAAAAGGAATCCGAATTGAAGCCGAAGATGGATCTTTTGTAATTGAAGAGGGAAAATTTACACCACCGTTTCAAACATACCACACATACCAAACAGGTTTGTCGAAAGTGCTTTATTTTAAAACTTACACTGATGGTACAAGTCCCGGCTCATTATTAGATTCGTTTGGCCTCGCATTAAAACATGGCGCTAAAAAGGTCATAGTGTACCACCCAGATGCGAAGCAACCATTGTATGGTGTTTTACTTTTAAATAAAAAACTCACTGACTCCGCAACGGGCCCAGCAGCACGATCATATTTAATAAGAATCCCAGCATCATATGTAAACAGTGCTAAGGGTGGAAGAGTCAGCGTGGTTTACGAGCCGGTTTCTCGTAAAGGATCCCCTAAAGCTAAGAATATCGGATGGGCGATATGGCTGTCCGATTCACCATTTTAAATATTCTTTGTTCTTTAGAGGAACATGAAAAATGAAAAGAATTGGATTGACCACAATTGTCGGAACTCTCATCGTCGGGTTAAGTGGTGCTAGCGCATTCGCTCAGTCGGGTAATTTGAGCAACGGCGCAACAGCTACTTGCTATAAGGCGAGAATTGGCGGGATAGGCCCGCCAAATATCGTTAAAAATATGCAACGAATAGAAGCGCATCATGCCCATTTGCGCGCACTTATTGGTAGTAGCCCGCGAGCCGGAAAAGACCCTCTAGAATAGGAACGCATAATGAAAAAGCATCTCAAATTTAAAAGTTTATTTTTGGTAACCTCGTTATTTCTATTAGTATTAGTAGGTTGTAGTATGAATCCCCTTGAGGATAATTGGTATTCGCCTTATAGAAGTGGAGCCCTTCAGGGAAAAGGAATCCGAATTGAAGCCGAAGATGGATCTTTTGTAATTGAAGAGGGAAAATTTACACCACCGTTTCAAACATACCATAGTAGCTACCGGCTTACTTACGCGATTCGCGATAATGGTACTAGACCCAGTCGCCCTCCAATAATAGAAGATTTTAACGGTGCGTTAATAATCGGAGCTAAAAGGGTAAAAGTATATCACCCTTCTGTGAAGCAACCATTGTATGGAATTTTACTCTTAAATAAAAAAAGGGTTAAAACAAGAGGTGCAGCAGCACAATCATATTTAATAAGAATTCCAGAGTCGCGTGTTAACGATGCTAAGGGTGGAAGAGTCAGCGTAGTTTACGAAACTGTGTCCGTAACCGATAATACAACCGCTAAATTAATTGGATGGGCTCTTTGGCTGTCCGATTCACCATTTTAAATAGTCGTTGTACTTTAGAGGAACATGACAAATGAAAAGAATCGGATTGACCACAATTGTCGGAACTCTCATCGTCGGGTTAAGTGGTGCTAGCGCATTCGCTCAGTCGGGTAATTTGAGCAACGGCGCAACAGCTACTTGCTATAAGGCGAGAATTGGCGGGATAGGCCCGCCAAATATCGTTAAAAATATGCAACGAATAGAAGCGCATCATGCCCATTTGCGCGCACTTATTGGTAGTAGCTCGCAAGCCGGAAAAGCTCCTCTAGAGTATGTATGGGGTGGAGTGCCTTTTGAAAGAAAGGAAGGCTTTAACGGACGCGACTGGGGCCGGGCCTATTTTATCGTAGAGCGTATTGAGTACTTTAATCAGACACAATGCAGGAACGGCGCATCTTACTTTTCATCGCCAGCTCAAGCGGTTGATTGGTACATGGAATATGTAAATCAACGCAGCAAAGCAGACCCCCAAACTCGGATAGTGAGTAATTGGCCGGAAAACGTTGTAACGCTTGAGAAATAGTATTTATGCGATCCTTCGACCAACATGCAACTAAACGGCTGATATAGATATGAGATTATTTTTTGCGGTGCTACTCTTTACCGCACTGACTTTCCAGAATGCGAACGCTGCGGAACCAAATTGGACACTAGTCGTGGTATTCAATGAAGTTGATTTTGGTGGGATTTTGCGAGCACGAGAATCCTACGATCTAGTGTGGATTCAGAAGGGCTCTCAATTTAAAACGCTTTTAGGCCAATTGAAGGATGCAAAACGGGCGGCAAACCAAGGCACGAAGAATAAATTTTATACACAGTCAAAATCTACGAGCGGTAGCCCTTACGCATTAATTTTTGAATACAGTGTTATGATGGGAATGTGGAAAGGGCCTGACAAAGCGGCCAAGGGACTAGCCTTAAAAACTGGCAAACATGTAGGGCAAATTCAAAGCAGTTTTCGACATAGCAAGTCCGCAAAGAAGTATTCAGCAATTAAAATAGTTGAAATTATAAATATGAGTGCCGCCAAAGCGTTTTTGAATAATCCAAGAAATAAAGCGAACCCGTATATTGGCCGGATCCCCACACCGGTTAAAGAAAGCCCATGTGTCGCTGATTTATGGAGTAAGTCGTGCAAAGAATTTAAGGACTCTCTCGTTAACGATCCTTCGGGGAGTGGAGTGAGGGGGTAGCCTCCGAGATTGTTGAAAAGAAAAATGTGAGGAATTGAGTAAAATGAAGTGCGGCAAGTATATAATGTCTCCGGTTTGTTTAGAGATTAACGGCGGAAATAGTATTTGTGAGATTGAAGATTTAATGACTATTAAACCCTCTGGGGATACATTAGACTCAAAAAGACCTAGTAGTCTAGGTAGTGGGGCAAGGAGCCTACATAAATGAAAGCCTTTATTCTAATTCTTTGTATATTAGTTTCTAATTGCTCTCATGCGGGTTTCTATAAATATGAAAGCGGAGCAAAGATCTTCTCTCAAATAAAGCTTTGTGTTGATGATTATCATTCTAACAAGAGTAAGGACAATTTCGAAGCTAATGAAAAGCAACTTTTAAATCTTAGTCGTTGTATAAAACCATTTATAGAATTAGAAGAAAAGTATCTAGTAAAAATGTCTTGGAGATTAACCACCATAGACTTCTTGTCAAAACCTTATAAATGTTCCAAAGAGATAGTGGATGATAGCCTAAAGTATAATGAAAAAAAACCAGCAGTATCTCTTTGCATTGATTTGAAAGATAAGGGAAGAGATCGAAAAGCGATTTTTTTCTTTCAAGAAATCAAGTACAAATTAAAGTTTACTGAAATTCGTTATTAGAGAGGTTTTTTATCAATATTAGAGCTGATTCTTAGCTCCTTAGAAAGGGTCATATTTTTGAGGCTTAGAAGAAAAATAAAGTCGAGTCTTGCAATCACACATTTCTGCTTTTTAAGCACTTCTAATAAAGGTGGATTCTTTTGATCTTAAACCTCTTGAACTCACTGAAATAAACGAAAAACGGGGTCTTGCAATAAAGTATTCTTGACTTGATGGGGTTTTTTATGACAATAAGAATAGAATATGCGGGAGCGCTTTATAATGTAAAACTTAGGGGGCAAAGCGCTTTAAAGAATGACTACTCTCATACAGGTTAACAGGTATCGGTCATCCTGAACCAGATTTGCTTTATAGCGCCCTTCCCAAATCGAACCACTTCCGCCATAGGTATGATTAATGTAGGGAACGTAATGCCGACCAATATATTGCATTATTTTCGTAATGCCTTGAATATCTGATGGCGTTGCTAGCAAGTGGATATGGTTTGTCATCAAACATAAGCATGGATCTGGCATTGGTATTTTTAAGCTGCTTCTTTTAGTCGACTGAGATTAAACCCGGTAGTCTGCATCATCATAAAATACCGGCTCATGACTGCGTCCTCTTTGAACGATATGAACAGAACACCCGTGATAATAAAACGCGGTTTTCGTGGCATTGGAACTCTCTTTGCAGTGAAATAAAGGATAGCAACAAACCACTGATATTTAAAGGGCTTTGACCCCTATAGTTTTTTAGTTCTTCCAATGGTTAGCAGTGTAAGGATAGTAACTTCCACACCATTGATAGCCCGTACCCAGACATCGCTTTGCCTACTTATCAGGCTACTTGTCAGGTTGCCCATAATAAATATCTCATATTCACGTCAATAACCACACTTAATTTATCATTCTTAAGTGTGGTTATTCTTATGCCTAAACCTCGTTAACAGCAAATTAGTTTACTCGACCAATGGTTTAATCTTTTTATATAATATGTTTAAAGTTTCTAATTTGATTTCAGCAGTACCTAACTAACCTGAGATCTGTTTAAGAGATGCGTTTTCTAAACAGCCATCAATCCAAATTCACTCGCTGATAATTTAATACGTGGTTTTTGCTTCTTTAAGCAATAATCCACTATTCCTGAAATTACATTTAACATGAAACCTGTCTCACTTCGGTGGCGACTATACTCAACTTGTGAAATATTTTTTAGCGGGTCATTTATTGCTTTAATAATGTATCTCTTTGATAAAATTGCTCTATCAAATATAGATATTGCTTTAGCCTTCATATTTTTACGAACGGTAGTTACTAAATCAATATCACTTTCAGATAACGTTTCACTGAGTTTTTTACCAATATATCCTTTATCCGCATATAGCTTTCCGTAAAGGTTTTTGCATAACTCAGGGATTGGCGTTCTATCGTTTTTATTGCCTGGTGTTATCTTCAGAGAAATAATTTCACCTATGTGATTAATCAATAAATGTAGTTTAAAACCGTAAAACCAACCCATGGTTCCTTTTCCTCGTTTGGCTACACCATCAAATACCCGATTACGTGGGATACGAATGTTGTGACATACTTTTAGGCTTGTAGAGTTGCCTGTGGGCTTTCCTTTAACCGTTTGAAAATAAGCGCACATAGGAATAATTAACGCGGACATTTTATGTAAGAAACGCGTATAGCTTAACAAGGTCGGGAAGTCTTATAGCCAATATCGTTGAACTAAACCAATATATAAGCTCTTGAAATCCCTATGATTTGATTAATGAAAGGCTATAGCAATAGTCATGCATCCACTCGTCGTTATCTTTGATTGGCGCCTTCGCTTCTTAGTCCCATTGGCGATTAACTCAGCTTCCCATACAGGTAAAAATTGATAACAAAAAATCATCGACATCGCAAAATATATCTATTAACTTATTCATCTGCCCACCTCTGTTGCTTTCAAATCGTTTTTAGTCGAAAGATCTGATCGCGAGTTGGGCAATTAGTTCAATCCTTATCCAGTTCTCAGGTTAACTAGATCTGGGTGATCACAAAACCAATGAAAAGCTGTTTTATTTCCTAAACAATATGACAGTTTTCAAAATATATACAGCTTGTTTTCTTGCTCACCCTTTTCATGTTTAAAAGGAAACTCACAACAATTAAATGCCTTGGTGATAGCGGGTTATCTGGTTACACTAGCCTGAATATTGTAGAAATATAGTTAATGCACTTATGGAACAGCACCTTTTAAAAGCATCAATACTGCATGGTATCGACCAGTGGTTTGAACATAAAGGCCATGATTTTTCTGTCATTGAGCGGAAGTTTGGAATTAAACGCGCGCTGCTTTATGATGATGAAGCGCTGCTTTCCGGCCCTAGTGTTATGCGGTTATTACGTAAGGTTTCTGAAATATCATCGACACCCTGGTTGGGAATTGAACTAGCCCAGTTTCAGCCTATTGAGTTTCTCGGTTCGTTTACATTGTTGTTGGAAGCATCCGAGAACCTTCGAGATGGTTTTATGGGGTATGTGAAATACCAAAAAGCCTATAACCCTTTAGTACAGTGGTCTCTTTTACGGGAGCTTGATGAAGTTGCTTTTACCGTTTCCGTTGGAGATTTAAAACCAATTTATCGACGTCTATCCGTGGACTTATCCTTAGCTCATGCCTACAGTGCAGCTAAACATTTAAGCGAATATACTATTGGTTTACTACGTGTTGAGCTTTCCGTTGATGCCATTGAAAATGAAGAGCTTTACCGAAAAACCTTTAAGGCGCCAATAGCCCTAGGTGCTGGTCGAGATGCCCTAGTGTTTTCGTTGGAAGCTATGCAGAAACCGATAGCAACCAGTAACGAACGGGTTAAAGCATTAGTGCGAGAGCATGTACTGGATGCCGCCATGGAGGATCGTGATTTATTGAGTCAGGTAAGGCTACTTATTTGTCGCTTATTACGTGCAGGCCATTGTTCCATAGAGCGGGTGGCGGCTATTTATAGCTGCGACAAACGTACCTTACAACGGCACTTGAAACTGGAAGGAACTAGTTATCAGCAGCTGTTGGATGAAGTGCGCTTCGAGATGGTCTTAAACTATCTGCGTAATACTAACATTGCACTGACACAGGTGGCGATGCTTGTGGGCTTTTCGGATCCAAGTAATTTCTCACGGGCTTTTAAAAAACATTTCAATAAATCTCCCCAACAATGGCGCGAAGAACAGGGAATTAGTGGTCGCGCCTCACTGGCTAGCCGTCTTCGCCTCTTGTAGAGGCTAATTTAGGGGACTAAAAACATTGACTTAATTAACGAAATAATTTCCCGATAATCCCGGTGGGGAGATTACGAATAATAGGTGCGATTAATGCCCAGGGCATGGATGGCACAAAAGTTTTTTTACGTTTGGCAATGATCTTATTAACCAAAAGCTTGCCACCTTTCTCTACGGGAATGACAAAGGGACGCAAAGGCATATCACGGTTTAGGGGAGTGTCGATATAGCCGGGGCAGAGTAGGGTAATATCGAAGCGTTTTTTTCGATGCTCACTGGCGCGCAGGGCATCCATATATACGGCTACGGCCGCTTTACTGGCACTGTAGGCTGGAGTTGACGGTAAACCACGCTCTCCGGCGACGGAGCCTAGAGCGACAATATGGCCAAAGCCTTGCTCGCGAAAAATGCGCACGGCGCTATCAATCGTCGCGAAGGTCCCGGTGATATTGAGGTCGACCATGGCTGTAACGTTATTGAAGTCGCCATACCCCACCGAGCTTTCTTTCGCTAGGCCGGCGTTGGCAATCACAATATCGAGACGGCCAAAATCGTCACGGACTTTGGGCAGGGTGGCTTGAACTGCAGTCACATCAGACGCATCAAGTGGATAGATTTTTACGTCGACTTGGGCAAAGGTAAGGATCTCTTCTCGCAATTCGTTCAGTACGGCTTCGCGCCGTGCAGAAATACCAAGATCGTAACCGCGGCGTGCAAATTCTAAGGCCATTTGTCGACCTAAACCTTGGCTGGCGCCCGTTATAAAAACAACGTGTTTATTCATAATAGTTCTCAGTGTGATTAATTTTAGTGTGCTTAGTTTCAGTGTAATTAGTTAAGGCCGACCATAAGGCCGCCAGAAATTTCTACAGCATTACCATTCATGTAGGAGGCATTATCACTGGCCAAAAAGGCAGCGACACGGCCCACTTCATCAGGCTGACCAATACGATTCAAAGCTGAATTTTTACCCATCGACGCTTCCATTTTTTCCTTTGTGATGCCGGCATCTGCCGCCAATTTTTCAACCTGTGAATCGTTCATGCCAGTATTGATAATACCGGGACACATAGCTACCACACGAATATTTTGAGGGCCTAGTTCGGCGGCTAAAGTGCGGGTCAGTCCGATCAATGCGTGCTTGTCGGTGGTATAAGCGCCATAGGCGGGCAACGACTTTAGTCCCTGTACTGATGAGTTATTAATAATGACACCACCGTTATTGGCTTGCATCTGAGGAACCACGGCACGACAGCAATTAACCGTGCCCAGCACATTAATCTTCCAGCTCGTCTCCCAGTGAGCATTGGTACTGGCCATTAGGGACTTGGCGCCAATACCAATACCGGCGTTGTTGACGAGAATATTAATGGGGCCCAGTTCTTCTTTAATTTGCGCAGCCACGGCAAGCGCTTGTGCTTCTTGAGTTACATCCAGTGCAAGGCCACGGGCTTTTTCACCCAATACAACAACAGCATCATCAATCTCTTGCTGGCGATTGGGGAGGTCGGTAATAACCACTGTAGCACCATCCTCTATCATGGCCTTGGCGCAGGCGAAACCGATGCCGCGTTGGTCGGCTGCTCCGGTAATTAATACAATTTTATTGTTTAAGTCATTCATGGTTTTGATCCTCCTGAGTATATGGAAATTTACCTTCACTATAGTAATGAATTACGCTCTTATGTGATGGTTATTTAGTGACACTGTTATGTTTTTATACGACATGCTTTAAGTTGTCGTCATAAGACTGATACTCGTCGTGATTTGTAATTCATTAAATTGTGATAGCCGAGGTAGACTGAGTACCAAGTTTGATAAGTACCGAGGCTAGGTCTCGGTGCAACGTGCTTTTGTAACACTGAGGTTTAAAAATGGCAATTAACGGCATTCACCACGTGGCATTATCTACACAGGATATAGAACGTTCTCTGGAATTTTATCGAGATTTACTGGGGGCGAAAATCGTCTTTGATGGCGGTTGGCCTCAAGGGACTGAGCTCGCGGATACGGTCACTCGATTAACAGACTCGTCTTGCCGTCAGATAATGTTACGCATAGGCAATGCTTATATGGAAATTTTTCAATACGCTACGCCGACACCTGCGCCAGTTAATCCCGCACGGCCCGTGTGTGACCAAGGCTGGACGCACCTGTGTTTAGATGTAACCGATGTTGATGCTGAATACCAACGAATGTTAGCAGCCGGCGTTGATACTCATTCAGAGCCCCAGCGGGTGGCCGATGGCGTGAAAACACTTTATGTTCGCGACCCTGATGGTAATGTACTTGAGATGCAAGAAGTTTTTCCGAATACGCAGAGTGATGCCCTTATTGGTATTCCTTCATTTACGCCTAAGGCTTAACCATTTGAGATCATTTATGTTTTCACACCATATTCAAACCACTATCGACATTAACGCCACACCGGAAGCTGTGTGGAAAGAATTAACCAATTTCTCAGCTTACAATGACTGGAATCCCATGCTTAAAAATGTGGATACCCAATTACAATTGGGTGCTCCGGTCGACTTTGAGGTGCAGGTAGGCAAAACCAAGCGGATGAAGCTTAAGGCGAAGATGACACAAATAGATGCGCCGGTTGAACTCAATTGGACTGGCGGTAATGTACTGGCGGTAAGTGGTAAGCATTACTTTAGCATCGAAAAATTAAGTGATACGCAGGTGCGCCTACATCATGGTGAATACTATAAAGGACTGCTATTCCCGCTAATGGCGAAAACCCTTAAACGGGCGGCGCCGCTTTACGATGGCATGAATGCCGCGCTTAAAGCCCGCCTTGAAGGCCTTATTTAAGAATAGCCCTTTATATCCTTTTTAATTTAATGTCAGGTTTACCATACGTGCAGCAGCTTATTACCCTGAAAAAAATCAAGTCCTTTGTATGGAAGATATTGCTACTCCTGAAATAGGTCCGGATGAGTTGCTGCTTAATAACCAAGTTTTGGGGCCCAAAACTACTTTCATTCATATCAACTAGGATATAACTATGCCCAGTAATAGTACGACTACAATTGCCCAGATAGCGTTATGCACCTCTGACTTTTACCGTGCCATTGTGTTCTACGAACAGGTGTTAGGGCTGGATAACTGCTTTGGTACCGTCGCCTTTCGTGGCCCGATGGCTGAAGCTATTCAACAACTGCCTAATCCAGCCTCGAAGGTGCGCTGGTTTACCGATGATAGTGCACTGTTCCAGTTGGAAATTTTCGAGTTCGAGCATCCGCAGCCCAAGCCATTATCCCTCAATCATAGTATTCGCTGTGAAGGCTATAACCACCTAATAATCGCCACTATAAGTTTAGAGCGTATTCAACAGGAAATGGTGATGTTAGGGTTTCTGCAGCCTTTTGAAATTATTGAGGTTAAGGTAGAAGGTAAGGGTGACCATGCCCGTCACGGTATCACCACCGATCCAGACGGTAATAAACTACAATTTGTTGAACAGCCAGATCTTATTAACGGGGAACGCCATGCGCAACTGATCGGCTTGGGCTTAACCTCCGCGCAATTTAAGAGCTGTGTGAATGACTTTACCAAGTATTTTCCGTTTAAGGAATGCGACGATTTGTTTGATAGTCGGCAACTCTGGAGTCGAGAGGGGCAACTTAAAAACTCAAAGACGTTGTCGCTCAACAACAAATATCTGGTAATTAACGAATTTGATGACAGCATCCCACGTTCGGAAAATTATCGCCTATGTGATGAGGGAATTATGAATTTTTCCGTAGGCTATGCTGATTTTGAGAGTTTTGAGCAGGCGGTTAACGAAACAGCTAACGCCGGCATGAGCCATAGCATTCCCGCTAGTCAGGGGCTGGTTAGTATTGGTGGTACTTACTGCACTAGCAATACAGGCCTGTCGGTAGAAATGTTATTTTGTCTACCCGAAGCCTATGGTTTGTGGGGATTTGGCGCTCCCACTGAGCAAGATCGTATCAATAACTATAACAATTGTATTACCGCCCTAAATCGCTACAAACCCTCTATCGATGAAAATTAAGGAACCTTATGAAGCCGTTATTTGATATTTCCAATAATATTGCTTTGGTTGCCGGTGGTGGCAGTGGTGAGGTTATCGCCGAAGTACTGTTACGCCACAGTACTACTTACTTATCAGGCCACCCATTGGTGGCATAGTTAATAATCAGTAAGGAAAGCCCTACCTTTTTTACTTTACGAATGGTTTTTCTTGATACTTAAAATTCATTAGACAAGTGAGTTGTAAAACATTAGGAGACCCATAAGCTTTGCTGAATAAAAAAGTTTATGGATGTCCTAATATTTTTTACTAATATTTTTCATTGAACCTGCTGCAAAGTATGAGAATGATTGAATATGTTAAAAATTAAAAAAATAGTATATTTATTACAGATAGATCAATCGCCGTTCCAAGGTTGAACGTCAGTAATAAAATGGGTTGTGGGAGTACAGGAGCTTTAAAACGCGATATATCGTAACGACATATCGCGTATTAAACCTGATCAAACAGGTTTAAATGGCGGTAGTTCCGCCATCAACAGGCAAGGCAATCCCTGTGGTAAAGCTTGCAAGGTCTGAACATAAATACAGTACGGCGGCGGCCACTTCTTCTGGCTGACCAATGCGCCCAACCGGATGCAGACTTTTTACATACTGTTCTTTTTGAGGATCGTTCTGAGTAGCGCGTTTGAACATTTCAGTATCAATCACGGCCGGACAAATGGCATTAACACGCAAGCCTTTTTTACCATATTCAACCGCAGCCGATTTGGTTAGCCCAATCACCGCATGCTTGCTGGCACTGTAAATACTCATTTTTGGGGCCGCCCCCAAACCTGCAATCGACGCGGTATTCACAATGGAAGAAGACGGTTGTTGAAGCATGGCAGGAATTTGATATTTCATGCAGCGCCAAACCCCTTTCACGTTGACGTCCATTATCTTGTCGTAAATAACTTCTTCGCCATCGGCCAACTTGCTTTGCTCAATTTCGATCCCGGCATTATTAAAGGCTATATCTAACTTTCCGTAGGCTTCTAGGGTGCCATCAACCATGGCTTTAACATCTTGATCCTTGGTTACGTCGCAAGGAATAAAGGTGGCAACGCCCCCCGCTTGAGTGATTAGAGCCGTAGTCTCTTCACCGTCGCTTCGACTGATATCTGCTACCACCACGCTGGCCCCTTGCTGAGCAAATGCTAGGGCCGTTGCGCGACCAATGCCGTTGCCAGCACCGGTAATTAAAACCACTTTATTATTGTAATTATTCAAAGATTTAACCTAAATATATATATGAGTATCACCACCATAGGGTGTTTAGTCCCATTGTGGAAATTCTTAATTTTCATGGGAGTGTATTAGCCTGACTAATGACTCACTTAGCCTAAACCGAGTTTTTTCATTTTCAATCTAAGAGTGCTAGGTAACGCATTGAAAAAATTGAAATAAAACATTGGGATACCCACACTTTATTGATTAAGCCTTACCTATTTACTATGGTTAAATAACCAACAGTGAAGAGGTGTTCAACATGACTCAAACACACAAGTATCCCTGCAAGACACCCGTTATTATCACTTAATCTCTAAAAAATATTGGGTAGCATAGTTAATATCTTTGACCTTAGCTGAAGCTATTCAGCTTTTCCATTTGAGAGGGTGTCATTAAAATTTTGATGAAGAATTGCAAAAAGCATAAAAAAGGTTATTCTAAATAAAAAAATAGAAAATGATGAATAAAATTAAAAAAATAATTATCCTACTTATAGTTGTAATAGCGGTGATAACCGCATTAAATTGGGAAAAAATTAA